>JAFVHN010000112.1 GCA_017474515.1 Prevotella sp. | reverse complement strand
AGCTTGACTTGTCCTCGTTGAGTTGTTGATGTTTGTTTCTTTGCCATTGCCTTTATAGTTTTAACGAGTTACTACCAAATGTCGCCACGGGGGACAAAAAACCATCTTTCGGGGGACAAAAAATGGGGGTGCGTCACTCTTTGGGGGACATCTGGGGGACAAAGTTAAGCAAAAATCTGCAAACAAACAATACCTAAGTCAAAAATCTGCAAAAACCCGAACAATCTTTAACACTTGAAAACAAGGCATTTACAGGCTTATTTTTGCAGATTTTATGTGTTTCTTTGCAATCGGACTATTTTCCCACGCAAAAATGTTGAAAGATGGTGTTGAGGGTTTCTTGGGGGGTGATGGCGGGGCCTGTGATTTCGGCGAGGTGGGAGAGGGTGAGGCGGAGGTCCTCGGCAATTAAGTCGCCGCTGAATTGTTGGTTGATGGCATTTATGACTCTGTCAAGGCTGTTTTTGGCTTGTGACAGTGCTTCAAAGTGACGAGCTGAAGTGATGATTGTGTCGTTTTCCTGAAGGTCTGGGATGTTGGCGGCTTTGAGCATGGCGTGTTCAAGTGCTGCTATGTTTTGACCATTTTTGGCTGAAATAGAGATGACGGGGGTTCCAAGAACATTCGCTTCTTGGATTGAGCAGGGATTGATGTCAACTTTGTTCCATACAGGGATGAGAGATTTCCCTTTCGCATGTTCCATGATGTCGGCCATTTCTTCTTTATTTGCCTGTTCATCCATCATCCAAATGACGATGCGGGCTTTTTCCATAGCGTTATAAGTCCTGTTGATGCCGATTTTCTCTACTTCGTCGGTAGTTTGGCGTATTCCAGCGGTATCGATTATTCTGAACGTGATGCCCTGAATGTCAATGGTGTCTTCGATGGTGTCGCGTGTAGTGCCGTGAATGTCCGACACGATGGCCTTGTCGTCTTTAAGAAGTTGGTTCAACAAAGTGCTTTTACCGACGTTAGTTTTACCGACGATGGCCACCGGAATGCCATTTTTGATGGCTTGTCCGGTTTCAAAAGAATTGGCCAGCCGTTCGATGTGCTGTTGTATGTTTTGGGCTAATTCGAGCAATTCGCTTCTGTCGGCAAATTCCAGGTCTTCATGGTCGGAAAAGTCAAGTTCCAGTTCAAGCAATGCAGTGAGTTTCAACAGTTTCTCCCTCAGCACTCCGAGTTCGCTTGATATTTTACCCCGAAGTTGCGACATGGCCACTTTGTGTGAGACTCTGCTGTTCGATGCAATGAGGTCAGCCACAGCCTCCGCCTGGCTGAGATCCATTTTCCCGTTGAGGAAAGCCCTTTTCGTAAATTCCCCCGGTTCCGCCATTCGGCAACCATTTTTCAAAAGGAGTTCCAGTATCTCATTGACAATAAACCGCGAGCCGTGGCAATAGATTTCGGCACTGTCTTCACCTGTGTATGAATGCGGATGCCGGAACACGGCAACCATCACTTCATCGATGATCTGTCCCTCTGGCGAGATGATGTGTGTGTGGTGAATGGTGTTGGCTGCAACATTGTTACAGCATAGTTGACAAGAGGCGGAGAGGATGGTAAAAGTATCCTTTCCGCTGATACGGATAATGGCAATTGCGCCCCCGGCAGTTGTGGCGGGGGCGCAAATGGTGTTGTTGTTCAGAATGTTCATTTACTCTTTGTCTTTAACGATGTTGCCAAGCGCCTGAGTGGCTTCGTCGTTAAGGTTGACGTTGCGGGTTGTCACGGCCTCAATGCTTCCGGCCCTCATGATGTCGGCCATGTCAACTCCTGTTGCCGACTTGATGACGTCGAAGGCCTGCTTGATGGCCACGGGCACATTTCCGCTAAGTGAGCTTACGCCACTGCCGTTGGAGCTATAGATGTTGACATCCTTGATGGCAGAGATTGGTTTCGCCACATTTTCAACGATTTGCGGCAATATCTCGATCATCATCTGTGCAATGGCGGCGTTGTTGTACTTCTTGTAAGCCTCGGCCTTTTTGTCCATGGCCAGTGCCTCGGCCTCACCTTTTTTCTGAATGGCGTAAGCCTCAGCCTCACCTTTAGCCTTGATACCGATGGCCTCCTGTTCAAGCTTATATCTGGCCGCGTCAGATTCAGCGTTTTGTGCCATAGCCCGCTGTTCTGCCTCATATTTCTGAGCTTCAGCCACACGTTTGCGTTGTTCCAATTCGGCGGCAGCATCGCGTTCCACTTTATACTTGTCGGCATCGGCTTTTTTCTCAATTTCGGCAGCAAGTTGGTTCTGCTTAATCTCAATCTGTTCCTTCGAGAGAATCTGCTCCCTCTTGGTCTTTTCGATTTGAGCCTCAACGGTTTTCACGTTGATTGTCTTCTGCTGTTCCTGCTGCTGAATGGCGTATGCGGCGTCGGCATCGGCCTGTGCGGTGTCGGCTTCTTTTTTCAGGGCAGCCCTTCTTAGGGCAAGAGCGTTATTCTTGATGGCGATGGCCGTGTCGGCGTCCACCCTTGCGTCGTTGGCATCCTTGTCGGCGTGTGCCACCTGAATTTTCACGTCCCTTTCCGCATTGGCCCTGTTGATGCTGGCATCTTTCTTGATTTTTGCCGTGTTGTCGGCACCTAGGTCATGAATGAGCCCCTCCTTGTCGGTGACGTTCTGGATGTTGCACGAAATGATTTCGATGCCGAGCTTCGCCATGTCGGGCTGAGCTTTCTGCATCACCTGGTCCGAGAATCCGTCGCGGTCGGTATTGAGTGAGCGCAGGTCGAGCGTTCCAATGATTTCGCGCATATTGCCTTGAAGCGAGTCCTGCAGTTGTCCGGCAATATCATTCGGCGTCATGTTGAGGAAATTCTTGGCTGCAAGCCTTGTACCTTCTGGATTGGGCGTCACGCGGATTTTAGCCACGGCGTCCACGTCCACATTGATGAAGTCGTTGGTCGGCACGCTTTCTTCCGTCTTGATGTCCACGGTGATTTGTCCGAGGTACACCTTGTCGAGTCGCTCAAAGAACGGCACCCTGAATCCGCCGGAGCCTATGAGCACGCGCGGCTCCTTGCTCAAACCCGAGATGATGAAGGCGTAGGATGGCGGAGCCTTCACATAGGAAATGAAAATAATAATGAATAAAAGAAGAGCGGCAGCTGCCACGAGAATCCATGTCAGGTTGATTCCAATCATAATATTTGAAATTAAGTGGTTTAC
Source organism: Prevotella sp. (assembly GCA_017474515.1). Taxonomy (GTDB): domain Bacteria; phylum Bacteroidota; class Bacteroidia; order Bacteroidales; family Bacteroidaceae; genus Prevotella. Next base: position 29,586 of record JAFVHN010000112.1, on the reverse strand, counting down.
AATGATGTTCAGATGCGGTCGAGCACTTTTTCGATGAGCGTGTCGATGGAGTTCTTATACTCGGTATTCATCTTTTGTGCATAGCGGTTGGCAATGACCATGCAACAGGTCATGGCCCTGTGTCCGAGCAGGGATGCCAGGCCCGAGACTGCCGACGACTCCATTTCAAAGTTGCATATTTTCAGGCCGTTATACTCAAATGCTTCAACCTTTTCGTTCTGCTTGGGGTCGGCCAGTGGAATGCGTAGCTCGCGGCCCTGCGGTCCGTAGAAGCCGCCGCATGAAATGGTATATCCGCGCACCATGTCGTCGCCAGCCACAAGGTCAATCAGTTCCTGGTCGGCAACGGAAACGTAGGGCGCACCCTTGATGGGGTCCCATGCCATGTGCTCGGTGAAAGCCTTTTCCATTTCGAGGTCGCAGACGTCGTTACGGCCTGCGTAGAAGTTAAGGAGCCCGTCGAACCCGATGCTTTTCACCGATGCGATGAAGCATCCCGTGGGTGTGAAGGGCTGCAATCCGCCACAGGTGCCGATGCGCACGCAGGTCAGTGTGCGGTGTTCGGGTTTCAGCGTGCGGGTTTCGTAGTCGATGTTGGCCAGGGTGTCGAGTTCGTTCATCACGATGTCGATGTTGTCACAGCCTATGCCGTGGCTTTGGCAGGTGATGCGTTTGCCCTTGTAGGTTCCGGTGATGGTGTGGAACTCGCGGCTGCTGACCTCGCATTCGCGCGAGTCGAAGTGTGCCGCCACGGTATTCACACGAGCCGGATCGCCCACGAGAATAACCTTGTCGGCCAGCTGTTCAGGACGCAGGTGCAGGTGGAAGCAACTTCCATCAGCATTGATAATCAGTTCAGATTCAGGAAAAAACTTACTCATGGTTAAATAATAATTTAGTTAGACAAAGCGTTGTTTTCAAGGTTTCTCACGTTCTTTTCTTGTTTTTTTATCTTGTCGAAAAGATTTTCCAATTCTTTTTCCGCCTCCAGTATGATGGCCGACAGTTTTCTCCTTGCGGCATCGTCGCCCTGTGCATAGCGTTCGCGCAATGCTTCCAGTTGCTCGGTGTCGGCAGTCAGGCGTTTGTATGCCTGTTGCAGGTCTGTGAACGCCTTTCGGGCCTGTTCAGAGCGGAACTGAGAAGATGAGGTGTAAACCAGTTTGTCGTTGATGACGAAGGGTTCTTGGCCTGCCTCGGCCTGTGGTCCGCCGGCCCGTGCCTCCATGTTTTTCACGCGCCTCAAGGCGTTGTTGCGCTCTTTCTCGCTTGTCCATGTGTCGCGGATGCTGTAAATGGTAGCATATTTCATGACTCTTTCTTCCGACATGTTCGAGAAGTCGATGTTTTTACGGCTTTTCGGCGGAATGAAGGTATAGATGCACACCTTCCCCTCGGGCTGGTTCCTGTCGGTGACAAACCATCCGATGGAGTCGAGTTCGCTTTCCATGTAGAAATAGTCGTTGGCTTTCGAGTTAAAGGGCAGCCCGATGTTGTTGGGACGGAGGAACGAACCCGTGTCGCTGTCGTAGCGTGTCACGAAGATGTCGTAGCCGCCGATGGCGTTGTCGCCTTTCTGAGCGAAATAGAAGGTAGTGCCGTCGGCCATCATGAACGGGAAGTTGGGGCTCTCGTTGCTGCTGATACCCTCAATTTTGGCGGGCTTCGACCATTTTCCGGCCAGTTTGTCCATGGTGTAGAGCGACGTTTTTCCGTTGTCTTCGTTCAACGAGAAATAGGCTTTGTTGCCAAATTCGTTCACAAAGACGTAGTTGTCGTCATGGCCCTCTGTGTTGAAAAACGCATCGTAGGTGCTGAGCGTTCCACACTCGCTCGGCAGGGGGATGTGGCTTAGGAAACTGTTTTTTACGACCACGAGGCTGTCGATGACAAATATGCGCTGGGTGCTCTCCAGCATGTTGGCAAAGAGCAGGTCACCCGGCGACGGCTGTGGTTTCTCGGCCTTGGGTTTGTCGGGTTGTTGCGACTTCTTCTGGGCTTGAACCATGCAGAAAGAGAGCGCCATGACGGCGACCATGAAAAGTCTGAGTATCTTCATTTTTCTCAAATGTGGATTTTAGAAAACAAAGATACGAAGATTATTTGGTATGACAAAAAGATTAACGATTTTTTATTTTATGACAGGTTGGGGGACTTTGTTTTTGTCCATGAAAATGTAAAAATTTTTCAAAAAAATATCCATGTTTTTTGTGTCTGACCGCAAATTTCAAGGAGAGATTTGCCAATTTGAGGGGAGAGATTTGCCAATTCTCTCGATGAAAATTGCGGTCAAACCATGCGCGTTTTTAAAACCCTTGATAATCAGTTAGTTACAAAAAGGGCAAAAATTCGTCGGTTTTGTAAATATTTTTTACCGTTTTTCGGACCTTTTTCAAGGCCCTTTTTATATGGTTTCGGTCATGTCCATCAATGCGATTTTACCGGTTTTACCGACAGAGTTTCGGGGAGCATGAAAAAAGACCCATGGGACTTTTGGTCCTACAGGTCTTGAAAAATTGTGGTTTACACTTTGAGCCTTCTTTCCCGCTATTTCATAAATACCAGATAAACGGCGCAGATGATGAGGAAAAAGGCCAGGATGTGGTTCCAGTGGATGTTCTGGTGCTGAAACAAGATGTTGGCAATAACGGCAAAGACGGCTAACGAGATGCACTCCTGGATGACTTTCAGTTGCACAAGGTTGAAAGGACCGCCGTTGCCCTCGAAGCCCATGCGGTTGGCCGGCACCTGGCAGCAGTATTCAAAGAACGCGATGCCCCACGAGAAAACAATAATGGCAAAGAGCGGCCAGCGTGCCGAGATGCCCGACTGCTGCATACGAAGATGCCCATACCAAGCAAGTGTCATGAAGACATTGCTCAATATGAGCAGGATAATGGTGTAAAGACCATTCATTTTGAATAAGAGTTGAAATGTTGAAAATTGGAAAGTTCAAAGGTTGAAAAGTTGAGAAAGCCGTGCATTTTTTTGCTTTCTCAACTTTTCACCTTTTATAAATAGGGTGGGGGAGACTTATTCTCCTTGAAGTTGGCGGTCCATGTTGAGGGCAGCGCGCCGTCCGTCGCCCATGGCCAGGATGACGGTTGCACCGCCTCTCACGATGTCGCCTCCGGCAAAAATGGTGTTGCGGCTGGAGCGCATCTGTTCGTTTACGGCGATGGTGTTCTTGCGGCCCAGTTCCAGGCCCTCAATGCTCTTGGGCACCAAGGGGTTGGGGCTTACGCCCACGGCCACCACCACCTGGTCAACGTCGATGGTTACGGTCTGTCCCTCCACGGGCACGGGCGAGCGTCGGCCGGAAGCATCGGGTTCACCCAGTTGCATCACCTGGAGCACGGCCTGCTTGACGGCTCCCTTTTCGTCGGCAATGTATTCAATGGGGTTGTGCAAGGTCAGGAATCGAATGCCCTCCTCCTTGGCGTGCTTCACCTCTTCGAGACGTGCCGGCATCTCGGCTTCCGAACGGCGGTAAACAAGCGTCACGTCGGCGCCCAGGCGTTTTGCCGTGCGGCAGGAGTCCATGGCGGTGTTGCCGCCGCCCACCACGAGCACGTTCTTGGCGGGGTTCAGCGGAGTGTCGGTGGTCGGGTTGGCGGCATCCATCAGGTTGACGCGGGTGAGGTATTCGTTGCTCGACATGATGCTGATGGCATTTTCGCCCGGTATGCCCATGAAGTTGGGAAGTCCGGCTCCCGAACCAACGAATATGCCTTTAAAGCCCTGTTTCTCGAGTTCTTCCACCGTGATGGTCTTTCCCACGATGACGTCGGTCTGGAAGTGTACGCCCATCTTGGCGAGGTTGTTGATTTCCACGTCCACGATTTTGTTGGGCAAACGGAATTCGGGAATGCCATATTTCAGCACGCCGCCAATTTCGTGAAGAGCCTCAAACACATAGACATCGTAGCCCCGCTTCACCATGTCGCCGGCGAATGACAGGCCCGAGGGACCGCTACCCACCACGGCCACCTTGATGCCGTTGGAGGGGGCGATTTCGGGAATGGACATTTGTCCGCTTTCTCTTTCATAATCAGCGGCAAAGCGTTCCAGATAGCCGATGGCCACGGCCTGTCCACCGCTCTTGAGGTGGATGCACTTGCTCTCACATTGTTTCTCTTGTGGGCATACCCTTCCACAAACAGCGGGCAGGGCCGACGTGTTTTTCAGCACCTTGGCAGCGGCGAGGATTTGACCGCGCTCAATGTTTTTCACAAATGCCGGAATGTCTATGTTGACGGGACATCCCTCCACGCACGAGGGCTTGGGGCAGTCGAGGCATCGCTTGGCCTCGTTCATGGCCATCTCTTTTGTCAGGCCGATGTTCACCTCCTCGGTTCTTGTGGTGGCCCTGTAAACCGGGTCAAGCTCAGGCATTTGCACGCGCTCCAGGGCCATGCGGTCCTTGGGTTTCATGGCTTTGCGCAGTTCCTGCCTCCACTCTGCTTTTTTGTCGGTCAGCATTTCTATGGTGTCGTTGGCGGGGTCGTCGTCGAGCATCACGTCCTTCTGCTTTTCGTCGTCGGCGATAACGGAGTCTTTGTCGTCGTCGCCGTTGTCGAGGTGGTCCTGATAATGTTCCATTTCCTCCATTTCCTCGCGCTTGAAGGTGCCCATGCGCTTAAACATTTCGTCCCAATCCACAAGTGCCCCGTCAAATTCGGGACCATCGATGCACACGAATTTTGTCTTTCCGCCAATGGTCAGACGGCAAGCGCCGCACATGCCCGTGCCGTCAACCATGATGGTGTTGAGCGACACCTCACACGGGATGTTGTGTTTCTGGGCGGTGAGGTTCGAGAATTTCATCATGATGGGGGGGCCAATGGCAAAGACCTTGTCAACGTGCTCCTGCTCAATGAACTTCTCAATGCCCACGGTCACCACTCCTTTTTCTCCGTAAGAGCCGTCGTCGGTCATGATGATGACTTCGTCGGACGATTCCCTCACCTGGTTTTCCAATATGATGAGGTCTTTGGACCGTCCGGCCATGACAGAGAGCACGCGGTTTCCAGCTGCTTTCAGTGCCTGAATGATGGGCAACATCGGAGCCACGCCGAGTCCGCCTCCTGCACATACCACCGTGCCGTATTTCTCTATGCGCGTGGGATTTCCAAGAGGTCCCACCACGTCGGTGACACATTGTCCTGCCTCCAGGCTACATAGTTTCGTTGATGAAAGTCCCACTTTTTGTACCACAAGCGTGATGGTTCCCTTTTCTTTGTCGGCGGCGGCGATGGTGAGCGGCATGCGCTCGCCCTTTTTCCCAACGCGCACAATAACGAAGTTGCCGGCCTTGCGGCTCTTGGCTATCAGCGGGGCTTCTATCTCGAAGAGGAAAACTTTCTCGGAGAATTGTTCTTTTCTTACTATCTTAAACATGGTAAACGGGGTTGTTGGGGTAATGGGGGATGAATGAGTTTTATGGGAGTTAATCTTTTTCAATAAGCTCGAAACCAGTGTAGGGAACCAGTGCCTTGGGAATGCGGATGCCCTCTTCTGTCTGGTTGTTTTCCAAAATGGCCGCCACGATGCGCGGCAGGGCCAGTGCCGAGCCGTTGAGGGTGTGGCAGAGTTCCGTCTTCTTAGTAGCGCTATTTCTGAACCTGCACTTCAGGCGGTTGGCCTGATAGGTGTCGAAATTGCTGACCGACGACACCTCAAGCCACCGCTTTTGTGCCTCGGAATACACCTCGAAGTCGTAGCAGATGGCCGACGTGAACGACTGGTCGCCGCCGCAGAGCAGCAAAATGCGGTAGGGGAGTTCGAGTTTCTTTAGCAATCCCTCTACGTGTTCGAGCATTTCCTTGTGGCTCTGGCGCGAATGTTCCGGCTTGTCGATACGCACGATTTCAATCTTCGAGAACTCGTGCAGGCGGTTCAGCCCGCGCACATCCTTGCCGTAGGAGCCGGCCTCGCGACGGAAACACTCGGTGTAGGCGCAATTCTTTACGGGCAGGTCTTTTTCGTCGAGGATGACATCGCGGTAAATGTTGGTGACAGGCACCTCGGCGGTGGGGATGAGATAAAAGTCGTCAACCTCGCAATGATACATCTGCCCCTCTTTGTCGGGCAGTTGTCCGGTGCCGTAACCCGAGGCCTGGTTGACCACCGTCGGCGGCATGATTTCGGTATATCCGCTCTTGCGTGCCTCATCGAGGAAGAAATTGATGAGCGCCCTTTGCAACCTGGCACCCTTGCCGATGTAAACGGGGAATCCGGCACCGGTGATTTTCACGCCGAGGTCGAAGTCAATGAGGTTGTATATCTTTGCCAGTTCCCAGTGCGGAAGCTTGGCTTCTCCGTTGTCGGGATTTGCCGTCCAGTTGCCCACGGTATCGCTCTCGGTGCACTCCTTGAGATTGCTTTTCACCACGCGGTTGTCTTCTGCGGCCCGGCCTTCCGGCACTTCGTCGTAAGGAATGTTCGGTATCTGGCAGAGCAGGGTGTTGAGGTCTGCCTGCGCCTGGTTCATGCGCTCTTCCAGTTGTTTGTTGGTTTCTTTCAGTTGTGAGACGGTTTCCTTGATGTTATTGGCCTCGTCCTTCTTTCCTTCTTTCATGAGCTTGCCAATCTGGGCGGCCAGTTTCTTGGCTTCCGAGAGGTTGGCGTCGAGTTGCTGCTGGGCCTCGCGGCGGGCCTTGTCAATGGCCAGCACGTTGTCGATGGCTTCTTTGGCGTTTTCAAAATGCTTTTTCTCGAGTCCACGTATCACGCGGTCGGTCTCCTCGCTGATGAGTTTCAATGTGAGCATAATATTCTGATTTAATAATGACTTTTCTTAAAACGGATGCAAAATTACTTATAATTTCCGAATTTTGTGCCAGTATGCCAAAGAAATTATGTAAAAGGTTGAAAAACTTGACGATGAAATAATCATGCGGGCCTGTAATAACGCAGAACTCCCGGTTCTCTGTGCGAGAGCCGGGAGCCTGTGTTGTTTGTTTGGAATAAGATGTTGCCTGTGTTATGCCTCTGCTTCGGGAATTACAGAAACAGTACTCTTGTTGTTGCGGCCTTTCTTGAAGTTCACAGTACCGTCCACGAGTGCATAGAGGGTGTCGTCCCTGCCGATGCCCACGTTAGTGCCGGGATTGTGGTGTGTTCCGCGCTGGCGCACGATGATGTTGCCTGCCACGCACTTCTGACCGCCCCAAATCTTGACGCCGAGCCTTTGCGATGCGCTCTCGCGTCCGTTCTTAGAACTACCTACACCTTTTTTATGTGCCATTGTTACGTCCTCCTTGAATTAAGCGATTACTGATTTGATTTCTACCTGTGTGTACTGCTGGCGGTGACCGTTCTTCTTGCGATAGTCCTTGCGGCGCTTCATCTTGAAGACGATGACCTTGTCGCCCTTCACGAGCGGGTTGATAACTTCACACACTACTTTTGCTCCCTCCACGGTGGGAGTGCCGATGGTGACAGCGCCCTCGTTGTCAACGAGCAGCACCTTGTCAAATTCAACAGTCTGGCCCTCTTCCGCCTCGCGGATGTGGTTGATAAAGAGCTTCTTTCCCTGCTCTGCCTTGAACTGCTGACCGTTGATTTCTACAATTGCGTACATTTTTTGTTTATTGCATTTAACGGGTTTTCCCGCGAGGCGGACATGCTTCGTGCTGTCGCTTCCTTGAGCCTCCACGGGCTAAATCGGCCGCAAAGTTACTATAAATCTGCGAATTGGCAAAGGATTGCCAGGATATTTTTAACGATTTTAACTAAATATCAACACTTTATGGCTCTTTTTCCAAAGAATATGATGTAAAACCGGCCTTTTTACACTTAAAACTACCGACGGCCGGAAGGTGGAGCATCCGGCCGTCGGCGATTGAATAAACAAACTAAGGGAACCGTTATTCGCTCAAAGCAATGTAGAACAGGTTGCCCGTGTCTGCCTTTGTAAGTTCATATTGCTTGGCATCTGTAAGGTTGTATGTCAGCACGCCGTTGGTGCCAGTTACCTTTGTACCGTTCACCTTAATATTATATTTGGTGTCTTGCGAACCGAACACCAGGGTGAGGGTCATGGGCTTGTCGATTGTGAACTTCACCGATGTGGTACTTTCAAGCTTCAGACAAACGGTGTAAGTGGTGCCGTTGACGGTTGCCGTTCCCTTCGAGTTGGAATAGTTGCCAACCACGGTAAATGCGCTGTTGCTGGGTGCCTCGTTTTGGAAGTTGCATTCCACGCTCGACGAGATGGTGACTCCCTGGCCGCCTTCGCCGCCTTCACCGCCTTCACCGCCTTCACCGCCTTCGCCGCCGCCCTGGCTTCCTGAAGACAGATCACCATAGACGGAAACGAGTTGGGATTTGTAGTTCGTCAAAGCAGCCTTCAGTGGTTCGATGACTTCATAGTTGGTGTCTTCGGTGGCATTGTTGAATGTCCATTGCAGGTCGCCGTGGTTCATTCGTCCGGCACCGGTCCATCCCGTCACCTTCTCGGGCACGTCCATGGCGTCGTCGGCCGTGTAGGTGTACATGATGCTCTGGTCGGTGTCGAAGTTGTTGTAGGTGCTTCCGCCCTGGGCCGCCACTACCGATGAGGGCACCTGCTCGTTGCGCGTTGTGGCTTCATAAGCATCGAATTGGGTGTGATTGCTTTGCCAAGTCACATAGCCGCGTCCGCCCGTCACGTAGTTCTCAAACGACTTGATGATGCCGCCATCCTCACCCGAGAAAGTTCCCGTGGCGCCGTTGGCGATGTCGGAGCCCTGTTGCGAGCTGAGCATCGGGTACTTACAGTTGCGGAAATAGTTCTTCTCCACGAAGGCATTGCTCTTATAGGCTGCTCCCACGCCGTATTTCGACACGCCGTCGAAGTAGTTGTTATAAACGTGGACGCTCATGGTGCGGATGCGCGGATGGCGCGAGTCGCTATGGTCGAACCAGTTGTGGTGGTAAGTAATCCAGTTGGGTCCGCTTTCGCTCTTCATGCCGCAGAGCGACGACTTGCCGGTGTCCCAGAAGTGGTTGTAGGAAATGGTGACATACCGCGTATCGGTCTTCAGGTCGATTGTTCCATCGCCTTTTTTCTGGTCTGAGTCGCCTCCCGGCTGCCCGTAGAAGATGTCCATGTTGTGAATCCAGATATGCTCGTTATCCCTTTCCATGCTTATGGCATCTTCAAGGCAGAGCATGTTGGCCAGGTTCCTCATCTCCATGTAGGCCGACTTGACAATGAGGAAGCCGAAACCGGTGGTGGTGGCATCGTCGCCGATGCCCTCAATGGTGAGGTTCAGCGGAGTGTAACCCTTTCCTTTTATTTGCAGTCCTTGAACAGAGCTGGAAATATGGTCTAGGTCGTTCTTGGAAATAGTGCCGATGATTCGGATGGCCAGCGGAATGGTTTGCTTTCCATTTTCAAACTCGTCGAGAATGGACTGCAGGCCGGTAATGGTTTCCATGCCTCCCGCCTTTGCCTGCATGCTGAGCGTCACGGTCTTTGCATTGTCCTTGGTCACGTAGATGACGTTGGCGCCGCTCTTCAGCGATCCGTCGTTGTTGTAGGCTCCCACGCCCGTGGTTGCGTTCTTAAAGGCGAAGCCCGAGCGGTCGTAGGCCGATACGTTCAGGCCGGTGGCCTCGTTGGCGTTGGCCGTCATTTCCACGCCCGAGGCATTCACAGGCACCACCTTCATCGTGTAGCCGTTGGCGGCCACCAGTCCCACCATGTCGGCGCGGGCGTAATTGTCGTATTTGCGCACCAGGGGGCCGTCAATCTTTGTGTAATCCGAGAATTGCCCGCCCTTCACATAGACGTTGTAGCTGCTGGCACCCTCGAAGAAGTCGAACTTCACGTATGCCGACTCCAGCCATCCGCGTGCCTCAATAATGTTCACCTTGCCTTCCTGGTTCTCAATGTTGCCCTGCTCTCCCTGGCTGGCCTTCTTGAACGAGATGTCCGACACGTTGCCGGCGAAGGTGTAGGTTCCGGCCTGCTGGTTCACCACCACGTTGTCGCCTTCGAAGTCGATGCTCTGCACATCGTCGGCGTTATAGTACCTGATGCCGGCATCGGTGTTGACGAGCACCTGGTTCTTCATGGCGTTGGCCGAGGTGGAGAGGTCGTTTTGATCGGGAGCCACAATGGGGTCGTCGTTGCCCGGGTCGTCGTTGTCGGCTTCCTCGAGTTTGATTTCATAGATGTACATGCCTCCGGTAAACGATATTTCCACGTCGCCGGCCGTTTCCACCAAGCCCTTGTTGGTTACTTGGTCCACTGAGGTCTGTCCGAAATATCCGTCGATGGGCGTCACGTTGTCAGAGATGTCCATGCCGCGCGCCGTGTCGTTTTTTGAGGTCTTGCCGATAACCGTTATCTGCATGCCGGCTGCCACGTTGGGGATGATGATTTTGTTGGACGTGCTGCCCACCCAGAATCGTTTGTTCTTGATGTCGATGCGCAGGTTTCCGCTGCCCGACGACGCTACTGTTGAGGTGAACAGCAGTCCCTGGGCATACTCCAGTTCCTGCCCGTTGGCCGTCAGCGGTTGTGCGGTGATGTCGGCTCTCAATTCGTAGCGGTTGTTGCTGCTACTTGTGTCGTGATACCAGTTCTCGTCGGCCGCAAGCAGGGCGACGTCCTCATCGGTCACCGAAGCGAAATTCCAGTCTTGTGCCTGGACGCAAAGCGTGGCCATCAGGGCCATCATGCTGAGTAAAAACTTTTTCATGTCTCTTGTCCTCCCTGTTTTAGCGTTTTACAAACTTTACGGCCTTGTTGCCGGCACAAATCACATAGACCCCGCTCTTCAGCTGCTCAATGTTGAGGCGGGTTTCTCCCTTGGCAGCCGTTGCACGCATGACGTGTGCCCCGGCGGCACTGTAGATGTTGATCTGTGTGCCCTCGGCAAGGTTGCCGATGCGCAGCTGTCCGTCAACCGATTGTTTCAGTTCAAACACTTCCAGGGCGTTGATGGCCGTGGGAAGAACGGCGTCGGAGAATACGACCACCACACCGTCCATGTCGGCCGATTGCGTGGTCTGGTCGGCAAAGTGCAAAACCACGTTGTCGCCCTCAAAGGTAAGGCTCACCACGGTCTTTTCCACGGCTTGCCCGTTGATGGTAATGGTCTGCACCTTGTCGGCCATCATGGGCAGACAAAAGACGACGGCCAATACCAGCGTCAATAAATGTTTTCTTGTCATAATAATTTTTTAGTAGATATAGTAATCAAATATTTTGCAAAGGTAAAGAGTTTATTCTGAATTATAAGCCTAAACGCGAAATATTTTATATTGATTAACAAAGTGGAACCGTTTTTGTTGAATATCTCATCCAAATTTGTTCAAAGTAGAACTTAATTCGGGAGTTACGCTGATTAGAAATAATAATTTGTGCCAGTCCAGACCGCAAACGACTGCAGTCCATTTGCGGAAAGGACTGCAGTAGGATGCGGGAAGGACTGGACCCAACTTGAAGATTGTCACCACCCGGGGCGTGTGATAATGGTCTTTTCACGTCTGAAGTCTGAACGCCTTCAAGTTGCGGAACATTGATTTGTAAGCATATAATAATAATGTTCGCGCGAGACGAAAGCCGGAAAAGAAGATTGTTGAGCAAAGAACGTTGGAGGTTTTTTGACTACAATGCAAGTTATTTCAAAAAAAATGAGTATTTTTGCACCCAAAATAACAAAAAGGAAAAAAGACGAGATGATAACACTGACAAACATCGCCATTCAATTTGGCAAGCGCATTCTCTACAAAGATGTCAACATCAAGTTCACCAGCGGCAACATCTACGGCGTCATCGGTGCCAACGGTGCCGGAAAATCGACCCTGCTGAAGGCCATCAGCGGCGAGCTGGAACCTAACAAGGGCACTGTGGAACTGGGTCCGGGTGAACGACTGAGCGTATTGGACCAGGACCACTTCAAGTACGACGAGTTCACGGTGATGGACACCGTGCTGCAGGGCCACCAGCCCCTGTGGAAGAACATGAAGGAGCGCGAGGCCCTCTATGCCAAGGAGGAGATGACCGAGGAAGACGGCAACCGCGCCGCCGACCTGGAGCTGAAGTTTGCCGAAATGAACGGCTGGGAGGCCGAAAGCGAAGCCGCCCAGCTGCTTCAAAACCTCGGCGTGAAGGAGGAACGCCACTATATGCCCATGTCGGGACTTTCGAACAACGAGAAGGTGCGCGTCATGCTGGCCAAGGCACTTTTCGGACATCCCGACAATCTGTTGCTCGACGAGCCGACCAATGACCTTGACCTCGACACCGTGCAATGGCTCGAGGAATACCTGAGCAGCCTGGAGCAGTGCGTGCTCGTGGTGAGCCACGACCGACACTTCCTCGACGCGGTATCGACGCAGACCGTTGACATCGACTTCGGAAAGGTGACGGTGTTCTCGGGCAACTACTCCTTCTGGTACGAAAGTTCGCAACTGGCACTCAGGCAGGCCCAGAACCAGCGCCTCAAGGCCGAGGAAAAGCGCAAGCAGCTGGAGGAATTTATCAGGCGATTCTCGGCAAACGTGGCCAAATCGAAGCAGACCACGTCGAGAAAGAAAATGCTGGAAAAGCTCAACGTGGAGGAAATCCGCCCCAGCAGCCGCAAATACCCCGGCATCATTTTCCAAATGGAACGCGAGCCCGGCAACCAAATCCTGGAGGTGGAGGGACTGAAGGCCGTGGACGACGACGGGACGGTGCTCTTCGACAACGTGTCGTTCAACATTGAGAAAGGGCAGAAAACCGTCTTCCTGAGCCATAATCCCAAAGCCATGACGGCACTCTTTGAAATCATCAACGGCAACCGGCAGGCCGATGCGGGCACCTATAAATGGGGCATCACCATCACCACGGCCTATCTGCCGCTCGACAATACCGCCTTCTTCCGAAGCGAGCTCAACCTGGTGGACTGGCTCTCGCAATACGGCGTGGGCAACGAGGTCACCATGAAAGGCTACCTGGGCCGCATGCTCTTCAAGCAGGAAGAGGTGGAAAAGAAAGTATGCGTGCTCTCGGGAGGTGAGAAAATGAGGTGCATGATTGCACGAATGCAGCTGAAAAACGCCAACTGCCTCATCCTCGACACGCCCACCAACCATCTGGACCTGGAGTCCATTCAGGCTTTCAACAACAATCTCATCCTGTTCAAGGGCAACATCCTCTTTGCCTCGCACGACCATGAGTTCATCAACACCGTGGCCGACCGCATCATAGAGTTGACGCCAAAGGGCACCATCGACAAGCTGATGACCTACGACGACTATATCTACGACCCGCAGGTGAAGGAACAGAAGCTGAAGATGTACAGCTGATTAAGAACAAGAACATTCACTAATGGCACGATGTTTGCATGAAATGGTTGAGAAAGAAATCAAAATCAAAAGCAATGGATGAAGAAAAGAAAATAGAAATCGAGGATGGAAACATCACCGAGGAAACCGTAGAAACAGAAACCGCCGCCCAGGAGACGGCAAGCGAAGACACCAGGGAAAAGCCAGAAGACCCCCAGGAAACACCGGCCGAAGAACAGGAAGAGGAGAAGACTCCACTGGAAAAGGCGCAGGAGGAAATAGAACAGCTCAAGGACCAGTATCTCAGGGCACGGGCAGAGTTTGAAAACTACCGCAAGCGCACCATCAAGGAGAAGGCCGAACTGATTCTAAACGGCGGTGAGAAAACCATTATTGCCATACTGCCCGTGCTCGACGACTTTGAGCGGGCACTGTCGGCGGCCTCCGACGATGCCGGCACCGCAAAGGAGGGCATGGAGCTCATTTTCCACAAGTTCGTGAAAATTCTCGAGGGACTGGGCGTAAAGAAAATTGAAACTCAGGACAAGCCCTTCGACGTTGACTTCCATGAAGCCATTGCCATGGTTCCCGGTATGGGCGACGACAAAAAAGGCATGGTCATCGACTGCGTGCAGACAGGCTATATGCTCAACGACAAAGTAATCAGGCATGCCAAAGTGGCGGTGGGACAATAGGCCCTGATATGACATGTTGTCACTATGACACCAAACACATCTTTTTAACAAATGGCAAAAAGAGATTACTATGAAGTGCTGGGCATAGACAAAAACGCCAGCGAGGACGACATCAAGAAGGCTTATAGGAAAATAGCCATCAAATACCACCCTGACCGCAACCCCGGCAACAAAGAGGCCGAGGAAAAGTTCAAGGAGGCTGCCGAAGCCTACGACGTGCTACACGACCCGAAAAAGCGCCAACAATATGACCAGTTCGGTTTCGACGGGCCAAACATGGGCGGTTTCGGAGGATTCTCTGGCGGAGGGTTCTCCATGGACGACATCTTCTCCATGTTCGGCGACGTGTTCGGAGGAAGGGGAGGATTTGGCGGATTCTCGGGATATGGAGGCGGCGGAAGGCAGGCGGCCAATCACCGGGGGAGCGACCTTCGGCTGAAAGTTAAGCTCACCCTGCAGGAGGTGGCCACCGGCGTTACGAAGAAATTCAAAGTAAAGAAAGACGTGGCCTGCTCGCATTGCCACGGAACGGGAGCCGAGGAAGGCAGCAAGTCGGAAACTTGCCCGACATGCCACGGCAGCGGCGTGGTAGTTCGCACCACGCAGAGCCTTTTCGGCGTGATGCAGACACAAAGCGTTTGCCCCACTTGCCAAGGCGAAGGCACTATCATCAAGAACAAATGCCACGAATGTCATGGCTCGGGCATCGTGAAAGGCGAAGAGGTGGTTGAGATAAAAATCCCTGCCGGCGTGGCCGAGGGAATGGTCGTCAACGTGCCGGGCAAGGGAAATGCCGGCATTCACAATGGCGCTCCCGGCAACATCCAGGTCTTCATTGAAGAAGAGCCCAACGACATTTTTGTGCGCGACGGCGAGAACATTCTCTATAACCTTTTGCTCGACTTCCCCACGGCGGCGCTTGGCGGCACGGCCGAGATACCCACCGTTGACGGCTCGAAGGTGAAGATAAAGATTGAGCCCGGTACCCAGCCCGGAAAAACCCTGCGGCTCAGGGACAAGGGCTTGCCGCCCGTTCAGGGCTATGGCCGCGAAATTGGCGATCTTATCGTCAACGTCAGCGTATATGTGCCGAAAGAACTTTCGAGGGAAGAGAAGAAAATGCTTGAGGAACTGAAGAAAAGCGACAACTTCAAGGGCGACCAGCAAACGAAGAAAAGCATTTTCGATAAATTCAAGAATTATTTCAACTGATAAAGACATAACGGCGCGGAAACGGAAGCAATGCCTACCGTTTCCGCGCCGCTTTTTTCGCAAAGATGGACTATAAGGAAACAATTGATTATCTCTATCATGCAACTCCGGCCTTCGAAAGGGTAGGGGCAAAGGCGTATAAGGAAGGGCTGGAAAACACGCTGGCCCTGGATGAACATTTCGGCCATCCCCATAAGAAATACAAAACCGTCCACGTGGCAGGCACAAACGGCAAGGGCAGTTGCTCGCACACCCTGGCCGCCATGTTGCAGGCCGAGGGCTTAAAGACGGGATTGTTCACCTCGCCACACCTTGTAGATTTCCGTGAACGAATAAAAGTCAACGGGCTGTGTGTCAGCGAAGAATGGGTGGTTGACTTTGTGGAAAAAGAAAAGAACTTCTTTGAGCCTCTGAAGCCTTCCTTTTTTGAACTTACCACGGCCATGGCCTTCAAGTACTTTGCCGAACAAGAGGTGGATGTGGCCGTCATTGAAGTAGGGTTGGGTGGCAGGCTCGATTGCACCAACATCATCTCGCCCATGCTGTCGGTTATCACCAACATTTCTTTTGACCACACGCAATTCCTCGGCCATACGCTCCAACAGATTGCCGCCGAAAAAGCCGGAATCATTAAGAAGGAAGTGCCGGTGGTGGTCGGAGAAACGTGCAATGAGACAAAACCCGTCTTTATAGAAAAAGCCCGGCAGGAAAACGCCCCTGTTTATTTTGCAGAAGAAATGGCCGCCGACCCATTGGAAGCATCGCCTTTCGGACTTTTCGGGAATTATCAGGAAAAGAACAAACGCACCATTCTTTGTGCCGCCCGCGTCTTGGGACTCAGCGATGATGCCATTGTAAAAGGTCTGGCCGACGTGTGCAGCATGACCGGATTTTCGGGGCGGTGGCAGACCATCCGCCACAATCCACTCGTCGTTTGCGACACCGGCCACAACCTTGCGGGATGGCAATATCTTGCGCCGCAAATCAAGACGCAGCCCTGTCGCCGGCTTCGCATCGTGTTCGGAATGGTTGACGACAAGGACATCGACAACATCATGCGTTTGTTGCCAAACGATGCCATCTATTATTGGACTCAAGCCAGCACACACCGGGCCATTCCTCACCAAATAGTAAAGGAAAAAGGTGATGCCCTCCAACTCACCGGACAGTCGTTCCCAAGCGTTTTACAGGCCTATTGCCAGGCCCTCAACGATTCTTCTGCCGACGACTTCATATTCGTGGGCGGAAGCAGTTACGTCGTGGCCGACCTGTTGACTGACATTGGCCGGCAAAGCTGACCAAATTAATGTTAAAACAACCGTAGGCACTCCTTCTTTTTTCCTATTTAGTTGTTTTTAACGTCGAATTTGCTTATTTTTAGATGTTTCGTTTGCTATTCTCGAAATAATTTCGTTAATTTGCACCAAGTTTGATTATAACTAAAACTTGGTAATTATGAGCACAAGTGAAACACAGAATTTGTGTGGTTTGAAACGAGAGGATTTTCAAACCACTATTAACGGAAAGAATACAGACCTCTACATCCTGAAGAATTCGCAGGGCAACGAAGTGGCCATCACCAACTATGGCGGTGCGGTGGTGGCCATCATGGTACCTGACAAGGACGGCAACATTGGCAATGTCATTCAGGGCCACGACAACATTCAGGAAGTCATTAACAGTCCCGAGCCTTATCTTTCCACTTTGATTGGAAGATACGGCAACCGTATCAAGGAAGGCAAGTTCCAGCTCAATGGAAAGCAGTACCAGTTGGCCATCAACAACGGTCCCAATGCCCTTCACGGCGGTCCCACGGGATTCCACGCCCGGGTATGGGATGCCCTTCAGATGAGCGACACCACCCTTGTCCTCAACTACGTTTCTCCTTATCTGGAAGAAGGGTTCACCGGGGAAATGAAAGTGACCGTGGTTTATAACTTCAACGATGACAACGAATTGGTCATCGGCTACATGGCCACCACCAACAAGAAAACCCTTGTCAACCTCACCCACCACGCATTCTTCTCCCTGGCCGGCATAGCCGATCCCACGCCGACCATCGACGACCTGGAGTGCGAAATCAATGCCGATTTCTTCATCCCCATCGACGAGAACTGCATCCCCACCGGAGAAATTCTCAAGGTAGAGGGCACGCCCTTTGATTTCCGCACGCCGAAAGCCGTGGGGCGCGACATTGATGCCGACCACGAGCAAATCAAGAACGGCGCTGGCTACGACCACTGCTTTGTGCTCAACAAGCACGAAGAGGGCGAGCTGACCTTTGCGGCCCGCATCATCGAGCCCAATAGCGGAAGAACCATGGAAGTTTATACCACCGAGCCGGGCATGCAAGTCTATACCGACAACTGGGCAACAGGCTATAAGGGACAGCATGGCGCTACATTCCCCCGCCGAAGTGCCATCTGCTTTGAATGCCAGCATTTCCCCGATTCGCCCAACCGTCCCTATTTCCCGTCGGTCATTTTGTACCCCGGACAACAGTACAAGCAAAAGACCATTTACAAGTTTGGCACCGTTTAATCATCTGAACACCCAATAATCATTAAAAATATACGACTATGATGGAAATTGATTTCGTAAGAAGCCGCTTTGTGAAGCACTTCGATGGAATGACAGGAAATGTGTATGCCTCTCCCGGCAGAATCAACCTGATTGGTGAACATACAGACTACAACGGAGGATTCGTGTTCCCCGGAGCAGTGGACCTTGGCATCATGGCTGAAATGCGTGCCAACGGCACCGAAGACACGGTGCGAGCCTATGCCATCGACCTGAAAGACCGCGTGGACTTCAAGTTGGACGACCCCGCCGGCCCGAAGACCAGCTGGGCCCGCTACATCTACGGCATTGCCAAGGAGATGCAGAAACGCGGCGTTCCCGTGAAAGGCTTCAACGTTGCTTTTGCCGGCGACGTGCCCCTCGGAGCCGGCATGTCATCGTCGGCAGCCATGGAGAGCTGCTTCGCCTTCGGCTTGAACGACATATTCGGCGACAACAAGGTGAGCCAGTGGGACATGGCCCTGGCCGGACAAGCCACCGAGCACAACTATTGCGGTGTTAATTGTGGCATTATGGACCAGTTCGCCAGCGTGTTCGGACAGGCAGGAAAACTCATGCGCCTGGATTGCCGTAGCCGCGAATTTGAATATTTCCCCTTCGACCCGAAAGGTTACAAACTGGTGCTGCTCAATTCTTGTGTGAAGCATGAGCTGGCCGGTTCGCCCTACAACGACCGCCGCAATTCTTGCGAAAACGTTGTGAAAGCCATTGCCGCCAAGCATCCCGAAGGAAAGTTCGAGACCCTGCGCGATTGCACATGGGAACAGCTTGAAGAGGTACGTCAGGAAGTTGGCGAAGAAGATTACAAGCGTGCTCATTTCGTATTGGGCGAGAAAGACCGGGTGCTGGCCGTTTGCGACGCACTCGTTGCCGGCGACTACGAAACGGTGGGAAAGAAAATGTATGAAACCCACGAGGGACTTTCGAAGGAATATGAAGTGTCGTGCGAAGAGCTCGACTTCCTCAACGATATCGCCAAG
This sequence comes from Prevotella sp., assembly GCA_017474515.1. Classification (GTDB taxonomy): domain Bacteria; phylum Bacteroidota; class Bacteroidia; order Bacteroidales; family Bacteroidaceae; genus Prevotella. The sequence goes on along the minus strand of JAFVHN010000112.1, from coordinate 10,850 downwards.
GAATGTGGCGTTACGGGCTCCCGCATCATGGGCGGCGGTTTCGGCGGTTGTACCATCAACCTGGTGAAGAACGAACTCTACCGTCCCTTCATCGAGACAGCCAAGAAAAAGTATGCCGAGAAATACGGCAAGGAGCCGAAAGTCATCGACGTGGTCATCGGCGACGGCTCCAGAAGGCTTTGCTAATCTGAGTGAAGAGTGAAAAGTGAAGAGTGAAGAATTTGCATTCAGCCCTAAACAATGGCGGTAGCAAATTCTTCACTCTTCATTTTTCACTTTTCATTTTTCACTTTTCATTTTTCACTTTTCATTTTTCACTTTACACTTTTTACTTTACACTTTTCACTTTACACTTTTTACTTTACACTTTTTATAACATGTCCTGCATCTCGGTATAGATGCGTTGCACGGGCAATCCCATCACATTGAAATAGGAGCCTGAAAGATTGGTCACGCCAATATAGCCAATCCATTCCTGAATGCCGTAGGCCCCGGCCTTGTCGAAGGGCTTGTATTTCTTGATATAAGTATCTATTTCCTTGTCTGTCAGTTGTTTGAAGGTGACATCGGTGACAACGGCGAAGGCTTTTGTTTTTTCGCTTGTCATCAGGCAGACACCGGTAATGACCTGATGCGTCCTTCCGCTGATGGTGTTGAGCATTCTGCGGGCATCATCTTCGTCCTCCGGCTTCCCCAGAATTTCTTTATCCACGACCACGATGGTGTCTGCCGTGATGAGCAGTTCGTCGCTCTTGAGCAATTCAACGTATGCCGCCGCTTTTTCCTTTGCAATGAATTGTGCAATATCTTCCACGGGCAGGTCGTCGGGATAGCTCTCGTCGATGTCGGGCAACACTTTCACCTCGAAGTCAACATCCAGTCCGGCCAGCAGTTCTTTTCGCCGCGGGCTGTTGCTTGCAAGTATTATTTTCTTTTTCATTTCGTTTCTTTCTAATGACTTACTACCATCCGAATGCTTTCTCGTCGGCCATCCATTTGCCCTGTGCCCTGAGCACCTGCTCAATGATGTCGCGGGCGCAGCCCTTTCCGCCTTTCCTACCGCTGACATATCGGCTGGCTTCCTTCACTTCCGGACAGGCATCGGCCGGACAGCACGGACAACCGGCCCTCCGCATGATTTCCAGGTCGGGAATGTCGTCGCCCATGTAGATGACCTCTTCATCCTTCAGTCCATGTTTTTTCAGGAACTCGTCGTAGGTCTTTATCTTTACGGCGCACTTCATGTAGATGTCTTCCACGCCCAGGCGCTCATACCTGAGCCTCACCGCGTCTGTCCATCCGCCAGTGATAATGGCAATGCGCAGACCCATTTTCTGGGCCAGCTGAATGGCATAGCCGTCCTTGATGTTCACCGTGCGCAAAGGCTCACCGTCGGCATTGAGCACAATGGTTTCACTGCTCAGCACGCCGTCCACGTCGAAGACGATGCTCCTGATTTTTTTCAGGTCATAGTTAATCATGCCTTCAAAATTTTCCCACGTGAACGTTTTCCCATTTCAGCCGGTCCTCGTTTTGCGGCTTTCGCTCGTCGGCCTTATGTCCAAAGGCGAGCACGCACAGGCAGTTCATGTTCTCGGGAATGTCGAGAATGCCCCTGAGCACGGTGTCGGCGCTGGTGCCGTCGGACAGTCCCCGTCCCCTCATCTGCGCCCAGCACGAGCCAAGCCCCAAGTCCTCGGCCTGGTACTGCATGGAAATGGCGGCGATGCTGCCGTCTTCCACCCAGCAGTCGTTTTGCAGGGGGTCGCCCAAAACCACGACCACCAACGGGGCACCCTTGATGAACTGGCTGCCCAGGTCCTTGGCATCTGCAATCTTCTCAATGTCTGTCTTGTCGTCAACCACGACGAAATGCCACGCGCGCTGGCTCTTCGACGTTGGCGACATCAGCCCGGCACGGAGGATGAGCTGAACGTCGTCGGCATCTATCTGTTCTTCGGTAAACTTGCGGTGGCTACGGCGCACCTGAACCAAATCCTTGAAATTTTCCATATCAAATAAAGTTTTATTGACTGCAAAGTTACGACTTTTTTTCGGTTCTCACAACACTTCGCGTCCTTTCTTTAAAGGTGACAAACCAAAATATTTTAAAAGGTTAAATAAAAGATGTCAGTTAATTTTCATTTTATCAACTTTCAATTTAACGACTTTTCAACTAAAAATCAGTTAAATATTTGGCACTCTGCACAAATTCCTTTATCTTTGCCTTCGTGAACGAACAGCTATCGACCGAGGTCATCGAGCAGAGTGGGGGATTGCCGGCCATGGACTGCCAGCTTTTTTACCACAGCACCGAGTATTTCAAGATACTCGAAAAGACGCGTGGCGAAACGCCGTTCATGGTTGTCGTGCGCCGCGGCCCGCGCGTGGTGGCTCATCTGCTGGCCTCCCTTCGCCGTCGCGGTTCGCTCATTCCGCCTTATCTTTTCACGCAAGGCCGCGTTTACAGCGAGGGCGAATATGCCGCCGGCGAAGACCGTGAACATCTTTTCAACCTGATGCTCGATGCCATCACCCGCAAGTTCCAGCGCAAGATGTGCATGTACATCGAGTTCAGCAACCTCACCCAGAAAATGTTCGGCTACCGCCTTTTCCGCCAAAACGGCTATTTCCCCGTCCATTGGATGGAGGTTCACAACAGCCTCCACTCGAAGCCCCCTCGCGAGCGGCTCTCGGAGAAAATGCTTGAGCGGATAAAAGCCATCGGCGAGGCCGGCGTGGAAGTGCATGAAGTGGAGGATTTCAGCGAGTTTCGCGACTTCCACCGCATGCTGCGCCAGTTCTTCTCCCTGAAGGTGCGCCGATACCTTCCCTCCGAACGGCTGTTTGCCGAATTGTTGGCAAGCCGCCATGCCCGCCTCTTCCGCACCACCCATCGCGGGCGAACCATCGGCGGATGTGCCTGTGTTTACGACAAGGAAGACGCTTACCTGTGGTACCTGGCATCGAAACGAAAGAGCCATTCGCGCCTACATCCCGACACGGCCACCGTTTGGGCCGCCATTGAGCAGGCCTACCAGAGCCACTACCGGCACATAAGGTTCATGGATGCCGGATTGCCCTTCAGCCACAATCCTTACCGCGACTTCATTCTCAGTTTCGGCGGCAAGGAGGTGAGCACCTACCGCTGGTTCCGCTTTTCCATTTCCTGGCTCAATAAGTTCATTGGATGGTTCTACCGCGAGTGACCATTTTCGGCTCGCATTTTGTCAAGATTTTTCTTAAAATTTTTAATACCCGAAAGGGTTTGGGCGCAAATCTCAAGGAGAAATCTTGAAGATTGAGAGGTGAAATCTTCAAGATTTCTCCCCAAAAAATGCGGTCAAACCAACCGGTATTTTCAACCTGCTGAAAGTCAACGACTTACAAAATCCATGAAATTTCGCTGAATTTGTCAAGATTTTTCATAAAATTTCCCAACCTCGTTACCCCCCCCCCTCGCAAGCCCTTTGTCACGTTTGTTGCGATACCATCGCAACACTGCGCCAGCACCGCAAAACATAAGAAAATCCCAAGCAAAGAAAGATTATTGTTTAAAATTGTTTAAAAGGAAGGTGCAAATTAGGTGTGGTGCACCTTTTTTATTATATTTGCAAGTTAAAATAAAGATAAGGATAATTAACGTTTACATATTTGTATGTTTGAGAATTTAAGCGACAGACTTGAACGGTCGTTCAAGATCTTAAAAGGAGAGGGAAAAATTACCGAAATTAACGTTGCCGAAACGTTAAAGGACGTGCGTCGTGCGCTTATCGATGCCGACGTTAACTACAAGGTGGCCAAGCAGTTCACGGACAAGGTTAAAGAAAAAGCCATGGGCATGAAAGTGCTCACGGCCATCAAGCCCGGACAGCTGATGGTGAAGATTGTTCACGACGAGCTGGCCGAGCTCATGGGCGGCGAGGCAGTGCCGATGAACGTGGAGGGCCGGCCGGCCATCATCCTCATGTCGGGACTGCAAGGCTCGGGTAAGACCACATTCTCGGGCAAGCTGGCCAACATGCTGAAAACCAAGCAGCACAAGAAGCCCATGCTGGTGGCCTGCGACGTCTATCGCCCCGCTGCCATCGAGCAGCTGAAAGTGGTGGCCGAGAGTGTCGGCGTGCCCGTATATAGCGAAGACGGCAACAAAAACGTGGTGGAGATAGCCAACAATGCCATTCGCGAAGCCCGGGCCAAGGGCATCGACGTGGTGATTGTTGACACCGCCGGCCGACTGGCCATCGACGAGGAAATGATGAACGAGATTGCCTCGCTCAAGGAGGCCGTTCAGCCGCAGGAAACGCTCTTCGTCGTGGACTCCATGACGGGCCAGGATGCAGTGAACACCGCCAAGGAATTCAACGACAGGCTCGACTTCGACGGCGTGGTGCTGACCAAACTCGACGGCGACACACGAGGCGGTGCGGCACTCAGCATTCGCACCGTGGTGACCAAGCCCATCAAATTCATAGGAACGGGCGAGAAAATGGAAGCCATCGACGTGTTCCATCCCTCGCGAATGGCCGACCGCATACTCGGCATGGGCGACGTGGTGAGCCTCGTGGAAAGGGCACAGCAGCTCTACGACGAAGAGGAAGCCAAGAAGCTGGAGAAGAAAATTGCCAAGAACAAGTTCGACTTCAACGACTATTACAGCCAGATTCAGCAAATCAAGAAGATGGGCAACCTGAAAGACCTGGCGGGAATGATTCCCGGCGTAGGCAAACAGCTGAAGGACATCGACATCCCCGACGATGCCTTCAAGCGCATTGAGGCCATCATTCAGAGCATGACTCCCAAGGAGCGGGCCAACCCCGACCTGCTGAACAAAAGCCGCCGCAACCGCATTGCAAAAGGCTCAGGCACCGACATTCAGGAGGTGAACCGCTTCATCAAGCAGTTTGACCAGACAAGAAAAATGATGAGAATGGTGACCGGCGGAGGCATGGGAAACATGATGGGCGCCATGAAAGGCATGAGAGGAAGAATGGGGAAATAACAAAGCAATGTCAGCCCGATGAAGGAGTTAAGACAATCGGTTAAACCATCGCCTGAACTCCTGAACTCCCCAAAACAAAGCATAAAAAATAAAAATTCGCCATTATGCAAATCATTGACGGCAAGGCAACAGCCGCACAGATAAAGAAAGAAATAGCCGAAGAAGTGGCACAGATAGTGGCCGCCGGTGGACGACAACCCCACCTGGCGGCAGTGCTGGTGGGCCACGACGGCGGCAGCGAGACATACGTTAAGAACAAGGTGCTGGCTTGCGAGGCCTGCGGCTTCAAGAGCACACTGATACGCTATGAGGACGACGTCACCGAGGAGGAACTGCTGGCCTGCGTGGATGAACTCAACAGGCGCGACGACGTGGACGGCTTCATCGTACAACTGCCACTGCCACGCCATATCGACGAACAGAAGGTCATCATGGCCATCGACTACAGGAAAGATGTTGACGGCTTCCATCCCGTCAACGTGGGCCGGATGGCCATCGGCCTGCCGTGCTTCGTCTCGGCCACACCGCTCGGCATCCTCACGCTTCTGAAGCGCTACGGCATTGCCACAAGCGGAAAGAAATGCGTCATACTGGGACGCTCCAACATCGTGGGCAAGCCCATGGCGCAGCTGATGATGCAGAAGCAATATGGCGACGCCACCGTGACAGTGTGCCATAGCAGGTCGAAGACGTTGAAGGACGAATGCCGCGCCGCCGACATCATCATCGCCGCCATAGGGCAGCCCGACTTCGTGACGGCCGACATGGTGAAAGAGGGTGCCGTGGTAGTGGACGTGGGAACCACCCGCGTTCCCGACGCAACGCGGAAGAGCGGCTACAGGCTCAACGGCGACGTGAAGTTCGACGAGGTGGCTCCCAAGTGTTCTTTCATCACGCCTGTTCCCGGAGGCGTAGGCCCCATGACCATCTGCTCGCTGATGAAGAACACGCTGGCAGCAGGCAAAAAGGAGTACTACCAATGACGGCCGACGAATACTACCGCCTGGGCAACGAGAGCAGGAAGCAGGGAAAATACGGCGAGGCCATCAGCTACTACATGCAGGCCGAGGAACTCGACCCCGACGGACCCGCCGCCACCGCCCGCCAGATGCTCGAAGACATCTTGAATTTCTATTGCAAAGACATGTATAACCCCTGACTATGGCCCGCACACCGCGGGTAAACTGGAAATCCTATTCAAATAACCCTAAATAAAAATATTATGGCAAAATTCAAAGGCGCCATTGTGGTGAACACCGAGCGATGCAAAGGATGCTCGCTCTGTGCTGTGGCTTGTCCTAAGGACGTCATCGCACTGGCCGCAAAAAAAGTGAACGTGCATGGGTATCCCTACGTGGAAGCCGTAAATCCCGACAACTGCATCGGGTGCGCTTCCTGCGCTATCGTATGCCCTGACGGATGTATTACTGTTTACAAAAAAAGAATGGAGGACTAAGGCTATGGCAGAAAGAGAAGTAACCCTGATGAAAGGCAATGAAGCTATTGCCCACGCCGCCATACGTTGCGGCTGCGACGGATACTTTGGCTATCCCATCACACCCCAGAGTGAAGTCATTGAAACGCTTGCCGAGCTGAAGCCCTGGGAAACCACGGGCATGGTCATGGTGCAGGCTGAAAGCGAGGTGGCCGCCATCAACATGGTGTATGGCGGGGCCGGAGCCGGAAAGAAGGTGATGACGTCTTCCTCAAGCCCGGGCGTGGCACTCATGCAGGAAGGCATCGCCTATCTGGCAGGGGCCGAGCTGCCCGGCGTCTTCGTCAACGTGCAGCGCGGAGGACCCGGACTGGGAACCATTCAGCCCTCGCAGGCCGACTATTTCCAGGCCACACGAGGCGGAGGAAACGGCGACTACTACGTCATTACACTGGCACCCAACTCCGTGCAGGAGATGGCCGACTTTGTGGACCTGGCCTTTGAACTCGCCTTCAAGTACCGCAACCCGGCCATGATATTGTCCGACGGCGTCATCGGGCAGATGATGGAGAAAATAGTGCTCCCGCCCTATAAGCGTCGCCGCACCGACGAAGAGGTCATCGAGCAATGTCCCTGGGCTTCCACCGGAAAACCCAAGACACGCAAGCGTAACGTCATCACCTCGCTGGAACTGACTTCCGAGATTATGGAGAAGCGCAACATCCACCTGCAGGAGAAATATCAGCAGATACGCGACAACGAGGTGCGCTATGAAACCATCGGTTGCGAAGATGCCGACTACATGATTGTGAGCTTCGGATCGGCAGCACGCATCTCGGAAAAAGCGCTCGAGATTGCACGCGAACAGGGACTCAAGCTGGGGCTCTTCCGTCCCATTACCGTTTGGCCCTTCCCCTCAAAGCAGATAGCAGAACTGGCAAAAGGAAAGAAAGGCGTGCTCGTGGCAGAAATCAATGCCGGACAGATGGTCGAAGACGTGCGACTGGCCATCAACGGTGCCGTGCCGGTAGAGCATTTCGGACGCCTCGGAGGCATCGTTCCCGAACCCGAGGAAATCGTAGAAGCAATAAGAACAAAATTAATGTAACGTCATGGAAAACAATATCATTAGCCCAGAAAACCTGGTTTACAAAAAACCGACGTTGATGAACGACACCCCCATGCACTACTGTCCGGGGTGCTCGCATGGCGTGGTACACAAGCTCATCGCCGAAGTCATTGAAGACATGGGCATGGAGGAAAAATCCGTAGGCGTGTCGCCAGTGGGATGCGCCGTGTTTGCATACAACTATATCGACATCGACTGGCAGGAAGCCGCACACGGACGCGCACCCGCCATCGCCACCGCCATTAAGCGCCTGTGGCCCGACCGCCTCGTGTTCACCTACCAGGGCGACGGCGACCTGGCCTGCATTGGAACTTGCGAAACCATTCACGCACTCAACCGCGGGGAAAACATCACCATCGTCTTCGTCAACAATGCCATTTACGGCATGACCGGCGGACAGATGGCACCGACCACTCTGCTTGGCCAGAAAACGGCCACATGTCCCTACGGCCGCGTGCCCGAACTTCACGGATACCCGCTGAAGATGCCTGAAATAGCCGCACAGCTGGAAGGCACTTGCTATGTCACCCGACAGAGCGTTGACACCGTGGGCCACATCAACAAAGCCAAGAAAGCGCTCAGGAAAGCATTCGAGGCAAACATGGCCGGAAAGGGTTCGTGCCTCGTGGAGTTCACATCAACCTGCAACAGCGGATGGAAAATGTCACCGCAGAAAGCCAACGAGTGGATGGAGGAGAACATGTTCCCCTATTATCCGCAAGGTGACTTGAAAGACACAACAAAATAAAAAAGGAGGAACAAAGCTATGACAAAAGAAATCATCATATCGGGATTCGGAGGACAGGGCGTGTTGTCGATGGGAAAAATCCTCGCCTATTCGGGACTGATGGAAGACAAGGAAGTGACATGGATGCCCGCCTACGGCCCCGAGCAGCGCGGCGGAACGGCCAACGTCACCGTCATCGTCAGCGATGAGCGCATTTCGTCGCCCATTCTCAGCCGCTACGACATTGCCATCGTGCTCAACCAGCCATCGCTCGACAAGTTCATGCCGAAGGTGAAGCCCGGCGGCATCCTCATCTACGACAGCTACGGCATCATCAATCCCCCCACACGCGAGGACATCACCGTCTATCGCATCGATGCCATGGACAAGGCCGCGGAGATGAAAAACGCCAAGGTGTTCAACATGATAGTGCTCGGCGGACTGCTCCAGGTGGCCCCTGTCGTCAGCGACAAGGGTGTGGAGAAAGCCCTCTTCAAAACCCTTCCCGAGCGCCATCACCACCTCATCCCGCTCAACATGGAGGCCATCAAGGCAGGGCGCGAAATCATCGAGAAAATGTAAAATAGTAAATGTGAAAGGTTAACAATAGACCTTTCAATCTTTTAAAGAAATTGGAATCATTTGAATGTTATCGGTCCAAGATAATTATTCAAATGATTCCATTTTTTTTATTTTAAATCGTCGCCATCTCGTTTCCTTATTTCTATAGAGACCATTTGAAAAACCGCGTAAATACTTGCTTTGTAAGAAAGTGCTTATTTCGCAACTTGGAAATAAAGAATCCCTGCAATCCGCGTTTCATTCCCTTACAATGTATGGCTTTCATACACAAAACTTTGGTGTTTAGTCGCCAACGGCGAGAAATCCATCAAATTTTCACGAATCACACAACTATATTTTTAAGATTTCTGTCACGAAGTGACACTCATTGTCAGAAATGTAGAATATACGGAAGCAGAGTTCTTTATTTTGGTAGATAGCGGCATGTATATAAACAGGTAAAAATATTTGACAAAACGGGCCGTTTTCCGCCGTTTTTGTAAATTATTGATTTTCAGCGGTTTGTAAACGGGGCAGGTTTTGACGGCAAATTTCGGGCAGAGATTTGCCAATTCTCTCCCCTCAATTTGCCAAATCTCTCCTCGAAATTTGCCGTCAAACCTCCTGCGATAACCAAAAAACCATGAAAAAACTTGACAAAATGAGCGTGAGGCGCTACGCCAAATGAAAAGTGCTACGCTAAATGACAAATGAAAAGCGCTGCGCTAAATGATAAATGAAAAATGAAAAATGACAAAGCAGGCGGCTGCCACGATACAGGAGCGCATAAACACCAATTCTCCTTTTGTAAACAAAGCACACGACCCAACTTCGGTATTCCTTCTCTTTCAAATAAAAAAAAACGCGGGAAAACTTGCTTTGAAAGAAAAATCTTCGTACTTTTGTAACCGATAATCCAAGTCCCTCTTTTCCGCCGGTCGTTTGACCGTGCCATGTCGCGTCCGCCGCCACTATAACGGGGCGCATAAACAACAAACACTAACTCATGTTTCGCAAATTTCTCAATTTGAAAATGAAGAATCTCGCCGGATGTAGGGACGTGATGTATCACGTCCGCAAGCAAAGAAATGTATAAAAGCGGTATGCGTTGGCGGACGCGATACATCACGTCCCAACAATCCGCACTTCCTTCTCTTTTATACCTTGCAAAACTCGTTTTACCATCAACTTTTCGCCTGTAAACAACGTAAACAACAATAAATCACCCGCAAACACCCATAAATTATGAAAAAGTATTTCTCCCTTCTCCTCCTCTCCCTCCTGCCCCTCTTCGCGCAGGCTGCCACTTTAATCGATGGTATTTCCTACAACCTGAATTCTTCGTCAAAAACGGCGGAAGTGACAAAAATGCCCAGTGGAGGATATACTGGCACAGTAAACATCCCCCCAACTGTCGTGAATGGAGGAATCACCTATAGCGTGACCTCCATCGGCGATGAGGCTTTCCGTAGTTGCAGCGGCCTGACCTCCGTCACCATCCCCAACAGCGTGACCTCCATCGGCTCTTCTGCTTTCTATAATTGCAGTAGCCTGACCTCCGTCACCATCCCCAACTGCGTGAAATGGATCCCCGAAGGAGCTTTCTCTGGTTGCAGCGGCCTGACCTCCGTCACTATTCCCAACAGCGTGACCTCCATCGGCAAGTCTGCTTTCTCTGGTTGTATTTAGAGACCTCTAAACAACTATAAACAATGAAAAACATATAGAGGTAAATATCTGTATATCAACTACTTTTAGATTTTAACACTTCGGACTTGCTTTTTGGTGGTTCTCAAAAATCCGCTTATCTTTGCAACGCATTTCTACCGCGGAGAATTTTGAGGGCTTTTATTTTGCCATCTCGTGGACAAGGTTGACAAAAGTTGACAAGAGTGTACAACGGTTGACTGATTAACGAAAGGGAAAGGAGCAAGGAAGTGACCTCATTTGAAGAACGTGACATCGTGGAATGAGTTGACAATGGGTGTCAATGATT
>JAFVHN010000020.1 GCA_017474515.1 Prevotella sp. | reverse complement strand
GATTGAGCGGCAAGCGACGCGGCGTGAACATAGTAAGGCAGGCCGATGGAAGCACCAGGAAGGTCGTGGTGAAATGACGGCCACAGGCGAAACAAAGAGCAAACGAGGGCAGACACCGACGGCCGGTGTTTGCCCTCGTTTGCTGTTATTCCTCATTTTTCTTCTAAACACCTAAAGACAAGCTGCGCCATTGTAAACTGACGAAAAGGGAGCCTTCAGATCTATTGTCTGAACTCCTGTAACTCCTGAACTCCTGTAACTCCATGAATCAATTATAAAGCGTCCGGCATTCGTTTAACGCAAAAAGTTTGGCTTTCTGCGGAATTATAAGTAACTTTGCCGTCCAAAAGACACCATCCCCGATGACATCCCCCAAGACGAAACGAGCGAAGACGAGCGACCTGCTGCTTGAGATGATACGCGCGGGCCGCCCGATGACGCGCGGTCAGAAGCTGAACCTCATTTTCCAGCTGAGCATTCCCTCCATCCTGGCGCAAATCACCAGCGTGATGATGTTTTTCATCGACCAGGCCATGGTGGGGCGCATCGGCGTGGAGGCGGCGGCGGCCTGCGGGCTGGTGGAGTCGAGCACATGGCTGTGCGGCAGCCTGACCAGTGCCATGTCGATGGGCTTTTCGGTGCAAGTGGCCCATTTCATCGGCGCCAACGACTTTTCGCGGGCGCGGAGCGTGTTCCGCCATGCCCTGGTGTGCGCGTTGCTGTTCAGCGCGGTGGTCGGCGTGGTGGGACTCCTCATCAGCGGTCGCCTGCCGTTCTGGCTGGGCGGCGGTGCCGACATTGCGCACGACGCCTCCATTTATTTCGGCGTTTTCATGCTCGTCATGCCCTTCTTCCAGCTGAGCGGGCTCTCGGGGGCCATGCTGAAATGTTCGGGCAACATGCGCATCCCGAGCATCATGAGCGTGCTGATGTGCGTGCTCGACGTGTGTTTCAACTTCATCCTCATCTTTGTGTTCCACCTCGGCGTGCTGGGCGTGGCCCTGGGCACGGGCATGGCCGTCGTCATCGGTGCGGTGGTGCAGGCCTACTTTGCCATTTTCCGCAGCGACATGCTCTCGCTCCGCGGCCGTTTGGGCGAACGGTTCGCCTGGCAGTGGAACTATGTGCGCAATGCCTTGAAAATCAGCATCCCCATGGCCTGCCAGTCCATTCTGATGAGCGGTGCGCAAATCGTGAGCACCATGATTGTGGCGCCGCTGGGCAACATCTCCATCGCCGCCAACACCTTTGCCATCACTGCCGAGAGCCTTTGCTACATGCCGGGCTACGGCATCGGCGAGGCGGCCACCACGCTGATTGGCCAGAGCATGGGGGCACGGCGCGGCGACCTGTGCCGCTCGTTTGCACGCATGACGGTGGCGTCGGGGATGATTGTCATGGCGCTGATGGGACTGGTGATGTATGTGTCGGCCTATGAACTGATGGCGCTGATGACGCCGGTGGCCGAGATTTGCGGGCTGGGGGCCTTCTGCCTTCGCATCGAGGCGTTTGCCGAGCCGATGTTCGCGGCCTCCATCGTGTGCTATAGCGTGTTCGTGGGAGCCGGCGACACGTTGAAGCCCGCCATCATGAACCTGTGCTCCATGTGGCTGGTGCGCCTCACCCTGGCGGCGTGGCTGGCGCGCGACTATGGGCTGCGCGGGGTGTGGTTCGCCATGGCTGTGGAGCTGACCTTCCGCGGGGGCATCTTCCTCCTGCGTCTGTTGCGGGGCAACTGGATGAAAACCCTCGTCGGCACTGCAAAATGAGCCGTGCAATTTGCAACTTACAGCATTTTCTCTAATAAGTTATTCCGAGTATCATGCAAAGATACTCACTGTATCATTCAATGATACTCACAGTATCATGCGGTGATACTCCTTGTATCACGCAATAAAAAATCTTGATACTCTTTGTATCACGCCTATAAAAATTTTGATACTGACAGTATCAGGGAAAAAATATTTTGATACTGACAGTATCAGACTAAAAAAAATGTTGATACTGCGAGTTCCATTGAACAATGGTTTTTGAAACATGTAAAAACACGACGAGAACTGCATGTTTCGTGCAAAAACCTGTTCCGGCGAATTTGCAATTCGCCAAACGTGAGTATAAGGATTTATAATCCGAAGAAAAGGCGGTGACGCTTATTGCGCATTGCAAATGCTGATACTCGCCACTGCCGAATTGCAAATTCGGCAGAACGGCGGCGGACAACACCCAAAAACATGTTTTATTAGGGGAAATGGTTTTTTCCATGGAGATTTATTCTCTAAGGAGAGTGCGCTCGTTTTTCTACGGACTTTATGGTATTTTAAGGAGATGTGTGAAAAGGCTGTAGAAGAAAAATTGGTATTCTTTTGCCAATTCTCCTTTTTTTTCGTATTTTTGCACCGACAAACTAATAGAATATGGAACTAAGAAACGGCACCTCTCTTAAAGGCGGCGAATATGTCATCAAGAAGAAACTGGGACAGGGCGGCATGGGCATCACCTACCTGGCCACCATGCGTGTGGAGGTGAAGCGCGGCTTGGGCACCGTGACCACGCAGGCCGACGTGGTGGTGAAGGAGTTCTTCATAGGAACATGCTGTGACCGAGACAGCAACGGGCGCACAATGACCGTTGTTTCGCGCAAGTTCGACGACACCGTGGAGCGCGGCCTGAAAAAGTTCCGCAAGGAGGCCACTAATCTCTCGCAAATGAGGCACGACAACATTGTCCACGTCATCGACCTGTTCAGCGAGAACGACACTGAATACATCGTCATGGATTTCTTGCCCGGCGGCAGCCTGGAGGGTTATGTCTTAAAGAACGGTCCCCTGCCCGCTTCCAAGGCCACGAGACGTATTTCCGAGGTGGCCAGCGCCTTACAGTACATGCACAACCATAAGCTTTGCCACTTTGACGTGAAGCCCGGCAACGTGATGCTCGGTGCGGAGGGACAGGCGGTGCTCATCGACTTCGGCATTGCCAAGCACTACGGCAAGGACAACCGCCACACCAGTGACGTTCTCTTCATGGGTACCAGCGAGGGGTACGCCCCCTTGGAACAGGCTACCGACAGTGTAGAGAGTTTTTCCCCGCAGACTGACGTTTACGCTCTCGCGGCCACCCTTTATTTCCTGCTCACGGGCAAAAGCCCCGGCAAGGCCTCTTTTAATATAAATAAGGTGTTGCCCGCTGATCGACCTTCCACCATTCCCGAAAACCTGTGGCTGCTCATCCACCGTTGCATGAAACCCAACCCCAATGACCGTCCCACAGATGCCTCGGAGTTTCTTCGGCTTCTGCCCCAAATATCAGCATCAGAAGAAATCAGCGAGGAGCCTTTGCCAGAACTGGAGTTAGCAACGGAATTCCAGCTGCCCTCGACGGAAGTTATTGAGGATGACAACGCAACAGTTGTGAAGCAGGAGCACGGAACCGAAAATAATGCGAACGCAACTCAAAATCCAAAGCCCCAACCAAAGAATGTTTCTCCCGAAACTCCGAGGATTAAAACGTTCACCGTCAACGGCGTGAGCTTCAACATGGTCTATGTGGAAGGCGGAACGTTTATGATGGGGGAAACACCAGAAGAAGAATGGGGGTTTTGGGGCAGATGCCAGCCTGTCCATGAAGTTACATTGTCATCCTATATGATTGGTGAAACCCAAGTTACAAAAGAACTTTGGTCTTCTGTTATGAACAGTAACTCATTTAGAATTAAAGGAGAAAAACTGCGCTCTTTTGTGAAGTTCTCGAAGGAGAACAACCGCAACTCTTTAAGAAATGAAGGAGAAAAACTACCTATGGATAATATCAGTTGGGAAGACTGCCAGAAGTTCATCCGTAAACTAAATAAGATAACAGGCCTGTCTTTCCGTCTGCCCACAGAGGCAGAATGGGAATTTGCCGCGCGGGGCGGCAACAAAAGCCACCACACATTATTTGCCGGAAGCGATGACTTGGAAAGCGTGGCGTGGTGGACAGCAGACTACGAGGATAGGCCTATAATGATTTGTGAAAAAGTAACAACCCATGAAGTTGGCATGAAACTCCCTAACGAACTTGGCATCTATGATATGAGTGGCAACGTGCGTGAGTGGTGCAACGACTGGTATGGCGAGTATAGTTCAGTGCCCCAGACAAATCCTGAAGGACCATCGTCAGGAACTACCCGGGTGAACCGTGGAGGCTGCTGTACTGATGATGATGAATGTCGTATAACTTATCGCTGTGACAGTGATCCATTTGGTAAGTACTGTGGCTTTCGTCTCGCTCTTTAATTCCAAGTAAGGACGTCACGGTCACGTCTGCCAGCACATATGATTTGTTTACATCCCTCCATGTCTGCGATTGCAGGCGCGACACATCGCGTCCCTGAGTTTCCGACATATCCGTTCGAAAAGCTCGAAAAGCCTGTGGGAAAAATGAAAAAACGCTAATAAATGGCGGGAAATTTCGGTTTTCGCGGGGATTTTTGTATTTTTGCAAGTTGATTGAACACCTATGGACGAGGAAATAAGAACCAAGGACCCGGGCGAGGGGCTGCCCGTGGACGACCATTCAGACTATAAGCCCGTGGACCGTTTTGACGCTTCTGCCGTTCACCACCTGAGCGGCATGTACCAGAATTGGTTTCTCGATTACGCCTCCTACGTCATCCTGGAGCGTGCCGTGCCTTATATCGAGGACGGCCTGAAACCCGTGCAGCGCCGCATCCTGCACTCCATGAAGCGCATGGACGACGGGCGCTATAACAAGGTTGCCAACATCGTTGGGCACACCATGCAGTTCCACCCCCACGGCGATGCCTCCATCGGCGACGCCCTGGTGCAGATGGGGCAGAAGGACTTGCTCATCGACTGCCAGGGCAACTGGGGAAACATTCTCACCGGCTCGCCGGCGGCCGCCCCGCGATACATTGAGGCGCGGCTCACGAAATTTGCCCTCGAGGTGGTGTTCAACCCCAAGACCACCGAGTGGCAGATGTCATACGACGGCCGCAACAAGGAGCCCATCACCTTGCCCGTGAAGTTCCCGCTGCTGCTGGCACAGGGTGCCGAAGGCATTGCCGTGGGCCTCACGTCGAAGGTGCTGCCCCACAACTTCTGCGAGATTTGCCAGGCCGCCATCAGCTACCTGGCCGGCGAGGAATTTCACCTCTACCCCGACTTCCCCACCGGCGGCAGCATCGACGTGAGCCGCTACAACGACGGCCAGCGCGGCGGCGTGCTCAAGGTGCGGGCGAAGATTGAGAAGCTGGACCAGAAGACGCTGGTCATCCGCGACCTGCCTTTCTCGAAGACCGCCGAGACGCTCATCGAGAGCATCCTCAGGGCCGTGGAGAAAGACAAGGTGAAGGTGAAGCACGTGGAAGACCTCACCGCCGCCAACGTGGAGATACAGGTGCACCTGGCCCCCGGCGTGAGCAGCGACAAGACCATCGACGCCCTCTACGCTTTCACCGACTGCGAAATCAACATCTCGCCCAACTGCTGCGTCATTGAGGACCAGAAGCCGCAATTCCTCACCGTGAGCGACGTGCTGCGCCACTCGGTGGACCACACCATGGCGCTCATACGCCGCGAACTGGAAATACAGCGCCACGAGCTCATGGAGCAGCTGCATTTCTGCTCGCTCGAGAAACTCTTCATCGAGGAGCGCATCTACAAAGGCAAGCCCTTCGAGAACGCACGCTCGAACGACGAGGCTTGCGAATACATCGACGAGCGCCTCACGCCATTCTATCCCGACATGCTGCGCGAGGTGACCAAGGACGACATCATGCGCCTGCTCGACATCAAGATGCAGCGCATCATCAAATACAATGCCGACAAGGCCGAGGAGCAGATGCTGCGTATCAAGGACCAGCTCGACGAGATTGGCCGCATGCTGGCAAACATGGTGGAGGTGACCACCGACTGGTTCCGCCACCTGCTCGACAAATACGGCGGCGACCACCCGCGGCGCACCGAAATCCGCAACTTCGACACCATAGAGGCCGCCAAGGTCGTGGAAGCCAACAAGAAACTATACATCAACCGCCAGGAGGGCTTCATCGGCACGGGAATGAAGAAAGACGAGTTCGTGTGCAACTGCTCCGACATCGACGACATCATCATCTTCTACCGCGACGGAAAATACAAGGTCATACGCGTGGCCGAGAAAATTTTCGTGGGGAAGAACATCATCCACGTGGCGGTGTTCAAGAAAAACGACAAGCGCACCATCTACAACGTCGTGTACCGCGACGGCAAGAAAGGGCCCTACTACATCAAACGCTTCAACGTCACCAGCATCACCCGCGACCGCGACTACGACGTCACCCAGGGCACCGAGGGCAGCCGCGTCGTGTATTTCACCGCCAACCCCAACGGCGAGGCCGAGGTCATCAAGGTCACCCTGGAGCCCACGGCAAGGCTCAAGCGACTGTTCATGGAGAAAGACTTCCGCGAGGTGAAAATCAAGGGACGCGCCGCCATGGGCAACCTGCTCACCAAGCTCACCATCAGCCGCATTTCGCTGAAGAGCCACGGTCACAGCACACTGGGCGGAAGGAAGGTGTGGTTCGACCCCGACGTCAAAAGGCTCAACTACGACGAGCACGGCACCTTCCTCGGAGAGTTCAACGACGGCGACCAGCTCCTCGTGGTGCTCACCACCGGCGAATACTATTTCACCAACTTCGACCTCAACAACCACTACGAGGACAACATCCTGCGCATAGAGAAATACGAGCCCGAAAAGGTGTGGACGGCGGTGCTCTACGATGCCGACATGCAGGGATATCCCTACCTCAAGCGATTCCTCATGGAGATGGCAAAGAAGCGCCAGTCGTTCCTCGGCGACAACAAGAACAGCCAGCTCCTGCTCCTCTCCGACCAGCCTTTCCCGCGCATACGCATCACCATGGGCGGCAACGACGAGTTCCGCGACCCCATGGAGGTGGACTGCGAGTCGTTCGTGGGCGTCAAGGGCTTCAAGGCCAAGGGAAAGCGCCTCACCACCTGGAGCGTGAAGGCCGTGGAGGAACTCGAGCCCCTGCGCTTCCCCGAGCCGCCGGAGCCCGCCGCCGATGACGCCCAGCCCGCCGACGGCGAACAGCCCGACAACCTCGACCCCGACGCCGGGAAGAGCGAATGGAAAGTGCGCGACGAGATAACCGGACAGCTCAACCTTTTCCCCGATGAAGAATAGACGCCTGCTGCTCGCCCTCTGCGCCGCCTTCGCCATCACCGCCGCCGCACAGAAGGCCGCCGACAGCCTGTCGCCGCGGCCTCCCGAGAACGTGAAGGCGCTGGCCGTAGGCACCGTCAACATGCTCGACACCTACCTCAGCCAGGAGAAATACACGGGCGGCGAACTGCGATTCATCAACCAGACCTACGCCCCCAGCCTGCGCATGCCGCGGTGGGGGTGGCAGACCAATACCATGGTGTCGCTGATGTTCGCCTCGCCGCGCGCCGACAACAGCGACTACCTCGGCGGAATGATTTCCTACGCCAAGGCCCTGCGCCGCACTTTCCTGGCTCCCCGTGGATGGCTGCTGGAAATAGGGCCGCAGGTGGAGGGCGGGGCAGGGGTCACCTATACCACCCTCGGAGGCAACAACCCCGCACAGGCAAAAATCTACCTCAACGCCGCCGTCAGCATGGCGGCAGCCCACGACCTGCGCGTGCTCCACCGCACCGTCACCCTGCGCTCCGAAATCGGCGTGCCGCTGGCAGGAATGCTCTTCAGCCCCAACTACGGACAGTCGTACTACGAGATTTTCTCGCGGGGCAACTACGACCACAACATCGTGCCCGTCACCATATTCTCCGCGCCCTCCCTGCGCGCACAGCTCTCCGCCGACCTCCACCTCCGCAGGTTCGCCCTACGCCTGGCATACCTCGTCGACATCGAGCAGGCCGAGGCCAACAACCTGAAATACCACACCTGGTCCCACCTCCTCGCCATCGGCGTGTCGAAATCCTTTTAACCACTCATAACTCATACCCCATAACTCATAACTCGAATTTTTTTTCCAAAAAAATGAGAAACCTCCTCCTCCTCTTGCTCCTGACGCTCGTATCGTGTGTCGATGAAGAGGAATACCCCAACACCCCCGACGGCAATTTCGAGGCCCTCTGGCAGATTATGGACCGCCACTATTGTTTCTTCAACGAGAAACACATCGACTGGCAGGAGGTCCACGACCGCTATGCCCCGCAGACCGCCGGCAGCCTCAGCCAGCGACAGCTCTTCGAGGTGCTCGCCAATATGCTCTCCGAGCTGCGCGACGGGCACGTCAACCTCTACAGCAGCTTCGACCTCGGGCGCAACTGGTCGTGGCACGAAGACTACCCGGCCAATTTCTCCGACTCGCTCGTCAACCACTATTTGGGCACCGACTACCACATCGCCGCCGCCCTGCAGTACAAGGTGCTCGACGACAACATCGGATACCTGCGCTACCCCTCCTTCTCGTCAGAGGTCGGCGACGGCAACCTCGACCAGGTGTTCCTCTCGCTGGCACCCTGCCGCGCCGTCATCATCGACATCCGCGACAATGGCGGCGGACTCCTCTCCATGGCCGAGAAACTGGCCGCACGCTTCTTCGACCAGGAGACGATCGTGGGGTATATGCAGCATAAGACGGGCGACGGACACGGCGACTTCTCGCCCATGAGGGAGCAGCGCATCAAACCCGCCAAGGGCGTGCGATGGCACAAGCCGGTCTTCGTGCTCACCAACCGCCAGGTGTTCTCCGCCGCCAACGAGTTCGTGAAATACATGAAATGCTGCCCCCTGGCCACCATCGTCGGCGACCATACCGGCGGCGGCGCAGGGCTCCCCTACACCAGCGGACTGCCCAACGGATGGACGGTGCGCTTCTCGGCATGCCCAATGTACGACGTCAACCGCCGCAGCACCGAGGACGGCATCGCACCCCACGTCCCCGCCGCCCTCTCTCCCGACGACTTCCCCAAAGCCCGCGACACCATCATCGAAACAGCCCGCGCACTGGTGAAATAATGGACCCCCTCTAATCCCCCCAAAGGGGGGAAGACGTACGGCATTCAAAACTCAAAACTCAAAACTCCTCCCTCATAACAAATACCCCAAAGGGGGAAGAAAGGGCAGGGAAAAGTGAAGGCCCCCTCTAATCCCCCCTTGGGGGGGAAGAAAAGGTGAGGGAAAAATGAAAAAGGTGAAAAAGTAAATAAGTGAAAAACTCCTTTACTCCCATTCTCCTTAGAAAAAAAGGTAAGGCCCCCATCTAATCCCCCCTTGGGGGGAAGAACAGGCGAGGGAAAAATGAAAAGGTGAAAATGTGAAAAAGTGAAAGCCCCCTTCTAATCCCCCAATCGGTTTACTCTCCCCTCCTTACGGGAGGGGCCGGGGGTGGGCCACTAAACTCCTCAGCTCCTTTACTCCTTAGAAATAACCCCCTTTGGAAATTAGAAATAAAACCCCTTGGAAAAACCCCTCCATAGAAAATGCTGCGATTAGAGAATCTCACCATCGGCTACCGCCAGAAGAACAACCGCAAGACGGTCGCCACCGCCATCACCGCACAGGTCCTCCCCGGCGAGCTCACATGCCTCATCGGCCCTAACGGCGCCGGCAAGAGCACCCTCCTACGCACCCTCAGCGCCTTCCAGCCCCCCCTTGCCGGAGACATTCTCATCGACCAGCTCCCCGGAAATCCGCGAAGCGTCACCACCCTCACCGACCGCCAGCTGTCACGGCTCATCGGCGTCGTCCTCACTGGCAAACCCGACGTGCAGAACATGACCGTCGAGGAGCTCGTCGCCCTCGGACGCTCTCCCTATACCGGCTTCTTCGGACGCCTCACCAAGGCCGATAAAGACATCGTCAACGACAGCATCGCCATGGTCGGCATCCCCCACCTCGCCACCCGCATGGTCCACACCCTCAGCGACGGCGAGCGGCAGAAGATGATGATTGCCAAGGCCCTCGCACAGCAAACGCCCGTCATCCTCCTCGACGAGCCCACCGCCTTCCTCGACTACCCGTCCAAGGCCGATATGCTCCAGCTCCTCCGCCGCCTCGCCCACCAGGCCGGCAAGACCATTCTCCTCTCCACCCACGACATGGAGCTCGCCCTGCAGACCGCCGACCGCCTCTGGCTCATGCTTCCCGCGCAGCCCGTCGCCATCGGCACCCCGCGGCAGCTCGCCGACGACGGTTCCCTCGCCGCCTTCCTCAACCGCCCCGGCCTTCTCTTCAACCCCCAGACGCTCACCATCCATGTCACCGCGCCGCAGGAGGCATAGCCCCCTTACCGCACCACTGTCTTGCGCCCGCCGCCGATGACCACCCCGCGGCCCGATGCCCGCCGGCCGTCAATGCCGTGGTGCAGCGCCGATGGCGTGCCCGCCGCCACCGCCGTCACGCCCGTCGCGCTCCCCCCTTCGAAGATAAACGGCACAAAAACAACGCCCTCCCCCAGTCCGCCAATCACCAGGAACGGCCTGTCGCCATCCACCGCCACACCGTTCTGCACGCGGAAAAACCCGATGTTCCCGTTCCTGCTCCCCAAGGCAAATACCGTGCGGCCGTCGCCCGTCGCCCCGCCCTGCTGCAGCATGTTCCCCACCGCCTCCGGTGCCGCGCCGTCCGCCATTGTCAGCACATGGTCGCCCGGCGTGCCCCTTATGATGACCGCCGTCCCCGCCGCCGCCGCGTCAACGGCCGCCATCACCGCCCCCGCTGCCGACGCCCCCGTCACTATATACGCCCTGATGCCGTGCGACCGCGCGAAGCTGATGTCATGCTTCGTCACATACGCCGCAAAGCCCCCGGAGCCTATCGTCACCCGCTCCTCCACCTTCTTGCACAGCACCCCGCGGTTGTTCCCCGCGTTCAGCGCCTTGTCAGAGCACCGGAACTTGTTCGACGAGTTGAAGATATAGCGGTCCTCGTTCCGCACGTTGTTCACCACCACCCCGTTCACCCGCGGGCTCTCCACCATCCGCCATTGAATGGCGCTGTTCTCCCCCGGCGCCATCTCCGTCAGCCGCAGCTCGTCACCCGACAGGTTATAGAGAAACCGCTCTTCGTCTTTCAGCCGCACCCCATACACGCCGTCGGCCTCGTCCACCGGCACCAGCCGCAGCTCCGCCGGCATGTCCGCCGCCGCCGACGACGGCGGGATGGTGATCGTCCATGTCGCCTCGTCCACCTGCGCCTTCGCAAAGTCCGTCGCCAGCAGGTAGCTGCCGTCGGCAACGCCCCGCAAAGCCTTCGTGGACACCGCACTCTGGTTATAGCCATAGATAATATAAGTCGCACCAGCGTCTATCTCATCCAGAGAGCTAATCATCTTATAGACACCTTGCGCCTGTACCTGTCCGGCCATGCTCCCGGCCAGAATCATTGTCAGCAAAAAGAAGGATTTTGTGGTCATTGGGGTGAAAATTGTTGTTAATTGTTGCAAATGTACGACTTTTTCCTGTTCCTGCCAAATGATTTCTGGTTTTTGTTTTTATAAAGAGCCCCCCTCTAATCCCGCCAAAGGGGTAAAAGCCCCCCTCTAATCCCCCCAAAGGGGGGAGGAAAGGGAAAGGGCACCCCTCTTATTCCCCCTTGGGGGGAGGTGAAAGATGGAAAGAATGAAAGAATGAAAAAAAGGGGGGCGGCTGCTGTTCCTGCCTTATGGAGGGGGGATGGGTGAAAGAGTGGTATCCCTAAATTCCGCGGATTATGGGGTTTTCTCTCAAAAAAAATTCCTGGGCAACAAGGGGTGCCCAGGAATTTTGTGGTGTAGGATGCTGCGATCGTCATAGTGCACCAGCACGGTGCGCATGGCGCGTTCCGTTTGTCGTCTTCTTTGCTGCGCCCTCCTTATTTAATCACTACTTTCTTTCCATTCACGATATAGAGGCCGCGCTGGGTGGGCATGGTGTCCAGCCGGCGGCCGTCGAGGGTGTAGATGGCGCGGGCGGCGGTGTCGGCGGGGAGGGTGCTGATGGCCGTCGGTAGGCCGTCGAAGTTCAGGACGAATGTGTGGACCTGCGTCTGCTGCGACGTGGAGGGCTCACCGGCGGTGAGCCCGTCCCTCAGCTGGAAGTAGGCGCGGCAGGCGTTCACCGTGAAATCGGGGGACGTGGGCGGCCAGAGAGCGTCGGCAGCGAGGTAGAGGTTGGTATGGTCCGTGCCGTCCTGGTAGATGACGAGGGGCGAATAGGTGCCGATGAGGGCGATATGGTCGGTAGCGGCATCGGCCACGTTGTTGTGGATGGTGACGCCACTGAAAACGAGGTCGGCCTCGGTGAGCGTCCCACCGGTGTTGTCCCACCTGATGAGGTAGGGCTTGCCGGCCTCTATCAGCGTCACGGCTCCTGCCTCGGTGAAATACAGCGTCAGTGTGCCGTTCCGGAATGATGAGCTGCGCAGCGTGCGCACGTCCACGCCGTCACCGTCGAGCGGGCTGCCGCTGAAGGGCAGGTCGAAGGGCAGGCAGAGGGTGCTCCACTGGCCGTCTTTGTGGAGGGTGCGGCCGGTGAGGGTGACGCGCTGCGCCGTCTGGCCGTCGCTCTGGAAGAGGACTTCCCTGTTGTCGGCGGCATCGGCCAGGCTGACCTCAATGCCGGCGTAGCGGGCGGTGAGGCTGACATCGGCGCTGACGGTGTAGTCGGTGCCGGCCTCGAGGACGGTCTCGTCGCTGCCCTTCCAATAGGAGGTGATGCCGAGGCTGCCGGGGGTGCCCACGGCCCAGCCGGCGAAGGTGATGCCGTTGGGAAGGTGGCTGACGGGGGGAGCGGGCAGGGCGATGGTGTTGCCCTTGACGAAGGTCAGCGTGACCGGCGAGGAGCCGTAGTGGCCGTCGGTATAGTTGTCGCCCTCCTTCTCGGGCAGGTAGATGCTGATGGTGCTGACGGCGCCGCTGACACCGCAGACGGTGCAGGTGGTGGCGTTGCCGAAGGAGTGCTGCTCCTCGGTACGGTCGAGGCAGGCCAGCGTATGGGTGTCGGTGGCCTCAGGGCCGCTCACGGTGTAGGTGGCGTCCTGGTGGTTGCAAGCCTTTATCTCGGCGAAGGGGCGATAGAAGCAGGCGGGCACGCGCTGGTCGTAGGGGAAGAGATGGTCGGGGGCGTCATAGACGTCCTGGCCGGCGTGCACCATCATCTGGTCGCCGATGGTGAGCGTGCCGAGGGACCCGTCGCCCTCCTCGCTGCCGAAGGCCGAGCCGTTCTTCTCGCCGGCGTCGTCGCCGGCGATGGCAGTCACCGTGCCCCCTTGATGACGACCGTGGCGCCCTTGGTATTCGCACCGCCGCCGATGCCAGCGCCCCAGCCGATGCCTTTGGCAATGACCGTGCCGCCGGTGACGGTGACCGTGCCGCCGTGGGTGTTGCGACCGAAGTAGGGCGATGAACCGCCGCCGATGCCGGCAGCGTTGTTGCCGCCAGTGGCACGGACGGTTCCGCCGCTGACGCCGCCGCCGCCGCCACTGCTGTCGTATCCGCCGCCGATGCCGGCGCCATTTCTTCCTCCTTCGGCATCAACGATGCCGCCCGTGACGGTAAGAACGCCGCCGAAGGTGTTTTCTTGATGGTCGTCGAGGTTTGACTTTGCATTATAACCACTGCCGATGCCGGCACCATTGCTTCCTCCCCATGCATATACCTTGCCGCCGTGGACGTTGACAGTGAAACCTCCCCTGCCATCTCCTCCGCCGATACCGGCAGAGCTATAGCCGCCCACGGCATTGACCGTGCCTCCATAGACGGTGAGCACGCCATCTACTTTATGGTTATTACCTTTTGTATGGCCGGTGCCGATGCCGGCGCCGTTTGCACCGCCCTCGGCATAGACGTCGCCACCAAAAATGGTGATGTCGCCAACCTCCGTGTTCTTGTATCCACAGCCGATGGCGGCACTGTCGTCGCCGCCGTAGGCTTTCACCGTGCCGCCATAGATGATGAGAAAGCCGCCAGGGGAGAAGGCTGCTCCGCCGATGCCGGTGGCCGATTCTCCGCCGTGGGCCTCCACATAGCCGCCATGAATCTCGATGCCTCCCGGGCGGGCATCCCACTGCTCGCCGCCGATGGCGGGTCTTTCGTAGTCGCCGGTGGCTATCAGCTTGCCCGTGCCCTCCTTTTGGCCATAGATGCGCAGCGAGGCATCGCGATTGACCTTGATGCCATGGTCGCCGACCGTGAGGCTGGAGCCGTCGAAGAGGATGACCTTGCTATGGCCCGCCACGGTGAGCCCGTTGGGTATCGTCGCGGTGCCGTCAACCACAAAGACATAGTTGTCGCCGTCGAGGCCGCCGCCGCTGGCGTACTTCGCCGAGCAGAGATTGTCAACGGCCACGTGGCGGTCGATCCAAGTAAGGGTGCGATTCACCTTTTGGTTTTCCACGTCCCAGGAACATTCGTAGTATCCCAGCAAGAGGTAGCACTCTCCGTCGTCCTCGATCGACACCTTGTTGATGTCGTCCTGGAGCGCTGCGAAGGGCTGCACGGACGTGCCGGAGGATGTGTAGCCGCTGGTGAGCTTGCCACGGCTGCCCTCCATGCGGACCATGATGCTGGCGGCACCACCGGTGAGGGCACCGGTGACATCGACGACGCTGCCCTTCTTCAGGTAGAGGTCGTCGCCGGTGTTGTTCTTAATCTGTATGTTGCCAGCCATCCGCAGGGTGCCGTTGGTCCAGATGCCGGCGCCGTTGCCGTGGCAGCTGTTGCCGGTAATGGTGACGTTGCCGGTGATGACCACCGTGTCATAGTTGTCGATGCCGCCGCCGCCGTGCTCGGTGGAAGCGTTTCCGCTGATGGTGCTGGTGCCACCCAGGTTGAGCATGGCGCTGGAGGTGAGATAGATGCCGCCGGCTTCCTTCGACGTGTTGTTGCTGATGGTGGTGTTTTCAATGGTCAGGCCACTGTCGCTCCAGATGGCACCGCCACGGGTGGTGGCCGTGTTTCCGCTCATGGTGCAGCCGCTGATGGTGGCCGTGCCATGATTCACGATGGCACCGCCGCCGGCACTGCTGAGGCAGTTGGTGATGCTGCCGCCCGTGATGGTGAGCGTGGCTCCCGCCTTGTTATAGATGGCACCGTCGTTTTCAGCCTTGCAGCCGGTGATGGTGACATTGTTGAGCGTCAGATGGCCGAAATTGCAGATGCCGCCGCCGTTGATGGCCCAGCCGCCGGAGAGCGTTCCGTTACTGAGCGTCAGGGCATCGTCGTCGCCGAACAGTTCAATGACGTGACCGTTTGTATCAGCACTGCCGAGGTCGCTGCGCAGCAGCTCGTGGCCGTTCAGGTCGATGGTGACGTTCTGGGTGCTGCCATCATCGATTTTCAGATATGAGCCAAGGGTGATGTCACGAGTCAGACGAATGTGTGCACCGTCGGTGATGGCTGAATTCAGCGCACTTGCCGAGCTGACCTCCGTCCATGTCTGTGCCCATGTTCCCTGCACTGAGGCAAGGAGCATGGCGATGGTGAAAAATAGTTTTTCTTTCTTGTGATTGTTATTGTATTTATTTTCCCTATATTCAACAGCACTTTCATGAAATAAATCATAAACAGGGGAGGGGACGGCGGTTATTTCACCACGACTTTCCGCCCGTTGACGATATAGATGCCGGGGGTGAGGCCGCTGAGGGTGGTGGCGCGGCTGCGCACGAGGGTGCCCTGGAGGTTGTAAACATCGCTGGGCTGGCCGGCGGTGAGGGCGTCGAGGCCGGTGGCTTCAGAAAGGATGGTGAAGATGCCGAGGCCGTCGTAGCGGAACGTGTAGTTGAGGGCCTGGCCGCCGCTGACCACATACTGGTAGGTGCCGGCGGGACTGTCGGCAGTGGCCGTGGTGGTGACGGTGGGCGGCACGGTGATGCACGAGGCATCGTCGCCGTTGACGAAGCCGCTATAGGTGACAACGAACTCGGGGTCGGCCTGCCGCGGGTGGCGCGAGGCGTCGGCGACGCTCACCGTGAGGGGTATCTTGCGAATGATGAGATAGCCGTCGAGGAACTCCACGCTCTCGTCGGCCTGGATGGTGCCGGGGGTGATGGTGATGGTGTATTTGCCGACCGGCGACGTGGCGTCGGCCTCGCAGGACAGTTCGGGGGTGCCCTCCACCATGTCGCCCACGATGACGTA
Source organism: Prevotella sp. (assembly GCA_017474515.1). GTDB lineage: Bacteria > Bacteroidota > Bacteroidia > Bacteroidales > Bacteroidaceae > Prevotella. Next base: position 41,701 of record JAFVHN010000020.1, on the reverse strand, counting down.
GTTGAGCGCGGGGTTGGCGTCGCCATAGTTGCGCACGGCATTGCGCACCTTGACGGTGGTGCCGTACTCGACGATGTTGTTATTTTGCGCAAAGACGTTCCACTGGGCGGCATTCTCGAAGGTGTGCCTCATGTCGCTGAGGACATAGAGCTTGCAGGAGGCGACGTTGACGCCCTTGAAGACGTCGTAGCCGCCGAGCAGGGGCACCGCGCGGTGCTTGGTGCGCAGCTCGGTGAGGGCGGAGCAGCCGTTGAAGCACTCGGCACCCAGACGGGTGACGGTGGCGGGGAGGATGACCTTGCTGACCTTGGCACAGCCGGCAAGGGCATAGTCGTGGAGCTGGGCAGTGCCCTTGGGGATGTCGAGAGTGCCGGAGCGCGTGGGGAGCACGGCGATGACCTGCGTCTGGTCGGCGGTCCACACCACCTGGTCGTCGATAAGGAAGTCGGCATCGGCGGCGGGGGTGACGGTGACCTCTTTCAGCCCCGAGCAGAGGGCGAGGGCGCCGTCGCCGAAATGGCGGATGCCGGACTGCGGGAGCACGAGGCGCTGCAGGCGGCGGCAGCCGTAGAAGGCGCAGGGCGGCAGGTCGCCGTCGGTGGTGGCGAAGGACTGTCCGTCGCGGGTGAGGAAGGTGCCGCCGCCGCTGACGAAGGTGGCCTCGGAGAGGTCGAGGGCGGAGAGGTGGCCCTTGGTGCGCTGGCCCTGGCGGTCGCAGCCCGCCATCTGGCGGAGGAGGTCGAGGTCGGCGGAGTTGATCTGGCCGATGACCTTCAGGCTACCGACAAGGGTGGGGTCGGTGTCGGCAAGGAGCTGCGGAAGGGTGCCGGGGGCTGACAGCTGGAAGGTCTCGGAAAGGAGGTCGTGGGGCTCGGAGGCCACGCCGATAATCATGTCCTGGTTGAACTTGAACTGGTAGCTGGAGGGGTTGAGGAGCGAGATGTCGTAGTAGCCGTCGTCGTCGCCGCTCCATCCCCAGTTGACATAGACCTTGCCGTCGGCGCGGTAGCCGTGGAGGACGAAGGCGTGGCCGCCGGTGTAGTCGTCACCGCCGTAGTAGAGGGGCCCGTTCTGGCTGAGCTCGCCATAGACCATCTCCATCCAGTCGGCGTCGGAGTAGTTGTTGCGCTCCACGCACTGGGCGTCGGTGATGCCGAAATAGAGGCGGAGACCCTCGGCAGCATCCTGCGAATAGGTGCCGCTGCCGCCCTCGAAGGAGGTGCCGTAGCGCATTTCGGAGGCCACGCCGCAGTCGCGCATGAGCTCGGCGACGGCATGGGCCTGGGCGGCGTTGTAGTGGCCGTAGGAATAGACGTCGAGCATGTTGTCCCAGTCATAGTAGTGGTTTTCGAAATCGGCAGTGACAGCCACACCGCTGGTGTTCTGGTAGGGGTAGTAGATTGTGTGGGAGCCGATGCCGTGCTCCGGCATCTTGTGGTAGTTGAGGACTTGCGCCACGGCGGTGGCCACACAGCCGGTGACGCAGCGCATATAGCTGCCGCTGGGGCAGTAGTTGTTATAAGGCTCGTCTTGGTCCCACAAGGTGGTCATGAGGGGTTCCACGTCCGTGGGGACGTCGTAGTTGTCGGGGGTGACGACGCGGAGGGGCTGGCCCATTCTGGCGGCCTCTGCGACGACATTGCTCACGGCGTTGAGCCACCAGCGGAAATTCTGGTTGTCGGCGTTATAGCGCTGCGACGAAACGCCAAGGACGGCAGGAGCAACATCGTCGGCGGCGATGACGGCAAAGCCGGGGGCGTCTTTCATGCCGTAGATGGCGTAGGTGGGGGTGACGGCGAGCTCCTGGATGCGGGCAGGGGCCTTGCGCATGTTGAGGGAAGAGTGCTGGAGGGCCTGGCGGGCCTCGCTTTCCATCTGGGTGCGGGTGCGCGGCGCAGCTATTGCCAAGGAGGCGGCCAGCGACAGGGCGAAAGTAATGATGTAACGCGTCATGTTCTAATGTTTTTTCTTTGGAGAATGATTTTCTATGCTTCTCTAAGGGGTTATTTCTACGGTTTTATTCTAAGTTTTTTCTAAGGAGTACTTGGAGCAAAGGAGTTTAGTGGCCCACCCCCGGCCCCTCCCGTAAGGAGGGGAGAGTAAACCGATTGGGGGATTAGAGGGGGGGCTTTATTTTACCACCACTTTCTTCCTATTTATAATATAGATGCCTTTGGGGAGGTTGGCGGTGGTGGGGGCGTTGCGGCGAACCACGGTGCCGCTGAGTGTGGTGATGTCGTAATGGGTGTCGGAAGGCTGGGGAGTGATGGCCGTGGGCATGTTGTCCACGATGGTGAAGACGCCCTTGCCGTCGTATTTGAAGAAATAGTTGTCGGCCTCGCCGCCCTCCAGCTTGTAGGCGTAGGTGCCGGCGGGACTGCCGTAGGTGGCCGTGGTGGTGACGGTTGGCATGACGCGAATGGCGCTCTCGTCGTCGTTGAGCTTGAAGCCGCTGAAGGAGAGGTGGAACTGCGGGTCGGCCTCATGTACGCCGCGCTGGGCATCGGCGATGCTCACGGTGAGCGGAGCCTGTGCGACGGCCAGGAAGCCGTCTTCCAAGACGAGGATGTCGGCATCGATGGTGCCGCGCTCCAGGTGGATGGTGTATTTGCCGGCGGGGGAGTCCTGACGGGCCTCGCAGATGATTTCGGGCGTTCCCGTTACGAAGTCGCCCGACATGACGTATCCCAGGATGGGGTTGGGGTCGCCGTAATAGCGAGCTTTGTTGCGCGCCTTGATGAGCGTGCCTATCTCCTGCAGCATGCTTGCTTTTTCAAAGAACGGTGCCCAGGCTGCTGACTGCTTGTAGGCGTCGGCGGTGCCAATGGGGTAGTAGAGGCGCACATGGCCCGCGATGCCGTGGAAGGTGTTGTCGCCGGCCTCGATGGGCTGGTAGGACAATGTCCTGATGCCCGACAGCTTGGTGCACCCGGCCAGGGCGTAGTCGTGAAGCCTGACGAGGTCGCGGCCGATGGTGAGCTCATTGGTGCGCATGGGTGCCACGGTGATGATTTCCTTGCGGCCGGGGGTGTAGAAGATGCCGTCGTCATATTCGAAGGCGGCGGTGACCGGCTGGCTCACGACGAGCGTGGTAAGGCGCTGGCAGTCGGCGAAGGCGCCGTTGCCCACGGCTTTCAGCGTGGCGGGCAACTTCAGCGTGGTGAGGCGCTTGCAGCCATAGAAGGCCATGGCGGGCAGGCAGTCGCCGGCGGACATGGCATACTGGCGGTCGTGAAGGGTGAGGAAGGCGCTGCCGCCGCTCACCAGGCGGGCGTTGGTGAGGTCGAGCACGGCGAGCCGTCCGCGGGTGTTCTTGCCCTGGTCGTCGTTGCCCGACATCTGGCGCAGCACGCTGAGGTCGTCGCCGTTGAGCGTGCCGTTGATGGTGAGCGTGCCGTATTTGTTTCGGTCATCGGGGCTGATGAGCGATGAGAGCTGGCCGGGAGTGACATCGAGCGTGGCGTTCAGGAATTGTTCGTCGGGAGCCTGGATGCCGGTAATCATTTCCTGTCCGGCATTGAATTTCAAGCCCGGGGGGTTGAGCAGTGCCACCTCGTAGAAGCCGTCGTCGTCGCCGTTCCAGCCCCAGTTCACGCGCACCTTGCCGGTGGCATCGTAGCCGTCGAACACAAAGGCGTGGCCGGCAAAGATTGAATAGTCGACGCCAACGTAGAGGATGGGACGGCCCTCGGTGAGCTCGCCGAAAATCATGTCCATCCAGGCTTTTTCGCCATAGTTGTCGCGTGCGACGCTCTTCACCTCGCTGCCGAAGCCGAAGTTGCGGTGGAGGCCGTTCAGGCAGTTGAAGACTTGCGTTCCCGAGCCGTCGGTGGCGTATTCCATGTCGGCGGCTACGCCACAGTGGTACATGAGCCGTGCCACGGCGCGGCCCTCTTCCTCGGTGTATTCGCCGGCGTAGGAGTCGAGCATGTTGGCATAGTCGTATTCGCCCTCGCCGAAGTCAACGGTATAGGTTTGTCCGCCCACCTTTACGGAGTGCGTGCCCTGGCCCTTGGGCGGGAAGGCGTGGTAGTTGAGGATTTGCGCCATGGCGGTGGCCACGCATCCCGTCACGCAGCGTCCGTCGCCGCCGCCGTAGTCCTGCCAGTCGTGCTGGCCGCTGCTGGTGCCGTAGGGGCACATGTTGTTATAGGGCTCCTGCTGGCCCCAGGTGGTGGTCAGCAGTCCCGGCACGTCGGGGTCGAACCGCGTGGGGTCGGGGGCCACCGTGGTGGCGGGAATGTTGTTCTCCACCAGGTAGGCGGCGGCTTTCTCCACGCTGGTGAGCCACCATTGGAAATTGGGGTTCACGCTTCCGTTGTTGAACTTCTTTTCGGAATAGCCCAGCACCTCGGGCAGCAGGTCGTCGGCCGACACGACGGCAAAACCGCCCTGCTCATAGCCGAAAATGCTGTAGGCGGGGTTTTCGCTGAAGGTCTTCAATTCCTTCATCTGGGGAGCATTGTGACCCGCGGCGCGCAGGGTGAGCACACGTTGTGCTGCCGACTGCATGGCGGCCTTGTCGCGGGGAGCGGCCACCGACATGGCAACCGCAAAGAGGCATGCCATGGTCATCATCATTGTCTTCCAGTTTCTCATAAAACGATTAAAAGGGGTGGAACAGTTGTTATCTCTTTTCGCTCTTTTTACGGCCTGCCGAAGGGTTCCTACGTTGTTCGGACAAGAGGGCCGGAATGCGCCGCACGGCCTCAAGGAAGGCAAAAAACAGTGGGCGCACACAAAGCGGCTGCAAATTTACTCATTTTTTTTGAAAAACATATAATTTTGGGCCGGGAATTTTTGTTGCTTTCACCTCCAAAAAAGTTTGGCCGCAAATTCCATGGGGGAAATTGCGGCCAAACCTTTTACGAAATGGAAATTTGTCCGGTTATTGCGACTGTTTGTCGTAGGCGTGTACGGGATAGTCGATGGTGAAGTGGAGTCCGCGGCTTTCCTTGCGCTCCAGGGCGAAGCGCGTGATAAGGTATCCCACGTTGATCATGTTGCGGAGCTCGCAGATGTCGCGTGTGGCACGGACGCGCTTGAAGAGGTTTTCGGTTTCCTCGTAGAGCATGTCGAGGCGGTTCCAGGCGCGGTGCAGGCGCAGGTCGCTGCGCACGATGCCGACGTAGTTCGACATAATCTCGCCCACCTCCTTCACCGACTGTGTGATGAGCACCTGCTCTTCGTTGGTCATGGTTCCCTCGTCGTTCCAGTCGGGCACTTTCTCGTTATAGTCGTAGAGGTCAACGTGTTCGAGCGAGTGGCGTGCCGCTGCCTCGGCATACACCACGGCCTCAATGAGCGAGTTGCTGGCCAGTCGGTTGCCGCCGTGGAGGCCCGTGCACGAACATTCGCCGATGGCGTAGAGGCGCTCTATGCTGCTGCAGCCGTTGAGGTCAACCTTGATGCCGCCGCACATATAGTGTGCCGCCGGGCGCACGGGAATGTAGTCGGTGGTGATGTCGATGCCCAGCGACAGGCATTTCTGGTAGATGTTTGGGAAGTGGTGGCGCGTTTCGGCCGCGTCTTTGTGAGTGACGTCGAGGCAGACGTGGTCGATGCCGTAGGTCTTCATCTCCTTGTCGATGGCGCGTGCCACGATGTCGCGCGGTGCTAGCGACAGGCGCTCGTCGTATTTCTCCATGAACGACTCGCCGTTGGGCAGCCTCAGTATGCCGCCATAGCCGCGCATGGCCTCGGTGATGAGGAAGGCGGGGTGCGTCTCGCCCGGCGAATAGAGGGCGGTGGGGTGGAATTGCACGAACTCCATGTCCTGCACGGTGCCCTTGGCGCGATAGACCATTGCCTCGCCGTCGCCGGTGGCAATGACGGGGTTGGTGGTTGTTTGATAGACGGCACCGCAGCCTCCGGTACACATCAGCGTGACTTTCGAGAGGTAGGTGTCCACTTTCTGGGTGTCGGGGTTGAGCACATATGCGCCGTAGCAGTAGATGTAAGGCGTGCGGCGGGTGACCCTTGCGCCGAGGTGGTGCTGGGTGATGATTTCCACGGCAAAGTGGTTCTCCTTCACGATGATGTCGGGGCAGGCCCTCACGGCGGCCATCAGGCCGCGTTGTATCTCGGCACCGGTGTCGTCGGCATGGTGCAGGATGCGGAACTCGGAGTGTCCGCCCTCGCGGTGCAAGTCGAAGGAGCCGTCGGCGTTGCGGTCGAAGTTGACGCCCCATTTCACCAGTTCCTCAATCTGCGCGGGGGCATTTCTCACCACCTGCTCCACGGCCTTCCGGTCCGAGATGTAGTCGCCGGCAATCATCGTGTCTTCGATGTGCTTGTCGAAATTATCTACTTTCAGGTTGGTCACCGAGGCCACGCCTCCCTGGGCGAAGCTGGTGTTGGCTTCGTCGAGGCTTGTCTTGCAGATGATGCACACCTTTCCTTTCTTCTCTCGCGCCACTTTCAGCGCATAGCTCATTCCGGCGACACCTGCGCCGATGATGAGGAAATCGTATTCAAATCTCATGGTTCTGAGTATGTTAGGTTCTTATTGTCTTATTCTGAACGGCCTTTGCCGCTATGCTTTTTCGCGTGTCACCAGCCATGCGCCCAAGAGTACGAGCACGGCCGCCACGGGCTTGTCCCAGGTCATGATGTCCTGCCCTATGGCGATGGCCACGAGCGATGCCACCACCGGCTGAATGTTGGTGTAGATGCTCACCGTGGTGGCGCGCAGGAATTTCATGGCATAGGGAATGGTGAAATAGCCGAGCACGGTGGCAAAGACCACGATGAAGGCCATGGCCAGCGCGCCGTCCCAGGCACATTGTCCGCCGAAGAGGGCAGTCTGCGGAAATTCTTTCCATGCGAAAGGCAGCACGGCGACCGACGAGACGAGGAAAATCCACTTCATCTGCGTGACGGCGGTGTAGCGCTGCGACACCTTGCGCGTGATGATGAGATAGACGGCCCAGGTGAGCAGGCTCAGCAATGCGAGCACGATGCCCAGCAGGTCGTTGCGGCCGGCTCCGCCCTGCCATCCCACGAACACCATGAGTGCCGCGCCGAGAATGGCAAGAAAGACGCCTACCGACTTGATGCCCGTGATGCGCTCGCCCAGGAACAGTGCCGCCAGGAGCATGGTGGCAATGGGCGTAAGTGTGGCAATGAGCGAGAAATAGACGGGCGTGGTGTATTGCAAAGCCCAGGCCGTGAGGGTTTGCGAAATGACAAACCCGAGCAGTCCGCCGGCCATGATGACCATCAGGTCGCGGCGCTCCACATGCTCGCGGGGCAGGAAGAGGCTGACGAGCCAGAAGATAATGGTGGCCCCCACGCATCGCGTGGCCATGTAGGTCATGGGGGTTACCCAGTCGTCGAGCAAGAATTTGGTGACGGGCACGCCCAGCCCGAAGATGACGTTTGCCGACAGGATGGCGGCATGGGCGCTCATGTTGTTGCTTGTTTTCATTTGGTGATGATGGTTTTTTGAATTTCGGGGATGGGGTGCGACGGCGTTTCGGCGGTCGCGGCGGGCTTTTCCATGGGTGCTTTTTCGGCGGGGTGCGAGGCCTTGGCGGCAACGGGCACGGAGGCGGGCCGGCTGAGGAAGCGCATCACGTCGGCCTGAATGAGGCGATATTCGTCGGAGGCCATGTAGCCCATGTTCTTTTTCAGCATCTGCTCAATGTCCTGGGTGCTGTGGCTATAGCACGACAACTCGTTGCGCATTTGCGTGGAGTGTACCGACTGCTTCCTTATTTCGTGCTCGCGTTGCTGGACCAGCACCTTGCAAACCTTGGCCATGACGGGTGTCACCACCTTGTTGAAGAGGTGGTGACCTTGAATGTAGAGATAGGTGGTTTGCGGCGTGACGCCCATTTCCTCCTGTAGCTCGCGCTTCAGTTCCAGGTAACTCTCCTTGGCGTCGGGATGTTTCCGCTGGAAGTCTCCCACGCGCACATAGCATTTCCTCCTGACGTGCTTGATGCAGGCCTGCGGGTCGTCGAGCGAAAAGCCGCCCAGTTCAATGACTTTGCAGAAGTCGGAAATGGTGAACTCGTTGTATATGTTCCGGCGGTAGTGCCAGATGCTCCACACGAAAAGTGGGAAAATGGCCTCGGAGAACTGCGTGAGGAACTCGCGGAAGTCGAGCAGTGGCCGGTCGTTGAGCGTCACGGCCACCGCCACGTTATGTAGCGAGGGCGCATAGCATTGCAGGTTTTCTATGGAATAGGCGTAAGTGTGGAAGACATAGGGGTTGTCCCTCATCTTGCGGCTGGTTTCGGTGACGCCCTTCAGGAGGTAGTCGTAGTCGGCATCGACGCAACAGATGAGGTCGCGCCCGGCCTTTTTTGCCAACAGGTTCATAAGCACCGACTTCTTGCCCCTTTCCAGCCGGTGGTGGCTGGGGAGCATGACCTCGAAGAAGCGCGTGTTGTCTTCAAGGGGGCTGAGCACGGTGCGCCAGAAGAACACGTCGTCGTAGCTCTCCACGTAGGCGGCGATGCGGCGGCGCGATTTCTTGGAGTTCAGCCGGTTGGCCGCCTCCATGTATCCCGAGGTGATGTTGTCTTTCAGTCTGCTGCCCATGATGGTGCGGGGTGAGGTGTTGAAGGATGGGGAAAGGTCAGGTGGTGATGTCCGAAACCTCGGTCACTTTGTCCATCCATCCGTTCATGATGACCGCGGGCGAGTGGGTGGTGAGAATGACCTGCACGTTTGGGTTCAGGTCCAGTATGAGGTCGATGAGCCGTTGCTGCCAGTCCACGTGCAAGCTCACTTCCGGCTCGTCCATGAAGAGCACGTAGGGCAGCTCGTTTTCCACGAGCACGGTGAGCAAGATGACCAGCATTTGCTTTTCGCCGCTCGACAACTGGTAGGGCACGAGCGTCTCGCCGATTTGCGAGAAGCGTATCTCGTTCTCCGTCCTCACGATTTTCTTTCCCGTTTCCTTGAACAGGTCGTCCACGAGGTCCTGGAATTTTGCCTTGCTCCGGCTCAGCTCGTGGGCGGCTTGGGCGTTGCCCCGTTGCAGTTCGGCAATGATTTTGTTGCCGATGTTCACCTGGTAGTCCAGGTATTTCCGCTGGAGTTTGTAGAGCTGCCAGTCGAGTTCGGTGGCCAGGCTGAGGTCCACTTTCCCAATGGTGTCGGCATTCATGAGCACATGGTCGAAAGAGCGTATGACGTCGAACCTGACGTGGGTGGCGTCGGCGGGGTGCGTCTTCAGGTGTACACCCTTCAGCAGGTGGTTGACGATGTCGCCGTTCTGGCTGACGCTTTTCACCACCTTATTTAATATGGTGCTCTTTCCCACGCCGTTGATGCCGCTCAGGATGTTCACCTTGCGGTCGAGGTCCCACACCACGTGGCGCTTTCCGCTCCACAGGGAGTCGATTTCTATCTGTTCAATGTAGTCGGCGTATTTCATAATCAGTAGCTTTTCTTTTTGCGGCGACGGTGCACAACGGGGGCGGCCCCAGACGGCCCAACGGTCCGCATGCTGACATTTTCATGCAAAAATAGGCATTATTTTTCATTGGTGCAACAGTTTGTGCTTTTTTTTTGTACCTTTGCGGCCATTAACACGCGTTTCATGGTTTTTCATTCCTCATCCAAGACTTCGCGCCCGCTGGTGGCCCACCTTTCGCTGTTCACGGCCTGTGCCATCTGGGGCCTCATGGCTCCTGTGGGCAAGGATGCCATGACCCACGGCATCGACGGCCTTCACCTGGTGGCGCTCCGCGTGCTGGGCGGTTGTGCGCTGTTCTGGCTCAGCTCGCTTTTCATGGCGCGCCGGAGGGTTCCGCTTCGCGACCGTCTGCGCTTTGCCGGAGCCGCCCTGTTCGGCCTTATCACCAACCAGTGTTGCTACACCATCGGCCTGAGCATCACCTCGCCGGTGAATGCCAGCATCTGCACCACGAGCATGCCCATTTTTGCCATGTTCCTCTCGGCGCTCATCCTGCGCGAGCCCATTACGGGGAAGAAGGCCCTGGGCGTGGCCCTGGGCATGGGCGGAGCGCTCATTCTCATCCTTACCAGTGCCGCCCATGCCAGCGACCGCGTGGGCGACCTTCGCGGCGACTTGCTGTGCCTGGGCGCCCAGTTGTCGTTTGCCCTCTATTTGTCGTTGTTCAACCGCCTCATCCGCACCTACGACGTCTTTACCGTCAACAAGTGGATGTTCCTCTGGGCAACCGTCATGCTGCTGCCCTTCACGGCGGGGCACCTCACCGAGATAGAGCCCTCGGCCGTGCCCGTAAAGACTTGGGTGGAAGTGGGATATGTGGTGGTGATGGGCACTTTCGTGGCATACATCCTCACCATGATAGGGCAGCACACGCTCAGGCCCACCGTGGTGTCGGTCTATAACTATGTGCAGCCCATCGTGGCCGTTACGGTGAGCCTGCTCACCGGCCTGGGCGTGCTGAAATGGAGCCAGGCGGTGGCCATCGTGCTGGTGTTTGCCGGCGTGTGGCTGGTGACCAAGAGCAAGTCGCGCCGCGACATGGAAAGGGCCTCCGGACAAGGCCGCGACAACGCCTGAACCCGGCCGCGAAAAAGTTGTCCCGACGATGGCCAGAAGGTGCCGAAAAAGGTGGGTAGTTTTTATGAAAAATTTTGACAAAACCGGCCATTTTTCGCCGATTTTGTAAGTTGTTGATTTTCAATGGCTTGAAAATACCCCTTGGTTTGACCGCAAATTTCGGGGAGAAATCTTCAAGATCTCTCCTCGAAATCTTCAAGATCTCTCCCCGAAATTTGCGGTCAAACTATTTTTGCTATAAGAAATCTTATGAAAAATCTTGACAAAATGTTTCGCCTGATGTGAACATCCGGTCGTAGGATTTTCGACGGCCATGATGCCCTCGTCTATGCCTGCGCCCTCATGGCGTTGAGCACGGCGAGCACGGTGACGCCCACGTCGGCAAATACCGCCAGCGCCATGTTGCCCAGCCCGAGCGTGGCGAGCGCGAGCACGGCCACCTTCACGCCGATGGCCACCCACACATTCTGCCGCGCTATGGCGAGGGTGCGGCGTGCCAGGGCGATGGCCACGGGGATTTTCGACGGCTGGTCGTCCATGAGCACCACGTCGGCGGCCTCGATGGCGGCGTCGCTGCCCAGTGCGCCCATGGCAATGCCCACGTCGGCGCGGGCCAGCACGGGGGCGTCGTTGATGCCGTCGCCCACGAAGGCGAGGAACGTTCCGTCGGCCTTTTCGTGCAAAAGGCGCTCCACCTGGGCCACCTTGTCGCCGGGAAGCAGTTCGGCGTGGCACTGGCTGATGCCCAGGCGACGGGCAACGTCGTCGGCCACCTGACGGCGGTCGCCGGTGAGCATGACGGTGTTTTCCACCCCCATTTCCCGGAGCCTGCCCACGGCCTCGAGGCTATCGTCTTTCACGCGGTCGTTGATGACGATGTGGCCGGCGTAGGTGCCGTTGACGGCCACATGGATGATGGTTCCCACGTGCGTGCAATCGTGCCATTGTGCGCCCACGGCCTCCATCATCTTGGTGTTTCCCACGCACACCACCTTTCCGTCAACCACCGCCCTGACGCCCTGTCCGGCAATCTCTTCCACCTGGCTCACCTCGCAACCGTCGGTGGCCTCGTTGGGGAAGGCGTTGCGCAGGGCAATGCCGATGGGGTGGGTGGTGAAGTGCTCCACATGAGCGGCCAGATGGAGCAACTGGCGGCTGTCGAAGGTGTCGGGGTGTACGGCCTCCACTTCAAACACGCCCTCGGTGAGCGTGCCGGTCTTGTCGAACACCACCGTTTGCACCTTTGCCAGCTGGTCCATGAGGCTGGCACCCTTGATGAGGATGCCGCGCCGCGACGCTCCGCCGATGCCTCCGAAGAAGGTGAGCGGCACGCTGATGACCAGGGCGCAGGGGCACGACACGATGAGGAACATCAGTGCGCGATAGAACCACGTGGAGAAAGTTTCGGAAAAATGGCCCGACAACAGCGGCGGCACCAGGGCGAGCACCACGGCTCCGGCCACCACCACGGGTGTATAGACGCGGGCGAAGCGCGTTATGAAGGTCTCGCTACGCGACTTCCTGGCGGCGGCATTTTCCACCAAATCAAGGAGTTTGGCCACCGTGCTCTCGCCGAAGGGCTTGGTGGTGCGCACGCGGATGACTCCCGAGAGGTTGACGCATCCTGACACCACCTCGTCGCCCGGGGCAACGTCGCGCGGCACGCTCTCGCCGGTCAGGGCCACGGTGTTGAGGGCGCTCTGGCCGTCGATGACAATGCCGTCGAGGGGGATTTTCTCGCCGGGCCTCACCACGATGACCGTTTCGGGCGCCACTTCTTCGGGCTTCACGTCGCCGACGGTGCCGCCGCTCTCCACATGGGCCACGTCGGGGCGGATGTCCATCAGGTGGGCAATGCTGGCGCGGCTCTTTCCTTCGGCGTAGCCTTCAAAAAGTTCGCCCACCTGGAAGAAGAGCATGACGAAGACGGCCTCGGCAAACTGGTTGTCGGCTCCGGGCAGGAAGCCGATGGCCAGGGCGCCGATGGTGGCCACCGACATGAGGAAATGCTCGTTCATGGCATCGCCGGAAGCCAGCCCCTCGTAGGCTTCTTCCAGCGTTTCCCGGCCTACAATCAGGTAGGGCACGCCGTAAATAATGAGGAGTTGCCACATGGCCAGGTGGCATGTTTTTTCAATGAAAATGGCCACGGCCAGCAATGCGGCGGCGATGAGAATGAGGCGCAGGCGGTGGCGTGGACTGCCCTCGTCGTGGTCGTGGTGATGGTGCGAATGGGCTTCGTGCCCGTGGTGGCAGCAGTCGCCGTGGGCATGGCAGGCGGCCGGCTCCTGTTCGTGATGGTGATGGTGTTGATGCGACATAATACTTACTGTTTCTTGATTTCGGGTGCAAAGTTACGGCAATAAAAGTGCAACCCGGTTGCAAGAACGCGCCTGGGCGTGTTTCTGCAACCGGGTTGCAACTTTCTTTGTTCCCGATTGGGCGTTTTGTTTGCAAATGCCGAAGAACGGGGTTTGGAAGATTATTTCCGGAGGTCCTCAAAAAGGCGGTCGAGGGCGGCGTCGGCATCGCCTTCGGCCTCGTTGAGAAGGGTTACGAACTTGGAACCGATGATGGCTCCGGCGGCATTGGCATTGGCGGCCTGAAGGGTCTGCCTGTTGCTGATGCCGAAGCCAATCATGCGGGGGTTGCGCAGTTGCATGGCATCGATGCGCCGGAAATATTCCTGCTTCTGCTCGTCGAAACTCTTTTGTGCACCGGTGATGGCGGCGGAACTGACCATGTAGATGAAACCGTCGGTGGAGGCGTCGATAAGGCGGATGCGGTCGGCGCTCGTCTCGGGCGTGATGAGCATGATGACGCGCAGACCGTATTGGTCGGCAAGGGGCTTCACCGTCTGCATGTAGTCGTCGAAGGGCAGGTCGGGGATGATGGCTCCGCTGACTCCACATTCGGCGCAACTTTTGAAAAACGCCTCCAGGCCGTAATGGAGGATGGGGTTGAGGTAGCCCATGAGAATGAGCGGGATGTGAACCTCGTGGCGGATGGCTCGCAATTGCTTGAAAAGCAGGCGCAGCGACATGCCGTTCTTCAGCGCCTGCGTGGCCGCCGATTGTATGACGGGTCCGTCGGCCAAAGGGTCGCTGAAGGGGATGCCCACCTCGATGAAGTCGATGCCGCGGCGTTCCAGGGTCTTGATGACGTCGGCGGTGCCGTCGAGCGTGGGACAACCGGCGCAGAAATAAAGGCTGAGGAATTTCTTGTCGCGGGGCCTTTCGGCGAAGAGCTGGTTGATTTTGTTCATGTTTCCTTGGGTTGAATGGGGTTAAGGGTTTTGCAATTCTTGGAGGAAGGCGGCAAGGGCGTCGGCATCTTTCAAGCCGGGCGCGAGTTCGAAACGCGAGTTGAGGTCGATGCCGATGCAACGGGGATGGCGGAAGGCTTTTACAAGCGCGGCGTCGCCGGGACCGATGCCGCCGCTGAGAAGGAAGGGGGCGGTGCCGTCGTAGGCTTCAAGCACGGTCCAGTCGAATTGCTGTCCGCTTCCGCCCATTGTCGGGCATTTCGTGTCGAAGAGCAGGTAATCGGCCACCCCGCCGCTGGTCATGAATGGCGCGATGTCATCGCGCCCTGCCACCGAAACGGCCTTGATGATGCTGACGCCGCCACATTTCTCGCGCAACCGCTTCATGTAGTCGGCGCTTTCGTGCCCGTGTAACTGTATGGCGTTCAGGCCGAAGTCACGGATATGGCGCACAATGTCCTTTATCTCAGCATCCACAAACACGCCGACGCGCCGTGCCCGTTGAGGCAGGTAGTCGGGAACCGCGCTGACAAAGCGGCTGGACCGCGGCCAGAAAATAAAGCCCATCCAGTCGATGCCCAGCGCCTCCACGCGGCGGATGTTCTCGGCTTGGCGCATGCCGCAAACCTTCACTATCATAGCTCGGAAATAAAATCGTGGAGGGCGGCGCCGGGATTGGCGGTCTTCATGAAGCTTTCGCCGATGAGGAAACCGCGGAACCCGGCCTGGCGGAGTGCCTTTACGGTGGCGGGACGGCTGATGCCGCTCTCGCTGACTTTCACGGCATCCTTGGGCAGGAGTGAGGCCAGGCGGAAGGAGTTTTCCACGTCGGTGACGAACGAACCGAGGTTGCGGTTGTTGATGCCGCAGAGGTCGGGCTCCAGGGCGGCGTAGTCGAGCTCTTGCTCGGAGTGCATTTCAAGGAGCACTTCCAAGCCCAGCGAGTGCGCCGTTTTCATGAGCCGCCCACAATCGCGGAGCGGGAGGCAGGCGGCAATGAGCAAAACGGCGGAGGCTCCGCAAAGGCGGGCTTGGTAGAGCTGATACTCGTCAATGATGAAATTCTTGTAGAGAACGGGCAGGGTGACGCCACTTTGCCGGGCCGTTGTTATGAAATCGTCGTTGCCGCCGAAGAACTTTTCATCGGTGAGCACCGACAATGCGGCGGCCCCGTTTTGCTGATAGGCCAGGGGAACCTCGCCGGCCTGCGCTTCCTGGTTAATCCATCCTTTCGACGGCGACTTGCGCTTGAACTCGGCAATGATGCCGGTGGCCGAAGACGTAAGTGCTTCCGACATGGAGGGAATGTCGGAAGAAGGCAGGGCCTCCACGCGGCGGCAGAGGTCGGCAAACGGCAACAACCGCTTGCTAAGTTCCACCTCTCCGCGCTTGTGGTCCACAATTTCCTGAAGGATGTCTTTCATGGCTATGAGTTGATTTCAGCAAATTTCCTGAACGTGCGCAAAGCCGCCCCACTGTCAATGCTCTCGCGGGCCATGTCAATGCACTCCTCGAGGCTCTTCTTTCCTTTTTCCAGCACCTGGATGCCAAAGGCGGCGTTGGCCAAAACAATGTTTTTCTGAGCGGGCAGGGCGCGGTTTTCCAGCACGCTGTCGAAAATCTGGGCCGCCTCTTCCTCGGTGGCTCCGCCCACCAGTTCCTCGGGCGTGGCAGGGGCAAAACCCAAATCGCGCGGACTGAACAGGCGTTCATAGCTATTGGTGGTGACTTTGAACGGGCCGGTCAGCGATATTTCGTCGTAGCCGTCGATGCTATTGACGATGGCATAGTCGGTGCCCAGCTTCTGGAAAACATTGTTGTAGAGGCGCATCTGGTCGAGATTGGCCACGCCGAGCAACTGGCACGGCGGCTGGCTGGGATTGACCAGCGGCCCCAGCAGGTTGAAGATGGTGGGGAATTGCAGCGCCTTGCGGATGGGCCCCACGAACTTCATGGCCGTGGCAAAAAGCTGCGCATGAAGGTAAACGATGCCGGCTTCGTTGAGGCTTCGGTTCAGCTGGTCGGGGTCGGCACTGAACTTAATGCCGTGGTGCTCAATGACATTCGATGCTCCGCTTACGCTCGTGGCGGCATAATTGCCGTGCTTGGCCACCTTGTAGCCTGCACCGGCAATGACGAAACATGACGTTGTTGAGATGTTGAAAGTGTTTTTGCGGTCGCCGCCGGTGCCCACCACGTCGATGTAGCGGTCGGCGGTGAGCAGCACCGGGCGCCCTGTTTCCAATATGCCGTCGCGAAATCCGAGCAGCTCGTCAACGGTGACGCCGCGCATCTGGAGGCAAGTGAGCAGGGCCGTAATCTGTTCATCGGGGAATGCGCCTTGCGTGATGCCCACGAGAATGTTTTTCATTTCCTGCCGCGAGAGTTCCTCATGGCGCAGGAGTTTTTCAAGTGTTTCTTTCATTTTCTTGTATATTGTTTTTATTCTACTTCTATGTAATTCGTGAGTAAAGGTGTTCGGGGATTGCGATAATCACTCCGAACGCGGCGTTCAGTTATGTTTTCCGCCCAGGTTGAGGAAGTTGGCGATAATGGTTTTCCCCTGGGGTGTGAGCACCGATTCGGGGTGGAACTGAATGCCATAGACGGGCAGCCGGCGGTGTTGCAACGCCATAATCAGCCCTTCGTCGCTTTCGGCGGTGATTTCCAGACACTTTGGGAAGTCCTTTTTCGACACCACCCACGAGTGATATCGCCCCACGGTGATGTCGTTGGGCAGGCCCTGGAAGATGGCTCCGCGAAGGATGTGGCAGGGCGTGGCCACGCCGTGGAACACCTCGTCGAGGTTTTCGAGCGTGGCACCGAAGGCCTCGCCGATGGCCTGGTGCCCCAGGCACACGCCGAGAATGGGCTTCCTTTCGGCATATTCCTTGATGACCAGCGGCATGAGGCCCGCTTCCGAGGGGATGCCCGGCCCCGGCGAGAGGATGATGTTGTCGAAGGCGGCCAGCGCCGCCATGTCGAACTGGTCGTTGCGCAGCACCGTCACCTCGGCGCCCAGTTCCTTCACTACATGACTCAGATTGTAGGTGAACGAGTCGTAATTATCAATGATGACCGTTTTCATTTTGCTTCTTTTCTTGGAAAAAACTTCTGGTTGATGCTACATCTCCTCGGCGGCCTGAATGGCGCGGCGCAGTGCTCCGAGCTTGTTGCTCACCTCCTGCATCTCGTTTTCCACGTTGCTCTTGGCCACGATGCCGCCGCCGGCCTGGAACCACAGTTCGCCGTTGCGTGCCACGAACGAGCGGATGGTGATGGCCTGGTTGAGCGAGCCGTCGAGGCCGATGATGCCAATGCAACCGCCGTAGGCTCCGCGGCTATGGGGTTCGTATTGCGAAATGAGCTGCATGGCGCGCACTTTCGGCGCTCCCGAGAGCGTTCCGGCGGGGAAGGTGTCGATGAACGCCTTCACCGGGTCGGCGCCGTCGTCGAGCGTTCCGCTCACCCGGCTCACTAAGTGAACGACGTGGCTATAGGCCTGCAACTCCTTGAAGAAGTCGAGGCCCACGTCGTGGCAGTTGCGCGAGAGGTCGTTTCTGGCCAGGTCCACCAGCATGACGTGCTCGGCATTTTCCTTCGGGTCGGCCAGCAGCCGCTCTGCCGCCTGGCGGTCGGCGTCGTCGTTGCCCGTGCGCCGCGCCGTGCCGGCAATGGGGTCGATGGACGCGCGGCGGCCCTCAATGCGGCAATGGGTCTCGGGCGACGAGCCGAAGATGCGGAAGGCGCCGAAGTCGAAGTAGAAAAGATAGGGCGAGGGATTGATGCTGCGCAGGGCGCGGTAGAGGCGGAAGTCGTCGCCCTCGTAGTTCTGGATGAAGCGGCGGCTGAGCACAATTTGGAACACGTCGCCCCTCAGGCAGTGGGCAATGCCGCGGCGGATGTTGGCGCGGTGCTCGTCGTCGGTCAAGGTGCTTCGCACATCGCCTACGGCCTTGAAGCCATAGACGGTTACGGCGGCCTTGCCCAGTGCGCGCATGATGTCGGCCACTTCGCCTTCGGCCTCCTCGCGCGTTTCGCCAAGGGCCACTATTTTCAGGCGGTTGTTGTGGTGGTCGAACACGATGACGACCTTGTACATCACATACATCAGGTCGGGCGCGTCGCCCACTTCCTGCGTCTCGTCTTTCACGTCGATGCCCTCGAAATACCTCACGGCGTTGAAGGCCGTATAGCCGAAGAGCCCGCAGACGTCGGCGCCGTCGCCGCTCACCGCCACGCGCGAGGTGAGCTCGGCAATGGCCTTGTCGGCGGTGTAGGTGCGGTCCATCTGGTGTTTCACAATGGTGCCGTCGGGCAACGTAACGGTGGCGGTGCCGTGACCGATGGCCACGCTGGCCAGGGGGTGGATGCCGATGAACGAACGTGCGTGCCCGGGGGCGTGGTAGTCGCTGCTCTCCATGAGGGCACTGAGGGCATGGAGGTCGCGAAGCCGCATATAGACACCCACCGGCGTGTAGAGGTCGGCAAGGATGGTGCGGGTGGAAGTGATATATTTTTTCATTGTGGGGGATGGGGGTTGAAGGGATGAATGGGGATGGGTGGGACCGCGTTGATAACGCGGTGTACGGAACGGCCGGCGGGCCGTTTCTTCAATCAGGGTTCATGGCGGGCGCGTCGGCCAGGTGCTTCATTTTCAGGTAGGTCTCAACATCTTTGTCGCCCCTGCCGCTGATGGTGAGCACCACCACGTCGTCGGGCTTGAAAGTGAGCTTGCTGAGCACGGCCAGGGCATGTGCCGACTCTATGGCGGGAATGATGCCCTCAAGCTTTGTCAGCTCGTAGCCAGCCCTGATGGCCTCGTCGTCGTTGATGGCGAGCACCGTGGTGCGGCCGGCCTGCGCCATGTGGCAGTGCATGGGCCCCACGCCCGGGTAGTCGAGTCCGGCGCTGATGGTGAAGGCCTCTTCTATCTGCCCGTCGTCGTCTTGCATCACCAGCATCTTGGCGCCGTGCAGGATGCCCACCGAGCCGCGGTGCAACGTGGCGGCGGTGCGGCTGGTTTGCCAGCCCTGCCCGCCGGCCTCGGCAAGCACAATCTTCACGCGCTCGTCGTCGGCGTAGTGGTAGATGGTTCCGGCGGCGTTGCTGCCTCCGCCGATGCAGGCGATGAGGTAGTCGGGATGGTTGCGCCCGGTCTGCTCCTCCACCTGCCATTTTATTTCCTCTGAGATGACGCTCTGGAGGCGTGCCACCAGGTCGGGATAGGGATGCGGCCCCATGGTCGAGCCCACCAGGTAGTAGGTGTCGGCGGGATGGCAGCACCAGTCGCGGATGGCGGCCGAGCAGGCATCGCTAAGCGTCATGTTTCCCGTGGTCACGGGGTGCACCTCGGCACCCAGCATCTTCATGCGCTCCACGTTGGTGTGCTGGCGCTCCACGTCGGTGGCGCCCATGAACACCTCGCAACGCATGCCCATCAGGGCGCACACGGTGGCGGTGGCCACGCCGTGCTGGCCGGCTCCGGTCTCGGCAATGATGCGCGTCTTGCCCATCTGCCGGGCCAGCAATATCTGGCCGATGGTGTTGTTGATTTTGTGGGCACCGGTGTGGTTGAGGTCCTCGCGCTTCAGGTAGAGGCGGCAACCGTAGCGCTCGCTCATGCGCCTGGCATGGTAGAGGGGCGAGGGGCGGCCGACGTAGTCTTTCAGCAGCTGGTGATACTCCTGCTTGAACGCCTCCGACTCAATAATCGGCAGGTAGGCATCTTGCAACTCATGGACGCAACGGTAGAGGATTTCGGGCACGTAGGTGCCGCCAAATTCGCCGTAGAAGCCTTTTTCGTCAACATCGTAATTTTTTTTCATGTCGCTATGGGTATTAAAAGTTAGAGGCCCGTCGCAAGTACGACGGGCCTCTCGTTATTTCTGAAGCAAAACTTTCAGGCATGGGCTGTCTCCTCACGATTGTTGGAATCTTGAGCGCTGCCACCACCAAAAGTTTGCTGTCATTGTCATATCTCTGGATTTTACGGGGTGCAGGGCTTGCGCTGAAGGGCTTTGGGCTCCTTTTTCCGGGGCACAGGCGGCTGCACGGCCTTTGAGTGTTTTAAATCGGGTGCAAAAGTAGGAGTTTTCTTTCAATCCGCAAAATTTTTAAGCATAAAATTTTCAATTTTTCTGCATTTTATGTCTTTTGGGGCTTTTTGAGACATTGGAAGCGGATGAAAATGTAAAAATTTTTCATAACCAAAAGCACCCCTCTTGGAGTTTGACCGCAAATTTCGAGGAGAGATTTTGAAGATTGAGAGGAGAAAACTTGAAGATTTCTCCCCTCAATTTGCGGTCAAACTTGGCGCGATTTTCAAATCGCTGAAATTCAGCGATTTACGGGACGTGCGCTGAAATGGCTGGTTTTGTAAATTATTTTTACTGATTTTCAGGAGGTGAAAAACTGTAAGCAGGGTTCAATATGGCGCGGCCCTTCATGCCTTTTTTTGTACAAAACGAAAAAAAAGGAGAGCCAAAGGCCTTGCATTCATCTTTTTTTCATATATTTGCACTTGAAAACAAACCTATATGATTATGAACAACAAATTACTGACTATGCTGATGGCCGCGCTCATTCCCGCTTTTTGCGCCGCCAATGGCAATCCGCCGGCCCCGAAGGCGGTGACAAAGGGTTATAATCCCATCGACGCCCGCTCGTGGGGACTCTCGGGAAAGGTGAAAAGCGTTACTTCCACCCTCTTCGAAGCCTGGCCCGGGGAATCGGGGCTGGTGAGGGGCGACGAGAAGAGCGACCATCCGATTCTGATGTGCACTTTCGACGAGAACGGGCGTGTCACGCTCGACCAGATGGACAACATCTATGTGTATGACAAGAAGGGGAATTTCGTGAAAGGCAACAGCGAGTTTGCCAAGATGACGCGCGACGCCAACGGACGCGTGGCCACCTACGACTGTCAGGAAGACGAGGAGGACTACACCCAGTGGCACTCCACGTTCGGCTATGATGTCCAGGGCCGCCTGATTACACTTTCAACGTCGTACTGGGAGGCATTGTCGGAAGACACCCTCTACTACGAGGGCGACAAGTTGTGGCCCGCAAGGATGGTGAGGGAGGAGCAGGCCGAGGCCGATTTCTACAAATATGAAATCACCTACCGCTACACCAAGTCCGACAGCCAAGGCAACTGGACCGAGCGCGAAATCCACACCAAGACATTCTCTCGTTGCGAGGCCGACGACGATGACCCCGGAACGATAGAATATACTTATGAAATCGAGGTGAGAGCCCTGGAATATTGGGAGTAATTATAGGAAGCCCTGGGACTTTCTAGGAAACCCTAGGCTCTCCTAGGAATACCTAGGACTTCCTAGGGAACCCTAGGACTTCCTAGGAAAAACCTATAATCACCTGGTAAGCGAGAACTTCAGGCTAAGGCCGAAGTCCTGCGTAGTAGTGGGATAAGAGCTGCTGGAAAGCAGCGGCGTGGTGGTCTGCCGGTCGAAGTAGAAGCTCATGGTAAGGAGCTTCGAAACGGTATAGTCGGCCATGAACGAGAGCTTGAACGCCTTGTTTCCGCTGCTGGCCGTGCTGGTCATCGAGGCAATGTCGCGGATGATGGAGGCCTGGTTGCGCAACGAGAGGTCCAGGCGAAGGTTCAGGTCGTGGTTCACGGTGCTCTTGCCGCCGGTGTTGCCCATGTTGCCGCGGCCGCTCTTGCCGGCGTTGTCCTCGGTGGCACTTTCGCCGTTGCCCTTGCCCTTCGGTTGCTTCACACGTCTGTGGTTGCCCGACATGCCGAAGAAATTGAAGTTGTTGATTTTGTAGCCCATGCCTATCACCCAGTCCTTGCTCAGTGCCTCGTTCAGCTGAATGCTGGTCATGGAGAGCGTGAGCACGCGCGTGGTCTTATATTCCAGCTTGGCCGTCATGTTGTTGAGCAGCGTGACATCTACGCCGAGCAGGGGCGAGAAGGCCTCGTTGATGCTCACCGTTGACACGTTGAACATGCTGCTGGGCGTGGGATTGCCCGTGGTGGCATCGGTGATGAAGCCCAACCCGTTCATAAATTCCTGATAGGTGCTGTAGGAGGTGTAGGCTCCCACGGCATACACGCTCTTGTAGCTATGGTTGATGTTGACGCTCTTGAAGTGGTCGCGGAACCAGGGCAGCTGGCTCAGGCCGCTGTAGCGCAATGTCCAGTTGGGCAGCAGGCTCTTCAGGGCCGGGAAGATGTTGAGCGAGTTGCCGCCAATGTCGGTATATGCCGAGAGGAAGGCGGGCACCATGACGTCGGCACTGTACTTGTTCACGCCGCCGTATGCGGGGTTGAACGTTTCGCCGGCCAGCGGCGACATGGCGGGATAGGCGGCATCGGCATATTGCGCCTCCACACGGCTCTGGAAACCGTCGAGCGACTGGCAGAAGCGTTCAAAGGTCTTGGAATAGTAGCCGTTGGAGGCATCGCCCATGCCGTCGAAGGCGCTCTTGAGCGATGTGGTGGTCATGGTGAACGTGCCGTTCTGGGTGGTGGGCATGCCCTTATACATGTATTGCACCTGCTTGCCGCGTTGCTCGGTGCGCGTGGCGTTGAGGTCGATTTTCAGGTTGCGCACCGGCTCCAGGGTCATGCGAAGCTGGAGGTCTTGCGTGCCGTTGGTGGCGGCAGGCGTTGACACGTCTTCGCTATGGAGCAGCCAATTGTTCTCGGCGGCGCGGTTGATGTAGTCGTCGTCAATCATGCCGAAGGCGAAGTCGAGGCCGGGCGAGAGGAGGTCGCCGCGCTTCTGGCCGAACATGTTGCCGATGGTTGGCATGAAGCCCGGCAGCGACATGGCATACTGGTCGCGGTACGACACGTTGATGGTGCGAATCATCATCAGCGCGCGGGCAACCACCTGGGCGGTCTTGTACCAGGCCTTCTCATCGAGCGGTTCCTTGGCCGTCACCGACACCTTGAGCTTCATGGCGGAGTCCACCTTATTTAATATACGGATGCTGTTCTGGTCAACCGTCTTGTATTTCACCTTGACGGGCTTTCCGTCGGGGGTCTTGGCCGTCACGATGAGGCGCTTGCTCTTCTTCGAGTGCGTAACGGTGACGGTGGTGTCGGGCCGCAGGGTCACTTCGCGCTCATAGCTGCGCTTGTTCTTGGGCAGCAGCTGGTCGTCTTTCGACTTACCTCCTTTTGCGTTGGCGGCACCCTTGTCGTCCAGTTTCCCGAGGCCGCCTTTGCCGTCGCCTTTATCGTTGCCCTTAACGTCTTTGTCGTCCTTTTTGCCGGCATCTTCGTCGAGCTTTGCTCCTTTCTGGCCCGACTTTCCCTTGATGCCGGTCTTTACGTTGCTAGTCGGCTTCTTCGTGGATTTGCTGAACCGCTCGTTGGTCTTCTTGAGGAACGGAATGTGGTTGTAGAGCTTTTCCATGTTGAACGTGCCGTTCAGGTTGAGCGTGCGGTTATTCGAGATGCTGTTGCCCAGCGAGGTGCCGTCTTCGAGGTCTGTGCCGCGCACCCAGTTGTAGGTGGCGTTGTAGCTGGCATCGGCGTTCACCCAGTCGAAAATGGGGATGAGGTTCAGCGGCAACTGGTAGCTGGCGGTGAAGTGCTGGTTGTAGTCGAGGGGCGTGCCCATGCGCTTGATGCTGCTCCAGATGCTGTCTTTCCACGCCGTGTATTCGTCGGGATAGAGCGTTTTGTTGATGGGCGTGTAGGGTTCTTCAATCTGGGCATGGGTGCCGCTGTTGAAGTTGAGGTGCAGGTTGCGGGTGATGTCCCAGCGCAGGGAGAACTCGCGGTTCCAGAGGAACTGTTCGTTGAAGGTCAGGGGGAGCTGCGTGCCGTCGATGCTTTCCATGTCGCGTTCCTGCAATTCGCTGTAAATGCGCGTCATTTCGGTGTTGAACGTAATGTTCTGCGGCAGGTAGTTCAGCCCGAAACGCTTCAGGATGTCAAACCATTTGCTCTTCTGCTTGGCCAGCAACTTCTTGAAAGGCTCGAAGGTCTTATATACGGGCGTGTAGCTGTAGTTCATGCCTCCGCGCCACTGGTCCTCGTTCTCATAGACGGTGGTCTCGCCGCTGTTGTGGCGATGTGAATGGCTGTAGGTGAACGAGAAGTTCCCGGGGTCGTAGGGCATGGGATGGCGCTTGGTGGTGATGCCCACCCTGACATTCGAGAGCGAGAAGTTGGTAGTGGTGGTCTTGGTGACGGCAATGCTCTCCAGTGAGTCGCGCTCATGGGGGCTTCCTGCCGCGTCGAGGGCGTCCTTCAGTTCCATGTCGGTGTCCATGGGATTGTATTTCGGGCTCGATTTTTCCTTGGTGACCGAATAATAGAGCGGTGCGTTCACCTTGGCCTTGTCGGGGAAGAACTTGCCCAGCTCAATGGTTGCCGTGGCGCTGTAGGCCCCGAAGTTGTCGGTGCTTCGCTGGCTGACGCCTTCTTCAATGCCTCCGAAGCCCTCGGTGGTGTAGCGGCCGTTGAGGTTGATGCTTCCCACGTCGGAAAGCTGCATGTTGAGCACGCCCTGTGCGGCCCATCCGCCTTCGTTGTTGTATTCTTTCAGCCTCAGTTCGTTCACCCACACCTCTCCGCTCTTGAGTTCTCCGGAAAGGTTTCTTACGCCGATAATCATGGTCTTCACTTCCCCGAGCGAGGGATTACCGACGATGCTAATCTTGTTGTTGGGCTTGTCGTCCATATAGGTGCTGAACACCTGTGTGTAGGATGCCCTGCCCTCTGCCTTGGCAAGGTTCCTGGCTTTCTTCAGGCCGGTGAACACGCTGAGGGGGATGTCAATCATGTTCTCCTGCGGCCACACGGCGCGGCAGTCGGCCAGCGAATAGCGGTTATACTGGTTGCCGGGAGGGGTGAGCTTCAGCGGCACTTCATATTCGTAGTAGTTGCTCTTGTAGTCGCTGCCCAGGCGGATGAACACGGCCAGCTGGTTGTCTTGAAGGTTGGTGACGTTCTGTTGCATGGCGTTGGCATGCACGAACATTTCCAGCCGCTTGTATTGCCTCATGTCGATGGTGGTGTTCTTATAAACGGCCTTGGCCTCGTTGGTCGAGAGGTTGGTGACCACGATGTCGAGGGCCTGCTCGTTGCTTTCCACCAACTGCGGCTGGGTGGGGTCCTGCTCACGGCGAATGCCCGGGGGGAGCACATAGTTGACGGGCACCTTGTCGTTGTTTTCCTCAATGTTGACGGCGCTGACGGCGAGTTTTCCGCTCTGGCTGCCGCCCGAGAGGTTTTGCTCGTAAACGCGCCATTCGCCGCGCACCAGGTCGAAGCTTCCGAAGCGGAGCACGATGGGATTTTCAAAGCCCGTGAGGAACAGTCGCATGAAGCGGATGCTGGTGAAGTCGTTGATGCTGCCCACTTTCTCCTCGAAGTCGTCGATGGGAATGCGGAACTGGTACCAGGTGGCTTCCTCCTCGTTGCCGTTTCTCAGCTTGCGGCGCGTCTGCCGTTTGTCCACGATGAAATTGCGGCCCACCTCCAGGTCCTCGGGCCTGATGCTGACGTGGTATTGGAAGTATTTCTCATACTCGTTGAGGGTGAAGTCCTGGTTGATGTCCTCCACGTCGGGCGTCGATTTATAGGCGGTGCTGTAGCTTTCGGGCGAGTTCTCGTTGTCGGGCGAGTTGCCTTGCGGCATGTTGATGCGCTTGTAGCGTCGCAGGATGGAGGCCTCCACCTGGTCGAAGTCGGAGCCGCGGAAATAATGGTAGTCGTCGTTGGCCGGGTCGGCATAGATGCTGTCATAGACGGCCTGGCTCACCTTTCCCTGAATGTCGGCGAGGAACTGCTGGTAGGCTCCGAAGTTGCGTTCCTCTTCGTCGGTCAGTCCGTTGAATCCCACGTCCTGCAGTTCCCTCGAGCCACTGGTTGTTGCAAAGGCATAGTTCTTTGCGGGCTGCACGGGGACCTTTCCCCACTGGGTGGTTGTGAAGCTTTCGGCGCCGTTCACGGGCATGCCGTCCTCGTAGAATTTCTTTCCGTCGCGCAGCACGTCCTCACTCATTTCGCCCAGGTTGATGTAGAAGTCTCCGCCGTGTCTCGACGCGGTGCCTTCCTCGCGAGTGTAGATGAAGGGGTCGAGCATCCAGAACTCCAGATACTCGATGTTTGCGGCCTCGAAGTCGTTGGTGTCCAGTTTCCTCATCATTCCGCCCCATTTCTGCTGTGGCTGCGTGAGTGTGCCGTCGGTGTTCAGGCCGGTGTTCAGGTTGTAAGGCCCGCGCTCGTTGGGATAATATGCCAAGTTGAGGATGGGCAGGGTGCTCGTGGCGCCGCTATAGCTGCTTTGGTCGCGGTTGGGATAAAGCTCGTTGACGTAGATTTCGCGCACATACCAGTTGGAAAGCTGGTTGAGGTCGCTCTTGATGTGGCTGGGCGTGAGCGACGACGAGCGGCGCGTGAACAGCGGGTCGATGGTGTACCAGGCCAAAAGTGCGCGGTTGTAGCTGCTCGACACCGTCGTCTTGTCCTGATATTCGGGGAACATGGTGGGCACGCTTGAGATAATCCACGACGTGGGCTGGCTCACGTCAATGGTGTTCTTGGTGTTTTCAAAGTCGTCGAGATAGGAGGCGTTGTCCTGAATGCCGTGGGCTTGTCCGGCAAGCAGCTGTGCGAACTCGCCGGCGAATGTGATCTGCGAGGGTTGCGTGCAATGCAGTCCGGGCAGCAGGTCGAGCATGTTGGTGAGCCACTGGCTCTGTTTCTTCCAGTTCAGGTTGACGCCCCATAGCGTGTTGTTGAGCGGCTCGTTGCCCATGGCGACCTTGGTGGTGAGCGCCTGTTCCGAGAGGTGCTGCAAGGTTCCGCTCAGCTGGAAGTTCTTCGAGAAATCGTAGGCCCAGTTCACTCCGAACATGGTTTTGCGCTCCTGAGCATAGTCGCTCTGGCTCTCGCACGATGCCGAGATGGGCGTGTTGGCGTCGAGGATGCTTTGGTTAAGGATGGTCACTTCGCCCGCGCTGTAATCCACGCTGTAGTCGGAGCCTTCGTTGAGCGTCACGCCTCCGGCCGTCACGACCACGCTTCCCTGCGGCACGTTATAGGCGCCGAGTGGAATGACGCGCGCCGACGTTCCGCGGTATTGTCCTGTCAGCTGGAACTTGTCTTTTTCGGCAATCTGCTTGGCCACCGTCTTCGTGGAGTCGTAGAGTTCGCGGAAGCAGTATTTCTCAGCCGTTTCTGCGCTGATACCCTTGCTGGTCAGGTATTTGAAGATATGTTCGCCGAAGGGTTCGGCCTTGGGCAGGAACACGCGGCCGTTGCTCACGGTGTAGCCTTCCACATAGTCGAAATATCCGTTGGGATGGGCCTTCATGTTGTTGTCCAGGCGGTCGGCGCCGAGCACCTTGATGAGTGTCTGGTCCTTCACGAGCGGCTCGGGCAGGTACGAGAGATATACGCCGGTGGTGTCGCTCTGGTACTTCACGTCGAGGCGGAATTTGTCTTTTTCAACGTTGGTGGCCAGGTAATACACGTTTTTCATCATCAGGTCCCAGTTGCCCTGCTGCGGGTTGTTGCTGGTGTTTTTCAGCGACTTGACGAACAGGCACTGGTTGACGTCGGTGATGTCGCTGGCAAATTCGCCCACCTGATAGACGGTTCCGCCAGAGGTGTATTCGTAGGCCACGGCGAGCACCTGGTCGGTCTGGAGCGCCGTTTTCAGCGACACATATCCCAGGCCGCTGTTGAGTGTATATTCCGACGCGTTGAGCAGCCTGGCGCTTTCCAGTTTCTCATAGTCGGTGCCGCCCACGAAGCCGGCGATGCCGTCGAGGGTGTTGTTCACCTGGTCCACGTCGCGGGCGGCGGCGTAGGTGCTCACCAGTGCCTGGTATTCGCTATTTGCTTGGTTGGCAGGCACATCGATGCCGGTGGACTGCCATATTGGGTTGCTCGCCTTGCGTTCGCCCAAGTCGGTCAGTGCCACGATGTTGCGCGTGTTGTTGGTGTTGCTGGTCTTGTTGGTGACCCAAATTTCCACGCGGTTGATGGTGATGCCGGTGGTGACGTTTGGAAGGGTCTGCATGGCGGCGTCGTAACGGTCGCGGAAGAACTGAGCGAGGAAGAAGTGGCGGTTTTCCTCATAGTCGGCGGCATCGATTTCGAAGGCGGTGGTATGTGCGCCGCCTTTTGTCGAAACGCTTTTCGACGACGACTTCTTCTGTGAAATCACCGTCTGAAGTTTCAGTTTTCCGAACTGGAGGTCGGTCCTGATGCCGAACAGTGCTGCGGCGCCTTTCACGAGCGAGGAATTGGATGGGAACGACACGTTGCCGCCCTCCACGAGCTTGATGATTTCGTCTTCCTTGCCGTCGTATTTCAGTTTCAGGTTTTGCGAGTCGAAGTCGAAGGTGGCGTCGGTGTTGTAGTTGAGGTTCATGTTCACCTTGTCGCCCACCTTTCCGTTCACGCTGAGGTTGATTTTCTCGTCGAAGTCCATCGTGGTGGTCTTCCTGTTGCGGATGGGGAGCGACGGGTTGTCAATGTTTTTCATGGTGGCACCGAACTTCAGCTCTGCCGTTCCCTGTGTCTTGATGCGCACGCCGCCGGGTCCGAAGATTTTCTCTGCCGGTCCCAGGTCGAAGTGCATGTCGGTGAACGAGAATTTCTCCTTGCCCTGCTCCTGGAAGATTTCGGAGTTCTTGCTTCGGAAGAACTGGTTGCGCATTTGGCGCTCGCTCCACCTTCCAAATTCCTCTGCGGTCCACATGAATGGCGTGCCGAGGTAGTAGTTGCCCATCTTCGAGCCCATGATGTAGGCGTTGAGGGTGTCGTTGTACACCACCTCCTGCTTGATGTTCTGAGGCATTTCCAAGTCGGTGGCCATGCGGTCGAGGTCGCCCTCCACCACGGGCTGGGTGCGTTGTATCTTCCAGCGGGGGTGGAGCAGGGAGTCGGGAATTTGCTCGTCGTCTTCCACCACGGGCTGTGCCGTCACGCGCACGGTGTCCTTCGCCGGTGGCGGGGCAAGGGGGGCGAGCATGGGCATGAAGTCCCAGGCCAGCACTTGAATGCTTGCCGCTGCCACCATGGTGGCTGCCAACAGTTGTTTCCAGGTCTTCATGCGTTATTTTTTTTGAGGTGGAGTGGTTGTTGTTAATGTTGCGATGGTATCGCAACACACTGAACGGGGGCGGCGTTCTTCACTCTTTATTTTTCACTTTTCACTCTTCTCTTTTCACTCTTCCCTTTTCACTCTTCCCTTTTCCCTTATTTTATTTGCTTCAAAGCCAGTTTGATGACTTGTTCCACGGGGAGGTCGGGCTGTGCGGCCAGGATGGCCGTCACCACCTTGTGCGAGGGTGCGGGCGCAAAGCCGAGCATGGTGAGCGCCCCTACGGCCTCGTCCCTTACGCTGCTGTTCACTTGCTGTGCCGCCGAGCTGCCTCCGGCGGGCACCACCTGTGCCAGTCCGCCAGTCACAATCTTGTCCTTCAGGTCCACGATGATGCGCTGGGCGGTGCGCAGGCCAATGCCCTTCACGCCCTTCAGCATCTTTTCGTTGCCGGTAGAGATGACGTCGCACAGCTCCTTCACCGACATCGACGACAATATCATGCGCGCGGTGCCGGCCCCCACGCCGCTCACCGTGATGAGCAGTTGGAACATTTCGCGCTCCTCGTGGGTGGCAAAGCCGTAGAGCGTATAGCTGTCTTCGCGGATGGCCTCATGAACCCACAGCCGGCCTTCCTTCTTGCCCTGAAGGGCGGTGTAGGTGTTTAGCGAAATGTTCAGCCCATAGCCCACGCCGTGAGCCTCAATCACAGCGTAGGCGGGGGTGACATTGGCTATTTCACCCTTCACATATTCTATCATAATATGTCGTTTTTTCTCGAATGTACAAAACAATAACGCGGTCGCCGCCGTTTTATTGTGCAACGGCATACAAAAACCGCGGGGCACCGCCGTTGGGAACGGGAGCGCAGGGGGCTTGCCCTGTCGGGAAGGAAAAACGTACATTGCGAATGTACGAAATCCGATTTTGAAGTTTGCCTCCCTCGAAATGGCACCTCAAGGCCCGCCATTTGCAAAAAAACCGCCGTAAAGTTTGGCCGTATCGCCAATTATGACTATTTTTGCAAACATCTTTACAAAACCACTAAAAAAATGACACATCAACGCAGTTCAATGAAAAAATCAGTCATCGCATTGTTTGCCGTGCTGTTCTGCGCCCTGGGCATCCAGGCTCAAACCACCACCTATAATATTACAATAGCGGGCACCCGCATTACCAGCAGCAACATCGACCACCTGTCGCAAATTTCGGGCGTGAAGGGCGGAACCATCACCTACGACCCCGTGGCCAAGGTGCTGACGCTCAACGATGCCGATATCAACGCCTTTGGCCTCTCCTCCCACGGCCTCTCTATCAGCGAAAGCGGTGTCACGGTGAAGCTTCTCGGCGAAAACTCCATCAAGAGCGACTATGCGGGATTGCAGGTGATAAAGACGACGCACGTTGAAGGCCCCGGGCGGCTCGACATCGACGGCAGACAGTGGGGTGTCATGGTAAGAGAAAAGTTTACAAGGCTTTACATCGAAAACGGCGCCTTTGTGAAAGCAAAGGGCGGAGAGCAGGGCTTCGCCGCATCAGACCTTTGCATCCTTGCCGTCATGGGCGAAGACACGCAGGTGTATGCCTACGGAGACGACGGAGCCATCTGCGATTACGCAAGCATCGGCTTAGAGGAACCGCTGGAAATCGTCGCGCCCGAGGGGGCGAAAATCTACGACGGCGCCGTGGTCGATGTCAACGACGACATTGTGAAATCGCAATGGGTAGCCATTAAAAAAAGGCAGGAACCAACCAAGGCCGCTGTTTGGGAACAGAAGAAAAGGGGGACGGATGTCTGCGAAATACCTGATTATTTTTGGTATATGTTGGATGCCCTGACCGTTTCCAACCAGCTTGTCCGCGAAGAGAAAGAAGATCCCCACTATAGCATCTTCAGCCACGGGGGAAAGAAACTCCTGGCGTGGTGGAAGGGAGAATTTCCATGTTTGACCGTCTATCCCGGCGTCAACTCAGCCGACGGCATCAGCTATGAACTTTCCCCCGAAGACCACCTGGCAATGAGGAATTTATACGAAGGCGAGGATCCGCTGGAAGAATACAAAAGCGTGTCGCTGCGGTTCCTCTGTGGGGAGCCCTCAGAAACCAAGGCCCTCACGTTTACCAAGCGGATGTCGTACGTCGATGAATTTGGCAGAGATGCGTCGATGTTGGAATTGGCCCTTTACTTCGGGTTTTTGAACTTTGAGGAAGGAGAGCGTGGTATCTACGTGAAAGACAACGAGAAATACCTGCTGGTCACCACAGGGTATTACATCAACGTGTTTCCGGGTGTCACCGCGGCCGACAACGTCAATATACCGTTGACCGCCAACATGCATCTTAACCTCATCAACATGCTGGGCTTCGACCCTTATCCCGACTGTCAGAGCCTTCAGATAAAGTTCAACGTGGCTCAGCCCAACAAGACGATGAAGGTAACGCTGCCTGTGGGCGTGACGCCAATAAATTACTTCAATGAGGAAATATTGGTCGCCATTTTGGGAACAGTGGCATACGGGCCGGTAAAATATATTCCTGCACTTGGGGGAACCAGCGTTTCGGACTATAACGGGAAATTGCTGTTCGTCGTCAATCCCGAACAAGATATAACAGTGCCGGAAGGCGTCACAGAGGCCGACGACATCACGTGGAACATCACCGACGAACAACACACCGGCATCATCATGCAAATTTATGGCTCAGACCCCATTGGCAACTATAGCACCGTGAAACTGCACTTCAGCCAGGAGCCCATTCCCACCGACATCAGCGAAATGCAGGGAACCGCGGCCGACGACAAGTATCACTCCCTCGACGGGCGGACAATAGGCCAACGCCCTGAAAAACCGGGCATCTATATTCATAATGGAAAGAAAATCGTTGTAAAATAAACATAATATATAGACAATGAAGACAAACCTGAAAACAATGGCGGTTGCTCTCTTGATGACGGCACCCATTGCCATCAACGCCCAGACGCAAGGCGGTGGCATTTCGCCGCAGATGGTAGAAAAAATGCAGCAGGCGCAAATGCAGAAGCCGGCTCAGAAGGCACTGTTCAACGCCCTGGCCGCCAACAAAATTGACGACCTGGCCAAGAATTTCCAGAACCAGGGGCCGGTGGACACCCACTTCAGCATAGAAACGCCCTCGCAGAGCATCACCGACCAGAAGAGCTCGGGGCGATGCTGGATGTTCAGCGGGTTCAACGTCTTGCGCGCCAATTTCGCAAAGCGCACCGACACACTGGCGGGATTCAAACCCAAGGACAGCGGCGTGCAACTGGAGTTGTCGCAGGACTTCCTCTTCTTCTACGACCAGCTGGAAAAGGCCAACCTCTTCCTGCAGGGCATCATCGACACGGCAAAGAAACCCATTGACGACCAGCGCGTTCAGTTCTTCTTCAAGGCACCCATCAGCGACGGCGGAACATTTTGCGGCGTGGCTGACCTGGCCGACAAATACGGACTGGTGCCCAAGGAGGCCATGGGCGAGACATTCTCGGCCGACAATACCTCGAAAATGGCGCAAATAGTGAAAAGCAAACTCCGCGAACAGGGGCTGGAATTGCGCGAAATGGTGAACGGCGGAAAGAAGGCCGCCGACGTGCAGAAACGGAAAAACGACATGCTGGCAGATATTTACAACA
The DNA here is from genome assembly GCA_017474515.1 of Prevotella sp. Lineage (GTDB taxonomy): Bacteria > Bacteroidota > Bacteroidia > Bacteroidales > Bacteroidaceae > Prevotella. The sequence continues at coordinate 9,227 of JAFVHN010000020.1, read as the reverse complement.
TGCTCGCACTTACGCTGGGCGAACCCGTCAAGCAGTTTACCTACACCTTCCGCGACCAAAGCGGCAAACCGCTGGCTCCGCCACAGACATTCACACCGAGGCAGTTCTACGAAACCGTGGTGGGCGGCCCCATCAACGGCTCTTTCATCATGGTGATGAACGACCCGCGGCGGCCCTATCACAAAACTTACGAGGTGGAATACGACCGCCACGTATATGACGGCCATAACTGGGTGTATCTCAACCTGCCCATGGAGGACATTGAGCAGATGGCCATCGCCTCGCTCAGGGACGGAACAAAACTCTATAGCAGCTACGACGTGGCCAAGCAGCTGGACCGCGCGCGAGGCTATTGCGACCTGAACAACTACGACTATGAGTCGCTCTTCGCCACATCTTTTAACATGGACAAGGCTCAGCGCATCAGCACCTTCGACAGTGGTTCCACCCACGCCATGACGCTTACCGCCGTGGACCTTGACGCCGACGGGAAGCCCACGAAATGGAAGGTCGAGAACTCCTGGGGCGCATCGTGGGGGCAGAAGGGCTGCCTCATCATGACCGCCCCCTGGTTCCGAGAATATATGTTCCGACTGGTGGTAGATAAGAAATATGTGCCCCAGCAGTTGCTCGATGAGGCCCGCCAGAAACCTGTCATGGTGATGCCCGAGGACCCCCTCTTCACCATGGACGAATAACCGGAACACCCAGATAATCTGGAAAATCTAGAACTTCTAGAAAATCTAGATAATCTAGAGCTTCTAGAAAATCTAGAACCTCAAAAAAACAATAAAAATCAATAACCCATAACCCTAAGTTAAATCCTTAAAACAATTCAAACATTATGGCAGCTTACAAAATTATCGACGTAGAGGGCATTGGCTCCGTGTATGCAGAGAAATTGCTCGCAGCAGGTGTCAAAGACACCGACATCCTTCTGGAGAAATGCGCCAAACCCGCCGGCAGAAAGGCATTGGCCGAGGAAACGGGCATTTCGCCCAAGCTCATCCTTACATGGACCAACCATGCCGACCTCATCCGCATCAACGGCGTTGGCCCGCAATTCGCCGAATTGCTCGAGGCAGCAGGCGTGGACACCGTGAAGGAGCTGAAGCACCGCAAGCCGGAGAACCTGCAACCGAAACTCGAGGAAATCAACAACGAGAAGAAGCTCGTGGGACGCGTGCCCGCTCTGAAAGAGGTGGAGCGCATGATTGCCGAAGCCGGCGAACTTCCCGCCGTCATGGAATACTAATCCACGGCTACACCCTCAACCCAAATCGGTCATTGGAAAGCGTACCATGATTGATGGTACGTCTTATGACCGATTTGGGTTTTTTCTTTATCTTGAGACGGGTAACAAGACAGATAAAATTGGTAAAAAAATCTTGACAATTTTACCAATTTTTCATCCGTTTTGTAAGGCGTTGAGTATCAGTGGCTTGCAAATAGTGCCAAGTTTGACCGCAAATTTCGGGGAGAAAATTGGCAATTTGAGAGGAGAGAATTGGCAAATCTCTCCCCTCAATTTGCGGTCAAACCTTTTGGAGTAACCCAAAAACCATGAAAAATCTTGACAAAATATGGCGCTTGCGCAGCGCTAAATGATTCAACGCTCCTAATGACCGATTTGGGCTAAAAGCAGAGTGCCCGACCCGCAGACATTGTCCGCAGGCCGGGCACTCCCCGTTTCCATGGATTCTTATACCAGGTGCTCGATGAGGTCGGCACGCTCGCCGGGGAGCATGTCGATGACGGGAATTTCTATCATTGTGTAGCAGCCGGGTTGCTGGCGCATGCTGGCGCGGGCAACGTTGACAAGCACCTGCGCCGTGAGCGCCGGGTTGTTGATGCTCATGTTGAACTCAAAGCGCTGGTTCTGCGTTCTTCCGCTCACGCCCTTGCGCACCAGATGGACGCCGTGCCCCATGTCCTTCACCGCGTCAACGCTTTCCACGGCAAAGACGTGCGTCTCGTCGTTGGCGAAATAGGGGTCGGCCTTGATGGCGGCCGTTACATCCTCGAGCCGGGCACCGTCTTCCAACTCCACATACACCATGCGGCGGTGGATGCCTTCGCCCAGGGGAATGGTCATGGACAGGGCGTTCTTGACGCCGGCCTTGGAGCGCACGCAGACGGAGTGGCCCATCGACATTCCGGGGCCGAAGTTGGTGTAGCTCAGGCCCTTGGGGGCAAGGCTCTGCATCAGGGTGCGCACAATGCTGTCGCTGCCCGGGTCCCAGCCGGCGGCTATGATGCTCACGGTGCCTGTCTGGCGGTTCAGCTCCATCAATGTGTCGCGGTACTGGCGAATGCTGGTGTGAATGTCGAAAGAGTCCACCGTATTGATGCCCAGGGGCAGGATTTTGCGCGCATGCTCCTCGCAAGAGCGGGTGGGCGTGGCAAGAATGGCCACGTCAACATCTTTCAGTTCGCTAATGTCCTTCACCACGTCGTAGGGTGCCAGTTCGGCGGGCTTGTCCTGTGCACCGTTCCTTCTCACCACGCCGGCAATCTCGAAGTCGTCGGACGCCTGCAACGCCTCAATGGTGAAGCGCCCTATGTTGCCGTATCCCACTACGGCTGCTCTGATTTTCTTCATTTCCAAATGTCTTTTTGTTATTGAATATCCTGATTTGGGTTGCAAAGTTATATATCTTTTTCGATTTATCAAACAAAAAGTCATAATTTTTACACTTTTACCTATTTATTGGTACTTCGGGCCTGTGCTCAACCCGTTGCTTTCCTTTGTTTTTTTATGGGCAAAATTTCCCCATATTAGTTTTTTTGCCTACTTTTGCACGCCTTTTCGATAACAAGGCAATAGAAAAGCATAGTCATTATGAACAAAAGACATTTGGAAAAAGTACTGGCATTTCCCGCCGTTCTCCTTCTTTTTGCCCTGGCATCATGCACCCAGCCCGCCGTTGTCACCGACATTCTCATGTCGTATCCGCCCACGGTGGAGCCCGATGCCGTGGTGGTTTACGAAGAAGGCCAGCAGGTGCCGAAGGGAGCCATGAGCATAGGCCGCGTTGCCGTGGTGGACCGCGGCACGTCGATCCATTGTAAATATGACCAGGTGCTGGCGCTGGCCCGCAAGAAGACCGCCGAACTGGGCGGCGACGCCCTCCGCATTGAGGAGCATACCACTCCCTCGTTGTGGCACGGCACCTGCCACCAAATTATCGGCTCGATGCTCATTACCGGCAAGGTGGACATCGACTCGCTCGACTTCTCAACCATGGCCAGGAACGAGTTGCAGCAGTCGGAACTGATGATGCGGCGCGTGAACAAGGCCAGTGGACCGGCCAACGCCCTGACGGTGGAAGCCGGACCGGGGTTTATTGTCTCGACGGTGGAAACGCTCGTGGGCAGATACAATTCGCGCGTGGGCACCGACTTCATGGTTTCCTACCAGCACATCTGGAAAAGCTGCTTCGGCGTGGGCTTCACCTACGCCCACAACGCCACCGGCTACAATAGCCTGGGAACGCTGAAAATCGACTATGTGGGCGCCGATTGGGTTTATTCCCAACTCTTCGGGAAAAAGAAGAACTGGCGCTACGACTGGTCGCTCGGCATCGGATATGCCCACTATAGCATCGAAGGCTGGGAGAAACAGGGCGGCGTTGGCGTCCGCTGGGGGGCAGGCCTGCAATATATGCTCAGCAAAAGAATCGGCCTGGGACTGGAATTCAACAGCATCACCACCAACTTCAAGAAACCCGATGGGGTGGAGCTGGAGAAAAACCAAAACTACGGCTACCAGCGCATCAACCTTCTGGGCGGGCTGCATTTCTACTTCTAATAAATGGCGCCCGTATGTTATTTTTCGTAAAGAATGACTGAAGTTTCATTTTTTTTCACTATTTTTGCAGCCAAATAAGGGAGCAAACTTGAACGACATCGTGGAAGAAACGAATCATACCATCCTTGACAGCATACATTGGCCGGCCGACCTGCGCGCCCTGGCCGTTGACGACCTTCCCGAGGTGTGCGACGAATTGCGCGAGGACATCGTCAGGCAAGTGTCGATGAACCCCGGCCATCTGGCGTCGAGCCTGGGCGTGGTGGAACTGACCGTGGCCCTGCACTATGTGTTCAACACGCCCGAAGACCGCATCGTATGGGACGTGGGCCACCAGGCTTATGGCCACAAGATGCTCACCGGCCGCCGCGAGCGGTTCTGCACCAACCGGAAACTGGGAGGCATCATGCCCTTCCCCTCGCCCAAGGAGAGCGAATACGACACCTTCACCTGCGGCCATGCCTCCAACAGCATCTCGGCGGCACTGGGCATGGCGGTGGCCGAGCGCGTGAAGAGCATGCAGAACGGCCAACCCAGCCAGCACAAGGTGGTGGCCGTCATCGGCGACGGCGCCATGTCGGGCGGCCTGGCCTTCGAGGGGCTTAACAATGTGTCGTCGTCGCCCAACGACCTGCTTATCATCCTCAACGACAACAATATGTCGATAGACCGCTCGGTGGGCGGCATGAAGCAATACCTGCTCAACCTGAGCACCAACGAAACCTATAACAAATATCGCTTCAAGGCCGCTCGCTGGCTGGGGCGCAAAGGCATGCTCGACGAAAAGCGCCGTAACGGCATCATACGCCTGAGCAACGCCCTGAAATCGGCCATCAGCCACCAGCAGAACATTTTCGAGGGCATGAACATCCGATACTTCGGACCTTTCGACGGGCACGACGTAAAGGAAATCGTGAGGATTCTACGACAACTGAAGGACATGCGCGGCCCCAAGTTGCTGCACCTTCATACCAAGAAAGGCCACGGCTATGCCCCGGCCGAGAAGGATGTCACGGTGTGGCACGCACCAGGGAAATTCGACCCCGACACCGGCGAGCGCATCGTGGAAGACACCGGCGACAAACCGCCGAAGTTCCAAGACGTCTTTGGCCACACCCTTCTTGAACTGGCACGGCAGAACCCTGCCATTGTGGGCGTTACGCCTGCCATGCCCACGGGCTGCTCCATGAACATCCTGATGCAGGAAATGCCGAAAAGGGCCTTCGACGTGGGCATTGCCGAAGGGCACGCCGTAACGTTCTCGGCAGGCATGGCCAAGGAAGGGCTCATTCCGTTCTGCAACATCTATAGCGCTTTTGCCCAGCGCGCCTACGACAATATCATCCACGACGCGGCCATTCTCGGCCTGCCCGTGGTGCTCTGCTTAGACCGCGCCGGACTGGTGGGCGAAGACGGGGCCACCCACCACGGGGCCTTCGACCTGGCCGCTCTTCGTCCCATTCCCAATCTTACCATTTCCTCACCCATGGACGAGCACGAGCTCCGCAGGCTGATGTTTACGGCTCAGGAACCCGGGCGCGGCACCTTTGTCATCAGATACCCGCGAGGACGCGGCGTGAAGGTGGACTGGCGGTGCCCCCTGGAAGCCGTGAAAGTGGGCACCGGGCGAAAATTGCGCGATGGGGAAGGGGTGGCCGTGCTCACCATTGGCCCCGTGGGAAACAGTGCCGCCCAGGCTCTCGACCAGCTGGCGGCAAAGGGCATTGCGGCCGCACACTACGACATGCGTTTCCTCAAACCGCTCGACGAAGATATAATGAAAGAAGTGGGCGAACGCTTCCGGGCCGTTGTCACCGTGGAAGACGGCGTGCGAAACGGAGGGCTGGGCTCGGCAGTGCTGGAATGGCTCAACGACCACGGCTACGCCATCCGCGTGGAAAGGCTCGGACTGCCCGACCAGTTTGTGGAACACGGCACCGTGGCGCAGCTACAGGAGCTGGCCGGCATTGACCAGAAAGCCATCAGGGAGGCCGTGGAAAACCTTTCAAACACCATTAAAAGAAAGGAGCAATCATGAAGATTATCATTGCCGGAGCCTACGCCATCGGCACCCATCTGGCCAAACTCCTGTCGAGAAACAACCAGGACACCGTGCTCATCGATTCCGACATTGAGCGGTTGGCAAGCATCAGTAGCGACTACGACCTGATGACCGTGCAGGCCTCAACGTCCAAGATTCAGACGTTGAAAGAGGCGGGGGTGGCAGGGGCCGACCTGTTTATTGCCGTCACGCCCGACGAAAACCTCAATATGAACGCCTGCATGCTGGCAAAGGCTTTGGGCGCCAAACGCACCGTGGCAAAGGTTGACAACAATGAGTATTGCGACCCGAAACTCAAGGAAACCTTCGAGAAAGTGGGCATCTCGTCAATCATTTACCCCGAAAACCTGGCTGCCCGCGACATTGCCAGCGGGTTGAAAATGTCGTGGGTGAGGCAACGTTGGGACGTTCACGAAGGCGCACTCGTCATGCTCGGCATCAAATTGCGAAGCACCAGCGAGATTCTGAACGAACCGCTCAAGGACCTTTGCAAACCCGAGTCGCCCTATCACATCGTGGCCATCAAGCGCGGCGGCGAAACCATCATCCCCAGGGGCGACGATGTGCTCCAGTTGCACGACCTGGCTTACTTCATGACCACCCGCAACTACATTCCCTACATCAGGAAAATCGTGGGAAAAGAGCATTATGTCGATGTGAAAAACGTCATGGTGATGGGCGGAGGCTCCACCGCCGTAAGGGCCTGTGCGATGATTCCCGAATACATGAACGTGAAGATTTTCGAGGCCGACGAGGCCCGTTGCGAGAAGCTCAACGAGCTGGTGGACACCGACCGCGTGATGGTCATCCACGGCGACGGACGCGACCTGTCGTTGCTCAACGAGGAGGGCATCAAGAACACGCAGGCCTTCGTGGCCCTCACCGGCAATGCCGAAACAAACATCCTGGCCTGCCTGACGGCCAAGCGCCTCGGCGTAAGAAAGACGGTGGCCATGGTCGAGAACTTCGACTATGTGAGCATGGCCGAGAGCCTCGACATCGGCACCATCATCAACAAGAAAGCCCTGGCGGCCAGCTATATCTACCAGATGATGCTGGATGCCGACGTGAACAACATCCGCTTCCTCATGTCGGCCAACGCCGACGTGGCGGAGTTTACCGCCCAGCAGGGCTCGAAAGTGACGCGGAAGAAAGTCTTCGAGCTCGGCCTGCCCAAAGGTGCCACCATCGGCGGACTGGTGCGCCACGGCGAGGGACAGCTCGTGTCGGGCGGCACGCAAATAGAGGCCGGCGACATCGTCGTGGTGTTCTGCCATAACATCAATATGTCGAAAATAGAAAAATTCTTCCGGTAATGCTCAATTTCAATATCATTTTCAGCATCATCGGAGCGCTTTTATACATTGAGGCGGCCATGATGTCGTGGTGCCTGGCCATGTCGGCATGGTTCGGCGAAGACGACATCATGGCGTTTATTATTTCGGTCATCCTCACCGTGCTGGGAGGCATCACCTTCCGCTATTTGGGGCGCAAGGCCGAAAACTCACTGGGCCGCCGCGAGGCCTACCTGCTGGTGACGCTTACATGGCTGGTGTTCAGCCTGTTCGGCTCTTTCCCTTTTATCATCAGCGGTTACATCACCAATTTCACCGATGCTTATTTTGAAACCATTTCCGGTTTCACCACCACGGGGTGCTCCATTCTCGACGACGTGGAGCGGCTACCCCACGGCCTGCTTTTCTGGCGCACCATGACGCAATGGATTGGCGGACTGGGAATTGTGTTCTTCACTATTGCCGTCATTCCCTCGCTGGTGGGCGGCAATGTGAAGGTGTTCTCGGCCGAGGCCACCGGACCCATCCGCACAAAGATGCACCCGAGGCTGGGCACCACGGCAAAATGGATTTGGAGCATCTATTCATTGCTTACCGTGGCTTGCGGAGCCTGCTACTACTTTGCCGGCATGGGGCTCTTCGATAGTTTGAACTACGCCATGACGACGACGGCCACCGGCGGCTTTTCCACCCACAACGAGAGCACGGGATACTTTCAAAACGCCTACATCGACTACACGGCCATCGTGTTCATGTTCCTTTCGGGCACCAGTTTCACACTGCTCTACATGACCCTGTTCAAGGGGCGCCTGCTCCGTTTCCTTCGCAACAAGGAGTTCCGGCTATACGTTATCTTGATTTTCGTGGCCACCGCTGCCATTGCCACCCTGCTCATTGCCGATAGCGGATATGAATGGTCTGAAGCGCTGAGAATGAGCCTGTTCCACGTCGTTTCTTCCATAACCACCACGGGCATCTTCAACGCCGACGTGGCAGAATGGCACCGTACGGCATGGGTCATCCTGTGCATGTGCATGTTTTTCGGAGGATGCTCAGGGTCCACCAGTGGCGGATTCAAGTGCATACGCACGGTCATGGTGTTCACCATCTTGAAAAACGAAATACGGCGCATATTGCACCCGCGTGCCGTGTTGCCCGTCAAGGTGAACGAAACCACGGTGCCCTACTCGTCGCAGGTGACGCTCCTGGCCTTCCTGGCCGCCTATATGTTGCTATGCCTGTTCACCTATTTCTGCATGATTATGATGAACGTCGATAGCGAAAACGCCATGACCATTGCCATCAGCTGTGCCAGCAACGTGGGGCCGTCGCTCGACTTGAACGTGGGACCTGCCATTTCGTGGGGCATGCTATCGGCGGTCACCAAGTGGCTGCTCACTGGCCTCATGCTCATGGGCAGGCTTGAAATATTCACCGTGGTGGTGCTCTTCACCCCCTCGTTCTGGAAAGACAACTGATCTGTTAATCCGATTCTTCGGAATATAAAACAAATTAAAATAAAAATGTATAAGTTCACCCCTATACTAAAGACCACCCTGTGGGGCGGCAATAAAATCATACCCTTCAAGCACCTTGACATCCGGCAGGAACGCGTGGGCGAAAGCTGGGAATTGTCGGGCGTGAAGGGCAGCGAAACCCTCGTGGCTGCCGGCGAGCACCGTGGAAAGACGCTCAACCAGCTGGTGGCTGAGCTGAAAGGCGACCTGGTGGGCCGGGCCAACTACGAGCGCTTCGGCAGCGAGTTCCCCCTGCTCATCAAGTTCATTGATGCCCATCAGGACCTCAGCATACAAGTTCATCCCAACGATGAAACGGCGCGCCGCCACGGCTACGACCACGGAAAGACCGAGATGTGGTACGTCATGGACAGCGACCCCGGCGCCACCCTCCTCTGTGGTCTGAAAAAGGCCATCACCCCCGAGGAATATGAAACCATGGTGGCCAACGACACCATCTGCGACGCCATCATGCGCTACAACGTGTCCGAGGGCGACGTCTTCTTCATCCCCGCCGGCCGCATCCACGCCATCGGCACAGG
>JAFVHN010000111.1 GCA_017474515.1 Prevotella sp. | reverse complement strand
GATATGGTCAAACGCTTTCTTTTCACCGCGGGTGTAGTCGTAGAGGGCGTCATACACCGGCATGATGCTTCCGCCGGGATAGCCGAAAATGGTTTTCACGCCCTCGGCCTGTAGCGACCGCATGAGCGCCTCTGAGCCTGTTATCTTTTCCTTCATTCTCTCAACATAATTCTTTTCGGGCGACAAAGTTACGAATAAACGAGCGAAATGCAAAAGGAAAACTTGTTTTTCTTTTTATTTCCGAGTGATAGAAGCATATTGAATTATACTAGATGATTAGTCTGTGGTCTTGTTTATGAAAAAACTCATTGCTTATTCCTCATTCCCCAAAAATATTCGTATCTTTGTGCCCGATAATCAAATGCGCCGATGGAAATACATTCTCAAATAGAACTGATGGAGGTGATAGGGCAGATGGGTTTTCTGCCCCTGCTCGACAGTGGCATCCGCGGCTTCTCGGCCGAGGAAATGGTTGACGACGATTGCCGCTATGTGGTATATGCCGACGGCGGGTGGGACTGGCCGCTGTGGAAATGGAAAGGGCCCGTAGTGACCGAGGGCAACTGCGTCTATGGTAAGTTTTTCGCGGGGAAGGCCGGCTTTATCAGCCGTGAGTGGTGGCCCGACTTCTGCAACTATCGCCGCCGCAGCCGTCCGGCACCCGCGGAGGGAAGCATCGAAGAGGCCATCCTCCTGACGTTGCAGGAGCATGGCAGCCTTATCACGCGCGAACTGCGTGCCGCCTGCGGCTTTACGGGCCCGAAGATGCGTAGCCGTTTCGACGGTTATGTCACGCGGTTGCAGATGGCCTGCCGTATTGTCACTGAGGACTTTGTCTATCCTCTTGACCGCCATCACCGCGAATACGGCTGGGGCTGGTCGTTGCTCACCACGCCCGAACAACTGCTCGGGCGCGAGGCGTGTCGTTGTGAGCGCACGCCAGAGGAATCCTACCGGCGGTTGTACGCTCATTTCAAGACCATTTTGCCTGCTGCGTCCGAGAAACAAATCCTGCGATTGCTGAAATAGCTCCCCATTGTTCAGTCAGGTAAAACGGTTGTCCGGGAGATGAAGGCGGATAGTAAACCAGGTCAAAATTGGTAAAGAATTTTGACAAAATCGTGAAAATTTTGTTAGTTTTGTAACGTATTGATAATCAGTGTGTTTAAAAATGCCCGGAGTTTGACCGCAAATTTCGGGGAGTTTGACCGCAAATTTCCCCTCTCAATCTTCAAGATTTCTCCTCGAAAATTGCGGTCAAACTATTTTGGGGAAGAAAAAACCGGTAAAAAAACTTGACAAGACAATGCGCTTCGCTAAATGACAAAAGTTTTGCATTCGCTCAACTTTCAGGAGTTACAGGAGTTCAGGAGTTACAGAAGTTCAGACAATAGTTCTGAAGATTCCTTTTTCGTCAGTTTGCAGAGGTTGGAAGTATTGTCTGAACTCCTGAACTCCTGTAACTCCTGAACTATATCAGAAAGTTGAGTTTTTTCATCCTTATATTTTTTCATCTAAAAGGGGGTTCTTGTTTCTGTATGTTGCGAAAACGGGCTTTTTCTGTCATTTTGATTTTTTAAGGCCATTTAAAGTTTCAAATGCTTATTTGGAAGGAAGTGCCGTTGGTGGGTGGGAGAAGAAAAAAAGTGTCGTTTTTCTTGGTTTCCCCGCAAAATGTTATTATATTTGCAGGGTAATCTTTTCAACTACATCAAACGCTATGGTCCACATGGTCCTTCCTTTTGACGACGAACGGCGGTTAAGTTATTATCTCGCCATGGAGGAATATGTGGCCAGGACAATGGATGACGACGATGCCTTCTTCACATGGAGCGTTCCGCCCAGCGTCATTATCGGCAGGAACCAGCTTGTGGCCAATGAAGTGGACCAGGACTACTGCCGTCGGCAAGGCGTGGCCCTCTATCGCAGGAAGAGCGGCGGCGGCTGCGTATATGCCGACAGGGGCAACCTCATGCTTTCGTATGTCACCAGCGGCTCGCATGTGGGCCTGGCATATAATAAATATGTACAATATATAAAGATGGCGCTTCGTAGCATGGGCATCCTTGTGGAGGTGACCGGCCGCAACGACCTGTTGCTGAGCGGCGGCAAGGTGAGCGGCACGGCTTTTTTCCGTCTCGGTAGCCGTTGCATTGTGCATGGCACGCTGCTCTATGACACCGACATGGAGAACATGACCTGCTGCCTGACGCCCGACGGTGAGAAGTTGGAAAGCCATGGCGTGAGGAGTGTAAAAAGCCGCATCTCGCTTCTGAAAGACTTTACATCGTTGTCGCTGGATGACATCAACCGCGGCATGACCGCCTTCCTGTGCAACCAGGAGCACATCATGACGGCCGGGGAGTGCAGAAGCATTGAGGAAATAGAGAAAGAATATCTCGACGCTGGCTTCATCTATGGCAAAGACCCCCGTTATACGGTGAAAAAACAAAGGCGTATTGACGGCGTGGGAACGGTGACGGTGATGATGTCGCTGAAGAACGGCGTTGTGAAGGGCATGGAGCTGAAAGGCGACTTCTTTGCGCTGGCCGACACCGATGCGCTCATCTGCCGCCCGCTGGTGGGCAAGAGGCTTGACGCGGACACCCTGTCGTCGGTGCTGCCCGACCACCTGGAGAGCATTGTCCGCAATCTCAGCAAACAAGAATTTCTTAACTTAATAATAGATTAAAATGGAAAACAAGAGAACTTGCCTTTACGACAAACATGTGGCGCTGGGTGCACAGATGTCGCCTTTCGGAGGCTTCGACATGCCCATCCAGTATTCGGGAATTGTCAGTGAGCACCAGGCCGTCAGACAACATTGCGGCGTGTTTGATGTGTCGCACATGGGAGAGGTGACCGTATGCGGGCCCGACGCAGAGCGGTATGTCAACCATATTTTCACCAACGACGTGACCGCCGCCCCGCTGGGCCAGATTTATTATGGCATGATGTGCTATGACGACGGCGGAACGGTTGACGACCTGCTTGTTTATAAAATAGGCGACAACCACTTCTTCCTGGTCATCAATGCCGCCAACATCGACAAGGACTGGGAATGGATACAGAAGCAGTCGGCGGGATTTGATGTCGTGCTGGAAAACCAAAGCGACTACTACGGCCAGTTGGCCGTGCAAGGTCCCGAGGCCGAGGCCGTGGTTGAAGAAGTGATGGGGCTGAAGTGCGGCGAACTGGTGTTCTACACCGCCAAGACCATCAACACCGGCACGGAGGAAATCATCATCAGTCGCACGGGTTACACCGGCGAGGACGGTTTCGAGATTTACGGCTCGCATGAATACATACGCCGCCAGTGGGACCTGCTCATGGCATCGGGGAAGGCTGTGCCGTGTGGCCTGGGTTGCCGCGACACCCTGCGCTTTGAGGTGGGGTTGCCGCTCTATGGCGACGAGCTTTCGGCCGACATTTCGCCCGTGATGGCCGGTCTGAGCATGTTCTGCAAGTTCAACAAAGAGGACTTTGTGGGGCGTGAGGCATTGCTCAGACAAAAGACGGAGGGCGTGAAACAGCGCGTCGTCGGCATTGAGCTGAGCGACAAAGCCATTCCACGCCATGGCTACACCGTGCTGAAAGACGGCGAAAGGGTGGGGGAAGTGACCACCGGCTACCATACCATTTCCACCGACAAGAGCGTCTGCATGGCGTTGGTGGATGCCGAATACGCCAAGTTGGGTACGGCCCTCGACATTCAGATACGCAAGAAGGTGTTTCCCGGCGTGGTCGTCAAGAAAAAGTTCTACGATAAACATTATAAAAAATAACCAAATCATTAGAATATTATGGCAAAAGTATTGGAAGGACTCTATTACTCAGAGAGTCATGAGTTTGTGAGAGTGGACGGAGCGTTTGGCTACATCGGCATTACCGATTATGCGCAGAATGCGCTGGGGAATGTCGTTTATGTTGACATGCCCGAAGTGGACGACGAGGTGACGGCCGGCGAAGAGTTCGGGGCCGTGGAGAGCGTGAAAGCCGCCAGCGACCTCATTTCGCCCGTCAGCGGCGTGGTGGTGGAAGTGAACGAGGCCCTGGAAGACGAACCGGAACTTATCAACACCGACGCCTTTGAAAACTGGATTATCAAGGTGGAATTGTCTGACAAGGCAGAGCTTGACCAACTGATGAGTGCCCAGGACTACGAGGCTTTTATATCGAAGTTATGAGTTATGACGTATAAGTATTTTCCACATACCGAGCAGGACATCAGGGAAATGCTTGAGCGCACGGGGGCTGGCTCGCTTGAAGAGCTGTTTGCCGACATTCCCGAGTCCATTCGCTTCGTAGGCGACTACGACATTCCCCCTGCCATGAGCGAGATGGAAATCAGGCGCTACATGGAAGAGCTGGCCAAGTGCAACACGCCCCTGGTGTGCTTTGCCGGTGCCGGCAGCTATGACCACTACACGCCGGCGGTGGTGCCGGCCATCGTTTCGCGTTCGGAATTTCTCACCAGCTACACCCCTTATCAGGCAGAGATTTCCCAAGGCACCCTCCATTACATCTTTGAGTACCAGAGTATGATGGCCGAACTGACGGGAATGGAGGTGTCGAATGCGTCGATGTATGATGGCGCCACGGCCACGGCCGAAGCCGTCATCATGGCTGTGCAGGCCGCCAAGAAAGCCAACAAGGTGCTTGTCAGCGACACCGTGGACCCCAAGGTCCGTAGGGTGGTGGACACCTACGCCAAATTCCATGGCATTGAAATAGCATCCGTCAAGGCCACCGACGGCGTTACCGACCGCCAGGAATTGGTACGGTTGCTTAAGGAAGGCGGCGTGGCCGGCGTGGTGGTGCAGACGCCCAACTACTTCGGCATAGTAGAAGACTATACGGGCTTTGCCGACTGCATCCACGATGCCAAGGCACTTCTTATTATGAACGCCGTGGCCGCGGACCTTGCCGCGCTGAAGTCGCCCGGGGAATGGGGTGCCGACATTGCCGTGGGCGATGCGCAAAGCCTTGGCATTCCCATGTCGTTCGGTGGTCCGTACTTGGGTTATTTCTGCTGCACGGAGAAACTGATTCGCAAGATGCCCGGGCGCATTGTCGGCATGACAACCGACAACCGCGGGCAACGCACTTTTGTGCTCACCCTGCAGGCCCGCGAGCAGCATATTCGCAGGCAGAAAGCCACGTCGAACATTTGTTCCAACCAGAGCCTCATGGCGCTTTTCGTCACCGTTTATATGGCACTCATGGGAAAGCAGGGGCTTCAGGAGGCCGCTGAACTCTCTTACCAAGGTGCCCATTACCTCTGTGACGAACTCCTCAAGACCGGCAAGTTCAGGATGACCTGGCGGAAGCCTTTCTTCAATGAGTTCTGCCTCGATTACGATGGCGACATCGACGCTTTGCAACGCATTTGTGCCCAGCACGGATTTATGGCCGGGGTGAAGGTGTCGGACCACACCGTCATGTTTGCCGTTACTGAAAAGAGGACGAAGGAAGAAACCGACCGCCTGGTCGAAATCATCCGGGGATTGTGAGTGAAAAGGTAAATTCTAAAAACAGTTGAACAAATGAACAACAAACTATACGGCAACCTGATTTTTGAATTGTCACGCCCCGGTCGCCGCGGCTATTCACTGCCCAACAACCGTTATGGCGGACATTCCACAAAAGAACTTCCTCCGGAGTTGTTACGTCGTGAGCAACCCTCCCTGCCTGAATGCGACGAGATGACAGTGGTGAGACACTACACCAACCACAGCCAGAACAACTTTGGCGTCTTCAACGGTTTCTACCCCCTGGGCAGCTGTACAATGAAATATAACCCCCTCATCAATGAGGAGGTGGCTGCCATGCCGGCCTTCACCGCCCTGCATCCATTGCAGCCCGCCCACACCTGCCAAGGTGCCCTGAAGGTTTATGACGCCATGCAACAGATGCTTGCTGCCATCACGGGGATGGAAACCTTCACCCTTAATCCCTTTGCCGGTGCACATGGTGAACTGACGGGCCTCATGGTCATACGTTCCTATCACCGCAGCCGCCATGACGACTGCCGCACCAAGGTCATCATTCCCGACTCAGCCCATGGCACCAACCCTGCTTCGGCAGCCGTCTGCGGACTCGACGTGGTGGAGGTGAAGAGCGGCGCCGACGGCCTTGTCGACCTTGACGACCTTCGCGCCGTAGTGGACAGGTTTCCCGACGAGGTGGCGGCCATTATGATGACCAATCCCAACACCCTCGGACTCTTTGAGAAGAATATTCCCGAGATAGAGAAAATCGTTCATGGATGTGGCGCGCTGATGTACTACGACGGTGCCAATCTCAACCCCATGTTGGGTGTATGTCGTCCTGGCGACATGGGCTTTGACGTCATGCACATCAACCTCCACAAGACATTTGCAACGCCTCATGGCGGCGGCGGTCCCGGTTCGGGTCCTGTTGGAGTAAGGAAAGGACTGGAGAGATTCCTGCCCGTTCCCCGCGTGGAGAAGGACAAGGCCGGTCGCCTCTTTGTAAATACCGACGGCGACGAAGCGCTCGGCAGCGTGGGGGCATTCTTCGGCAATTTCTCCGTGGTGCTCAAGGCTTTTGCTTACATCCTTTCGCTTGGCAAGGAGAACATAAAGATGGTCGGCCCCCTGGCCACGCTCAATGCCAATTATATCAAGGAAAGCCTCAAGGACCTTTACCTGTTGCCCATTGAGGGACTCTGCAAGCATGAATTTGTGTTCGACGGGCTGAAAGACAAATCAACGCACGTCACCACGATGGACATTGCCAAGCGGTTGCTCGACGAAGGCTATCATGCACCAACCATCTATTTCCCTTTGCTTTTCCATGAGAGCATGATGATAGAGCCCACGGAGAACGAGAGCAAGGAGACTATCGACAGCTTCATCGGCGTCATGCGGAGAATAGCGGAAGAGGCCATAACGAATCCCGATGCCCTGAAGGAGGCTCCGCGGCGCACGCCAGCCGGACGGGTGGACGACGTGCTCGCCGCCAGGCATCCGGTAGTGAAATATGTAAATGAAAAGTGATAATCGCTTGCGATAAATCTTCGCAAGCGTTTTCCAACTTTTTCTAAACAACGAAGTAAAAATGGCCGACATTATTATAATAGGTGCTGGTCCCGGCGGTTGCCGTGCAGCCGACTATGCCGCACGCAATGGCTTGCAGGTCGTCATCTTTGAGAAAGACCAGCTTGGAGGCACATGCCTCAATCACGGTTGCATTCCCACGAAGTGCTATGCCCACGACGCTGAGCTCATACAGCAGTTGCGCCAACAGCCGGCTGGCATTGCCAACCTCGCTTTCGACATTGATTTCAAGGCCATCGTGGCCAGGAAGGATGCCGTGACGGCTCAGCTGAGGCAGGGGCTGGAAACCATGCTCGCCAGGCCTGGTATCACGCTTGTAAGGGACCGCGCCCTGCTTCGCGACAACCACACCGTGGTGGCCGAGAGCACGGGGCAGGAATACACAGCCCCCAACATCATTATTGCCACAGGCTCTGAGAACAACACCCTTCCTCTGCCTGTCACGGGCCACGATATGGTGGTGGACTCCACCCAACTTCTTTCTGAAGACACCCTGCCCCTGTCGCTCTGTATCATCGGGGCCGGAGTCATCGGCATGGAGTTCGCAAGCATCTACAACGCCCTCGGTGTGGAAGTCACCGTCGTGGAATACTTGAAGGAATGTCTTCCCGCCATCGACGATGACATAGCGCGGCGGCTTAGGAAAATTCTTGCACAGCGCGGCATTACTTTCATCATGCAAGCCGCTGTCACCGCCATCGGCGACGGCACCGTTACTTACACCCGCAAGGGCAAGGAAGAAACGCTGCAAGTTGCTAAAGTGCTCATGGCCGTGGGAAGGAAACCGCGCTTCAGTCCTGGCCTTGACAATGCCGGCTTAACGTGGGATGCTAAACGCGGCATCGTCGCAGACAGTGCTACCTGTGAGACAGCCGTCAGTGGCATCTATGCCATCGGCGACGTCAACACCCATCACATGCTCGCCCATGCCGCGGAGCAGCAGGCCGTAGCTGCCGTGAGGCATATTCTAAAAGAGGAGGTGCTGCTGCCTGCTCCCATGCCAGCTGCCATCTTCACCAATCCCGAGGCTGCGGCAGTGGGACCTTCTGAGGAACAATGCAAAGCACAAGGCATCGACTACATTTGTAAGAAAGCCTACTGGAGGGCCAATGGCCGCGCACTGGCCACTGGACAGTCAGACGGCATGCTCAAGCTCCTTGCCCGGCCCGACGGCACCATCATCAGTTGCCACGCTTGTGGCAGTCATTCTGCCGACATTATTCAGGAGGTGGCGGCACTCATCTGCCGGCAAACAACACTGCAGCAACTCGCCGACATCACACACATTCACCCCACTATCGGCGAAATCCTTCACAGTGCCGCCTGCAGCTGAACACATCAAATCGTTTTTAAAAACAACCGTGCCCATTTCAGTAATGAGCACGGTTGTTTTTTTCCAATCGGTCGTTAGGATGGTTGTTTTCGTAGCTTTCTTCATAACAATTTGATAACGGGCTTTGCGCAAGAGCCCCTTTTTTTTGTCAAGATTTTTCATGGTTTTTGGGTTGCTCCAGAAGGTTTGACCGCAAATTGCGGGGAGAGATTTGCCAAATCTCTCCTCTCAAACTGCCATTTTTCTCCCCGAAATTTGCGGTCAAACCAAAGTCGATTTGCAAACCATTGAAATTCAATAAATTACAAGATGATTGTTAAAACTGTGTATTTTGTCAAAATCTTTTACCATTTTTACCCATTCCACAATCCGTCGCAAGATAAAGAGTAAATTCAAATCGGTCACAAGGCGACCATAATCCATGGCTCAGCTTTCAAATGGCCGATTTTGGGGGTAAATGAAAGAAATCGACATAATTCAAATGATTGACAAATCCTTTTAAAAGACGCAAAATAATGATTTGTCTGCCTGTTTGCTTCCCATAAAGTCCCTTTTCCCATGCTTTTTCGCCTTTAAGATGAAAAAAATTGCACATTTTTTTTGCAAATGCGCAAAGAAGTGTTATCTTTGCACAAAATTTTCATTATTGTGCAATGGAAAAAGTACCGAGTTTTATTGCCATCATACAGAAAAGCATTGTTGATAACTGGGATTTTGATGCACTGACCGATTATCGGGGAGCCACCCTTCAGTATCACGACGTTGCGAGAAAAATAGAGAAACTTCACATCATGTTCGAGAACAGCGGTGTGAAAAAAGGCGACAAGATAGCCCTCTGCGGGCGCAACAGTGCCCATTGGGCCACGGCTTTTCTGGCCACGCTCACCTATGGTGCGGTTGCCGTGCCCATTCTTCATGAGTTTGTGGCCGACCAGATTCATAACATCGTCAACCACAGTGGTGCAAAGCTGCTCTTTGTGGGCGACGTGGTGGCCACCACCATCGACCCTGCCAAGATGCCGGGGTTGGAGGGAATTATCTACATTCCCGACTATAGCCTGGTGTTGTCGAGAACCGACCGGCTGACCTATGCCCGCGAGCATCTCAACGAGATGTTCGGAAGAAAATACCCCAAATATTTCCGGAAGGAGCATGTGAACTGGTTTACCGACGAAGACCCCAACGGTTTGGCGCTTATCAACTATACCAGCGGCACGACGGGATTTTCAAAAGGCGTGATGATTCCTTACCGCGCATTATGGAGCAACTACGATTTTGCCTGCTCAGTGCTGGGAAAGGAAATTAAGCGCGGAAACAATACGCTCAGCATATTGCCAATGGCACACATGTATGGCATGGCCTTTGAATTCATCTTTGAATTTTGTTCCGGCTGCCATGTGTTCTATCTCACCCGAGTGCCTTCTCCGGCCATCATCGCACAGGCCTTTGCCGACATCAAGCCCGCCATTATCATTGCCGTTCCCCTTATCATCGAAAAAATCATCCGCAAGAAAGTCTTCCCCAAGATTCAGAACAACCGCATGCGCCTGTTGCTCAATATGCCCGTCATCAACATGAGGGTGCGCGAGCGCATTTGCGAGCAGGTGGTCAAGGCGTTCGGAGGCAATTTCTATGAGGTCATCATTGGTGGGGCCGCATTCAACCAGGAGGTGGAATCGTTCCTGCACCGCATCAATTTCCCCTATACCGTGGGCTATGGTGCCACGGAGTGTGCGCCCATCATCTGCTATGAGGACTACAAGAATTTCATGCCGGGTTCGTGCGGAAAAGCCGTTGTACACATGGAGGTGAAGATAGACAGCCCCGACCCCGAGAATGTGCCCGGAGAGATTTTGGCAAGGGGATTGAACGTGATGCTTGGCTACTACAAGAACGAGGAGGCCACAAGAACGACCCTCGACAACGAGGGTTGGTATCACACCGGCGACCTTGGCACCATGGACGCCGAGGGCAATGTCTTCATAAAAGGACGATCTAAGAACATGCTTCTCGGAGCCAATGGGCAGAACATCTACCCCGAGGAAATAGAGGACAAACTCAACTCTATGGCCATGGTGGTGGAAAGCATTGTCATACAGAAAGAAGACAAGTTGGTGGCGCTCGTTCACCCCGACTACGAAGAAGCGCGCAATCTTGGTCTGAATTCCGACGACCTTGAAAAAATTATGGAACAGAACAGGGTGGAAATCAACCAGGAACTGCCTTCTTATAGCAAGATTTCCAGCGTGCGACTCCATGAGGAAGAATTTGAGAAAACTCCCAAGAAGAGCATCAAGCGCTTCCTGTACCAGGATGTTTAAGATGGAGCTAATTCCGTTTAAGATAACAATTTCAAGAAAACAAGGGGGCTTTTGTCCCCTTGTTTTGTTTACCCCCTCATCATTTTTCTTTTAGCAGGTCCTGCATTCTGATGATTTCGTCGCGGTATTGTGCGGCCTGAAGGAAGTCGAGGTTCTTGGCGGCCTGCTTCATCAATGCCGTGGTGTCGGCAATGCTCTTTTCCAGCTGTTCCCGGCTCATCTGCTTTACGATGGGGTCGGCGGCCATGTCCACATTCTCGGGCTCTATGTATGGCCTGTAGGTGGTGGCAGATTGTTTCTTCTGAGTGCCGTCGCCGGGGCGGTGACCGAGTCCGTCTTGCCTGATGTCCTTTATAATCTGTTGCGGTGTAATGCCGTGATCCTCGTTGTATTTCAGCTGCTTCGCCCTTCTTCGAAGCGTTTCGTCAATGGTCATCTGCATGCTTTGTGTGATGGTGTCGGCATACATGATGACTTTTCCGTTTACATTTCTTGCCGCCCTTCCCGCCGTTTGTGTAAGGGAGCGGTGACTGCGCAGGAACCCTTCCTTGTCGGCATCGAGGATGGCCACCAGCGACACTTCGGGCAGGTCGAGGCCCTCCCTGAGAAGGTTGACGCCCACCAGCACGTCGAATGTTCCCGCCCTCAGGTCGGCCATGATTTTCACCCTGTCGAGCGTGGCCACGTCGCTGTGGATATAGTTGGCCCTTACGCCGTTGTTGAGCAGGTATTCGGTCAGTTCCTCGGCCATTCGTTTCGTAAGTGTCGTAACGAGCACGCGCTCGTCGTTTTCCGTCCGCACCAAAATTTCTTCCATCAGGTCGTCTATCTGGTTGACGCTCGGCCTTACTTCTATTTCCGGGTCGAGCAGTCCGGTGGGCCTAATCACCTGTTCCACAACCACCCCTTCGCTTTCGCGCAACTCGTAGTCGGCGGGTGTTGCCGAGACGTAGATGACCTGGTTGATCATCTGCTGAAACTCTTCAAATTTCAGCGGCCTGTTGTCGAAAGCGGCGGGCAGGCGGAAACCATATTCCACGAGGTTGGTCTTCCTGGCCCTGTCGCCCCCGTACATGGCACTGATTTGCGGCACGCTGACATGGCTTTCGTCAATTACCAACAGGTAATCGTCGGGAAAGAAGTCGAACAGGCAATAGGGCCTTTGTCCCGCGCTTCGGCCGTCGAAATACCTTGAGTAGTTTTCTATTCCCGAGCAGTGGCCGAGTTCCCTTATCATTTCAATGTCATATTCCACGCGCTCCTTAATCCGCTGTGCCTTAATGGGTTCGCCTATTTCATTGAAGTAGTCAATTTGCTTTACCAGGTCATCTTGAATGGCCCTGATGGCGCCCTCGGTCTGTTCTTTGCTGGTCACGAAGAGGTTGGCAGGATAAATCTGATATTCTTCAAATTTTGCCATCGTCGTGTAGTTCACGCTATCTATCTCCTCGATGTCGTCAATCTCGTCGTCCCACCATGTAATCCTCAGCACGTTTTCGCTATAAGCCATGAAGATGTCCACGGTGTCGCCTTTCACCCTGAAGTTTCCTCGCTTCAATTCAATGTCGTTTCTAACATAAAGCGCTTCCACGAGTTGTCTTAGGAACATGTTGCGGCTAAGCGTCTGCCCTTTTTTTATCGAAATAATGCTGTTGGCCATGGCCGTGGGCCCTCCCATTCCGTAGATGCACGACACCGACGACACCACCACCACGTCTTTCCTTCCCGAGAGCAGCGACGACACCGCCGAAAGCCTCAGCCGGTCTATTTCGTCGTTGATGGCGAGGTCTTTCTCTATATAGGTGTCGGTCTGGGGCAAATAGGCCTCGGGCTGATAATAATCGTAATAGCTGACATAATATTCGACGGCATTTTCCGGGAAAAAGCCTTTCATTTCCTCGTAGAGTTGCGCCGCAAGCGTTTTGTTATGGCTCAAGATGAGTGTGGGCCGGTTGACATTGGCAATGACATTGGCAATGGTAAACGTCTTTCCCGACCCGGTGACACCCAGCAGCACCTGCGACTTGTCGCCGTTCCTCAGTCCGGCGGTCAGCTGCGCAATGGCCTCGGGCTGGTCGCCGGTGGGGTGGTATTTCGATGTCAGTTTAAAATCCATAACCCAACAACCTTTTTCACTTTTTATGCCTTTCTGATTTCTTTTTGTTGCCTAAAATGGCGTTTCCAGTTCTTTGTAATTTGCAAAATTACTAAAAATAACCTAATTAGTGGCCATTTTTCGCAAAAAAACGTCATCCATGCTTTGTAATTCATGGAATTTGGCTAACTTTGCACCTTGATATGAAGAAAATCCACTATTTTCTGCTTCTTACTTGCTTAGCGGGTTTATTGTCGGGTTGTGCCAAAGAGTTCAACGCCGTCTATAAATCCACGGATTATGAATACAAGTATGAATTTGCCAAGGAGTGTTTCGCCAATGGCAAATACAACCAAGCCATCACCCTTCTTCAGGAACTTGTCACCATCATGAAAGGCACCGACAACGGTCAGGAGTGCCTCTACATGCTGGCCATGGCCGAATATTGCAACTACGATTTTGAGACGGCCTCCACATGGTTCAAGAAATATGTGCAGTCGTATCCCAAAGGCATTTATGCCGAAATGGCTTCCTACTATACCGGCGAGAGCCTTTACATGAGCACGCCGGAACCGCGCCTCGACCAGAGTCCCACCATCCTGGCCATTTCCGCTTTTCAGGACTTTCTCGACCGTTACCCCGACGCCTCGTTGAAACACCAGGCCCAGCAGCGGCTCTACACCCTGCAAGACAAGTTGGTGAAGAAAGAACTCCTTTCGGCACAGCTCTATTATAACCTGGGCCCGTATTTCGGCAACTGCACCAATGGCGGTTCCAACTACGAGGCCTGCATCATCACGGCGCAAAACGCCTTGAAAGATTATCCCTACACCTCCATGCGCGAGGATTTCTCGCTCCTCATCATGAAGAGCAAGTTCGAACTGGCCCAGCAGAGCGTTGAGGAAAAGCGCGAGGACCGTTTCCGCGACGCCGAGGACGAATGCTACGGTTTCATCAACGAATTTCCCGATAGCAAGGACCGCACCACCGCCGAGAAGTACATTGCACAATGCAAGAAAGCACTGGGCGAAAAGATGAATGAAGACTGAAAACAAACAATTTAGATATTATAGAAAATGGATTACAAGAAGTCAAAAGCACCGGTAAACACCGTAACACGCAACATCATGGACCTTTGCAAGGACACCGGCAACATCTATGAGAGTGTGGCCATCATTGCCAAGCGTGCCAACCAGATTTCAGTGGAAATCAAGCAGGACCTCAGCAAGAAGCTTGCCGAGTTCGCATCCTATAACGACACCCTCGAAGAGGTGTTTGAGAACCGCGAGCAGATAGAAATCTCGCGCTATTACGAGAAACTTCCCAAGGCATCGCTCCTCGCCACCCAAGAGTTCATCGAGGGCAACGTCTATTTCCGCGACCCCAGCAAGGAGCAGTCATGATACAGCGCAAGCAGACCATCTTCCTTCTTCTGGCCATCATTCTCAGCGTTGTATGTCTCTGCCAGCCCGTTGCCAGCCTGCAACCTGTGGGCATGGGCATAGGGTCAGCGGTCTTCAACCTGTGGATTGAGACTGGCGAGGGTGCCCGCTCTTTCACGCCGTGGCCGTTGTTTGCCATTCTGCTCATCAGCTGCCCGGTTGCCGTGGCCGCCATTGCCACTTTCAAGAACCGCATGCTTCAGGCCAGGCTCTGCCTGTTGAACATGTTCCTCCTCCTGGCATGGATGTGCTACTTTGGATGGCTGGCCTACAGTCTGGGAAAAGACGGCGCACAGACCTTCCACATCCATTGGACCGCTTTCCTCGTTCCCTTGGCCTTCATTATGTATTGGCTGGCCCGCCGCGGCGTTCTTGCCGACGAAGCACTGGTAAAATCGATGGACCGCATCAGATGACATCTTTATATTTATATAGGAAGCCCGCGAACAAACTCGTTCACGGGCTTTTTTCATGACCTTCCCTAAATGTTCTGCCGGCTGACGGAGTCGTATCTCTTGAGGATGGTGAATAAATATTCATTTGCAGAAACGGCGATTTGTCAAGATTTTTCAAGCTGTCATTTACCATGGGAAAGGTTTGACCGCAAATTTCAAGGAGAAATCTTGAAGATTGAGAGGAGAGATCTTGAAGATTTCTCCCCGAGATTTGCGGTCAAACTTGCAGCGTTTTTAAACCATCTGATTTTCAACTAGTTAGAAAACGCCTTGTTTTTTGTTTAATTTGTCAAGATTTTTCATAATTTCTATACGCCTTGTTATCCACCTGATTTTTGTATAAAAAGTGTGGTTTCTGTTTTTTCATACACTCCCGTAGGAGCCAAAGTTTGTAAGCGTTGGCTCTTGTTCCTCTTTTCTCTAAAGAAAACTTAATTTCTTTGTCCAACTGGCTTATAATTCGGAAAATATGCCTATATTTGCAAAAGATATGGCAGACAAGAAACGAATAGCGTTTATCCTTAACCCCATTTCTGGAACGGTGAAAAAGGCCGGCATCCCCAAGGTCATTGAGGAGGTGCTCGACCATGATGTGTTTGATTATGAAATCATTGAGACCCTTCATGCCGGCCATGCCGCCGAGATTGCCGCTACCGAAAGAGAACGTGGCACCAGCGTGGTGGCCGCGGTGGGAGGCGACGGCACGGTGAACGAGGTGGCGCGCGCCATCGTGGGTTCGCAGACGGCCCTGGCCATCGTGCCCTGTGGCAGTGGCAATGGCCTGGCGCGCCATTTGATGATACCGTTGGACGTGAAAGGCAGCATCGGCATCATCAACCAGTGTGAGGTTCACCAGCTGGACTATGGCATCATCAACGACAATCCTTTCTTCTGCACTTGCGGCATGGGCTTCGATGCCTTCATCAGCATGAAGTTTGCCGAGGCCGGAAAGCGCGGGCCCATCTCATACGTGGAGAATGTGTTGCGCGAAGGCCTTTCCTATAAGCCCGAAACCTATACCATTGAGGATGAGAACGGTACGGAGGTGTTCAAGGCGTTCCTCATTTCCTGTGCCAACGCCTCGCAATATGGCAACAACGCCTATATAGCCCCGCAAGCATCGATGAGCGACGGATTGCTCGACGTTATCGTGATGGAGCCTTTCAGCATGATTGAAGCCCCGCAGGTGGCCATCGAGATGATGAGCAAGACGCTCGACAAGAACCAGAAAATCAAGTCGTTCAGGACCAGGCACATACACATCACCCGCGAAAATCCGGGGCTCATTCACTATGACGGCGACCCCGTGATGGCGGGAAAGGAAATCGACGTGAGGCTTGTGGAGAAAGGCATCCGCGTGGTGGTGAACCCCAATGCCGACAAAAGCAAGCGGAAACCCAACATGATGCAGACGGCCATGAGCGAGTTTTTCAACGACATCAACATCATGCGGGAGGACATCTACAGGCAAGGAAGAAACATCGTGGAAAAGTTGAAGTAAACGGACATATTTCCCTAATAATAAATAGATTATACTAATGTCGAAAGAAGAGAAATACGGCCTCCTGGTCAAACAGGTGGAATGTCTTGTCGAGGGATGCGACAACAGCGTTTCCCTCATGGCAAACGTCAGTGCCGCCATTCACGAAACCATGGGCTTTTTCTGGACCGGCTTCTATGTTGAAAAAGACAATATGCTTAAATTGGGACCGTTTCAAGGCTCCGTGGCTTGCTACACCATTCCCCACGGCAAGGGCGTGTGCGGCACGGCCTATGAGCGCAAACAAACCATTGTGGTGCCCGACGTGGAGCAATTCCCCGGGCATATTGCTTGCAGCAGCCTGTCGAGGTCGGAAATTGTGGTGCCGGTATTTGATGATATGGGAAATGTGAAAGCCGTGCTCGATATCGATAGCAAGGAACTTTCAACATTCGATGCCACCGATGCCCATTACCTTGAAATCATTGCGAAAACCATTTCGCGACACCTATAAAAAGTGAAGAGCCTTTTTAAGTGAAGAGTGAAGAATGAAGCGTGAAGAATTTGCTGCCGCTTTTTAAGTGAAGAGTGAAGAATGAAGAGTGAAGAATTTGCTGCCGCCATCTGATAATCGACACAAATTCTTCACTCTTCACTTTTCACTTAAAAGGCGGCAGCAAATTCTTCACTCTTCACTTTTCACTCTTCACTTAAAAGGCGGCAGCAAATTCTTCACTCTTCACTTTTCACTTTTCACTTAAAAGGCGGCAGCAAATTCTTCACTCTTCACTTTTCACTTTTCACTTAAAAGGCGGAAGCAAATTCTTCACTCTTCACTTTTCACTCTTCACTTTAAAATCATCTGACCACTTGAGTAAATTCGGGCTTGGCTCCGGCGGTGTTTTCTATGGTTACGAAGATGGTGGAAGTGGCCTCTTTTCCGTCCATGCCCCTGCTGCTCACCGTGAACTTATAGTCGGTGCCGTATGGTGTGGAACGCTTGCCAACCGTCTTCGGGGTGCCCAACGGGAACTGATAGCTTGAGCAGGCTTCGTTGAAAAGTACTTTGTCCTCGTCGGTCACCGGCACTTGCTCGGAGTAATCGGGCAATTTTTCTACCTTTCCTTTCTTGTAGCCGTTCTCTTTCAAGAAGCGGTCGAGTTCTTTTTCCACTGCTTTCACCCGTGCTGTGCGCACGCCGTAGCCCTCCCGGATGTTGGCCTTCGGCAGCGCTTTCCTCAGTGCCTCCGTGGAGGTGTTCAGCCCTCCGCTGCCGAAAGTGCAGAACGGTATGACGGTCTTGCCGGCGAAGTCGTTTTCCTTGACCAGCGTGGCAATGGGCATGGCGTAGGTGCCGAACCAGATGGGATAGCCGAGGAAGATGACATCGTAGTCGGCAATCTTTTTCTTCAGCGGTTTCAGGGCCGGCGTCTGTCCGCTCTGCCTCTCGCGCTGTCCGCGTTGCATGGTTTCCTGGAAATTGCCGGTGTAAGGCTCCACGGCCTCAATGACCTCGATGTCGGCGCCGAGCTGTTTCTGAATTTCCTCGGCAACAGTCTTTGTCGTTCCTGTTTCCGAATAGTAGAGTACAAGATTTTTCTGTGCGTAGCCCGAAGTGATGGCCACCACGGTTACTAATGATAATAAGAACTTTTTCATAAATAACAGGGTTTTTAGAATGTCGTTGCAAAATTAAGATAAAAAACCGAGACCGCAAACTTTTGCGCCTTACTTTTCTCCCTTTCCCCTCCAACCTTTGCGAAGAAGCAGGTCGAGGCGGGCACAACTATCTATAAGCATGAGTTTTTTATCACCCACCTTTAATTTTGGATGGTTACATTATTGGCGGTTGCGAGTCATTATAATGAAAAGGGAAAAGTGTCCGTGGGGGCGGTCAAACGGCCAATCTCCCGAACACTCAATTCCCCATACAACTAATCTCCCAAACAACGAAAAAATATGAATTTAAAGAAGTATCACGGTGTTGTGGTGCCCATGGTGACGCCCGTGGATGCCGACTGCAACATCGACCGCGAGGCGGTGAAGAAAATTATGAACGACTTTGCACGCTATGATGTGTCGCCCCTGCTGATGGGCACCAACGGCGAGGGCAACTCGGTGAGTGCCGACCAGGGCGTGGTACTCATAGAGGCCGCTCGCGAGGCTGCCGCTCCCGGTCAGACCATTTATGCCGGGCTGGCGGGTAACTGCGTTTCTGAACAGTTTGCCACCGCTCGCAGGTATGAGGCTGCTGGAGCCGATGTGGTGGCCGCCACACTGCCTTCCTATTATCTGCTTACGCCGGCACAGATGTATGAGTATTACAAGAACTTGGCCGACTTCCTGCGCGTGCCCCTCATGCTCTACAACATTGACATCACCACTCACATGAGCATTCCCCTGGACGTGGTGGAAAAGCTGAGCCATCATCTCAACATCGTGGGAATGAAGGACTCAGAGAACAACATTCCGAGGATGGAGGAAGCCCTGCGGCTTTTTGCCGACCGCGAGGATTTCGCCTATTTCTGCGGTTGCACGGTGAACAGCACTGCCGCCCTCCGCTTGGGTGCCGACGGCATTGTGCCCAGTGCCGGCAACTTCACTCCCAAGAAATGCGAAGAACTGTATTGCGCCGGCATTGCACACGATTTCGAGGCTGCGGAGAACAAACAAAAGGAAGTGATGGACATGTCGCAGGCATATCTTTCGGGCTTCACCCTCGGTGAGTCGATCGCCGCCCTGAAGGTCATCATGAAGGCCAAGGGAATGTGCGAGGACTATATGTTGCCGCCGCTGACCCGTCTTTCCGACGATAAAGCGGAAGAAGTGATTTTGAAAATCAGGAATTATGAATTATGAATGAGGAATTTCCAAAAGTTTGATTCCTAACTCCTCATTCCTCATTCCTCATTCCTAATTCCCCTCCAAACTCCCGAAAATGAATAATGAAATTATGAGTGGCGGCCTGCATTGGATAGACCACACCATTGTGGTATTGTCGTTAGTGGCTGCCGTGGCGGTGGGCGTATGGTTCTCGCGCAAGCAGAACTCCACCGAGAGCTATTATGCCGCCAACGGCAACGTGCCGGCTTGGGCGGTGGGCATGTCGATGTTTGCCACCATCATCAGCAGCGTCACCTTCCTGGCTTATCCCGGTGCCGCTTTTGCGGGCAACTGGATTCTGCTGGTGCAGGGGCTTATGGTGCCCATTGTGCTCCTTGGCATGGTGTGGTTTATAGTGCCACTGTTCCGCAGGGTGATACGGCTGAGCACCTACGAGTATTTTGAGCGGCGATTCGGTGCCTTCGCACGTTTCTATAGCTCGGTGGCCTTCGTCCTGGAGCATTTCTCCAAGATGGGCACCATCCTCTACCTTATGGGCATTGCCATGGCCACCTTTACCGGCATCAGGATAACCTATATCATTGTTTTCATTGGCTTGGTGGTCATCCTGCTGACCTATCTCGGCGGCATGGAAGCCATCATCTGGATGGACGTGGTGCAGGGCTTCCTGCTCATACTGGGCGGTTGTCTTACGGTGGGCATGCTGTTCTGGCTGACCGACGGCGGGCCGTCAACCATCTTTAGCGTGGCTGCGGAATACGACAAGATAGACTTCGGGCCCTATGACTGGGACCTCACGCAGTTGACGTTTATCGTGCTGGTGCTGAACGGCATCTTCTACGCCGTACAGAAATACGGCACCGACCAGAGCATGGTGCAGCGCTATCTGGCGGCCAAAGACGAGAAGAGCGCCAAGCGTGCCACCTATATGGGTGTGCTGATGAGCGTTCCCGCATGGGCTCTTTTCATGTTCGTGGGAACCTGTCTCTTCGTATATTATAAGGTGAACAGTGGCCTGTTGCCCGAGGGCATCAAGAGCGACGAGGTGTTCCCCTTCTTCATTGCTACCGAGCTGCCGGTGGGCATCACGGGACTGATTATTGCTGCGCTGGTGGCAGGGGCCATTTCGTCTATTGACAGCGACGTGAACTGCATCTCGGCCATTGTGGTGGAAGACTACTATGGGCGTTTCAAGAAAAATGCCACCGACAAGCAGAAATTGCGCGTGGGCAGGTTGGCAGTGCTCATCATCGGCGTTCTCAGCATATTCATCGCCCTGCTCTACGTGGCGTGGGGCGGCGAAGGGGTGCTCGGCACGCTGTTCGGCCTCTATGCCATCGTGTCGGCGGGCATCGTGGGCATTTTCCTGCTCGGCCTTTTCTCGCGGCGTGCCAACTGGCAGGGGCTTTATATCGGCATTGCCGCCGCCGTTCTTTTCACCGCCTACGCCGTGCTGACATCAAGCCGTTTTGAAACATCTTCGGGTGAGAAAGAGCTGCTGCTCGACCTGGGAGGCTGGAATTTCACACATCATAAATACATGCTCGGTGTTTACAGCCATCTCATCGTGCTCATTGTGGGCTATGTGGCCAGCCTGTTTTTCAACACGCCCCTTGCCGACAAGGAACTTACCGTGTATGGCTATTTAGAAGAAAGGAAAAGAAATAAGAATAAATAAAGGCCGCCTCCCTCACTCCGAGTACATTTAAAGTGAGGGGGACATGGTCTTAAAAATGAGATAAAAATGCTCCCAATCATAGCAATTACCATGGGCGACCCGGCCGGCATCGGCCCGGAAATCATTGTGAAGTCCCTGTCGTTGGCTTCTACTTACCAAGTGTGTCGTCCTCTGGTCACCGGTGACGCCCGGGTGATGCAGTGGGCGGTGGAGATGATGAACGCCCCGTTGAATGTGCGTTCCATTGCCAGCGTGGATGAGGCACGTTTTGAGCATGGCACCATTGATGTGCTCCATCTCGACTGTGTTGATATGACAACGTTCGTGCCAGGACAAGTGCAGGCACAATGCGGAAATGCCGCATTCGTGAGTGTGGTGAAAGCCATTGAACTGGCCATGAGCGGCGAAGTGGATGCCACGGTGACGGCTCCACTCAACAAGGAAGCCCTCCATCTGGCCGGACATCATTTCGACGGACATACCGAAATCTATGCCCATTTCACCCATACCAAGAAATACGCCATGCTGCTGGCCGACGACTTCCTGCGCGTCATTCATGTGTCAACGCATGTGTCGCTCAGGGAGGCCTGCGACCGCGTGAAGAAAGCACGCATCATTGAGGTGGCAGAACTCATTGACGATGCCTGCCGGCAATTTGGCATTGAGCAGCCACGCATAGGCATTGCCGGCCTAAACCCCCATGCCAGCGACGGAGGACTCTTCGGATGGGAGGAGGAGCGCGAGATTGCACCTGCCGTAGAGGAACTACGGAAGCGAGGAATGATTGTGGAAGGTCCCGTGCCGCCTGACACCCTTTTTGCAAAAGCGCGGTGCGGGAAATACGACGGATGCGTGGCCATGTATCACGACCAAGGGCACATTCCATTTAAGGTGGTTGGCTTCCAATGGGACCAGGAAACAGGACAGATGACGGCGGCAAAGGGCGTGAACATCACGCTGGGACTGCCCATCATTCGAGTCAGCGTGGACCATGGCACCGCCTTCGACGTGGCAGGGCGCGGCGTGGCCTCTCCCGATGCGCTCCTGCTTTCCATCAGCTATGCCGTGCGCATGGCACTTCATCGTAAGAAATGAGAGAAAAGCGGCTGGTTGTCGTTATGGCGGACGACCTGACGGGTGCCGCCGAAATGGCCGGCATTGCTTGGCGCCATGGGCTTAGGGTGGTGTTTAATGCCTTGTCTTCTGAGGTGGATTGCACATTAAAAGAAGATGTTGACGTGCTCATTGTCGCCACCGACACCCGTTCCATGACCAACGAAGAGGCAGTGGCCACGGTAAAACGTATGGCGACCGTTTTGCTTAGTTCTTTTTCTTCCTTCCTTTTTTTCAAGAAAACCGACTCTGCCTTGCGCGGCCATATCGTTGTGGAGTTATCAGTGCTCATGGAAATTTTCCATGCGCCTTCTTCTCTTTTGTTGCCACAAAATCCTTCCAAGGGGCGCAGGGTGGCGGACGGCATCTATACCATTGACGGAGTGCCGCTGAATGAAACGCCCTTTGGCCATGACCCTGAATTTCCGGCTACCAGTTCTTTTGTTGCCGACATCCTGCCAGGTTGTTGTTGCCTTTCATTGTCGCAACCCCTTGCAGATGGTATTTGTGTGGCCGATGCTTCTTCAATCGATGATGTGCGAGTGCAACTGTTGAAAGCCCGTAACGACACCCTTTTAGCGGGTGGTGCCGACTTTTTCGATGCTTTGCTTTCCTCCGTATTTACAAGTTGCCGGTCTCGCTCTGCCATGCCCTCTCTTCCCAACTTGCAACATGGGACGTTTGTGGTTTGTGGAAGCACTTTTTTCAATCTTCCCTCTTCGCTCTTTACTTTTGAAATGCCGGAAGACGTTTTCCATGGTGCCTGTGCTGACCGTTGGATTAACAGTTTGGCCCTTCATGCCTTAAATGGAAACTCCTTTGCCATAGCCATCGGTTCCAAACCCGTGATGGGACGCAGCTATGCGGTGCGTCTTCGTGAGATAATGGCTCATGCCGCCATTGAAGTACTTCACACTGGCCTTTATCACACCATGGTGGTGGAAGGTGGTGCCACGGCATTCGCCATTCTGCATCATGCCCGCCTGACATCCTTCAAAGTGGAAGGCGAGCTTTCGCCAGGCGTGGTGGCCCTTTGTACTACTTGGAAAGAAAAGCCTCTTCGCCTTATCTTGAAACCCGGCAGTTACGCTTGGGGGACGATAGGGCAGTGGCTGTTATAACACAAAAAAGCCCGGCTCACGGAGGGACAAAGGTTGTCGCTTCTGTAAGCCGGGCTTGTTGTCTGTTTGTTCTTTACGCTTCAGCAGGCTGTGGCGTGCTGAATATCAGTTCTTCTTTTTCGGGATGTTTTTCCACAAGAATGGTGTCGCCCGGTTGCAACTCGTCGGCCAGCAACTTCTCGCAAACGCCGTCCTCGATATAGGTCTGAATGGCGCGTTTCAGTGGCCTTGCACCAAATTGCACGTCATAGCCCTTAGTGGCCACCAGTTCCTTGGCTTCTTCCGTCACCTGCAGGTCATAGCCCAGGTCTTTCACCCGTTTGTAGAGGCCTTTCAACTCGATGTTTACAATTTTCTTAATAGCCGTGAGGTCCAACTGGTCGAAGGTGATGATTTCGTCGAGCCTGTTGAGAAATTCCGGTGCAAACTGTTTGCTGAGGCTTTTCTGGATGATGCTGCGGGCATATTCCTTGTCTTTCTCGTTGGCCACCAGCCCCATGTGTGAGGCGTTGAAGCCCAATCCGCGCCCGAACTCTTTCAGCTGACGCGTGCCGGCATTGGATGTCATGATGATGACGGTGTTTCTGAAGTCCACCAGCCTTCCGTTGCCGTCGGTGAGTCGGCCTTCGTCGAGCACTTGCAGCAACATGTTGAACACATTGCCGTGGGCTTTCTCTATTTCGTCGAGCAAGACGATGGAGTAGGGGTGGCGGCGCACCCTTTCAGTTAGTTGTCCGCCCTCTTCATATCCCACATAACCCGGAGGCGCTCCCACCAGTCTTGAGGTGTTGAAGCTCTCGCTATATTCGCTCATGTCTATGCGAATAAGCGCGTCGCCGCTGCCGAACATCTGCTCGGCGAGTTTCTTGGCCAGATAGGTTTTGCCCACGCCAGTTGGACCGAGGAACATAAAAACGCCGATGGGGTGGTTGGGGTCTTTCAGTCCGATGCGGTTGCGCTGAATGCTTTTCACCATTTTCTCGATGGCGGCATCCTGCGCGATGACTTCCGACTTTAGTTCGGCGGCCATGTTTTTCAGTCTTACGCTTTCGGCTTCCGCCATGCGTTGAACGGGAATGCCCGTCATCGTTGACACCACTTCGGCCACTTCTTTTTCTGTTACCTGTTCGCGCGACGTTTCATCACCTTTTTCCCATTCTTTCTGGATGTTCCTGAGTTTTTCCTCCAGGTTCACCTGTTTGTCGCGGTAAGCGGCAGCCAGTTCAAAGTTTTGTTTTTTCACGGCCATCTGTTTTTTCTCCTTCACTTCGGCCAGTTCCTTTTCGGTCTCGTCCATTTCCGGTGGCATGCTGGCATGTTGCAAGTGAACCTTGGAGCCCACCTCGTCCATGGCATCGATGGCCTTGTCGGGGAAGAAACGGTCGGTCACATACCTTTCTGTCAGTTTGACACACGCCATAATGGCATCTTCGGTATAGGTAACGTGGTGATGGGCCTCATATCTTTCCTTGATGTTATGCAGTATTTCGGTTGTTTCCTCTGCAGTGGTTGGCTCCACCATGACTTTCTGGAAACGTCTTTCGAGTGCCCCGTCCTTCTCAATGGAATTGCGGTACTCGTCGAGCGTGGTGGCACCGATGCACTGTATGCCGCCCCTGGCCAGTGCCGGCTTCAGGATGTTTGCGGCATCCATGGAGCCGGGAGCGCCGCCGGCACCGATAATGGTGTGTACTTCGTCCATGAAGACAATGATGTTGGGATTGGTTTCCAGTTCGCGGATGAGTGCTTTCAGCCTTTCCTCAAACTGCCCCCTGTATTTCGTTCCGGCCACGATGGCGGTCATGTCGAGGCTCACCAGCCGTTTGTTGAAGAGTACGGGTGAGGTGTGCTTGAGGGCAATCCTCTGCGCCAGCCCTTCCACGATGGCGCTTTTTCCCACACCGGGCTCACCGATGAGGATGGGGTTGTTCTTTTTCCTGCGGCAGAGGATTTCGGTAACGCGTTGAATTTCTTTCTCGCGTCCCACCACGGGGTCGAGTTTCCCCAACAGTGCAGCCTGCGTGAGGTCAGTGCTGAAGTTGTCGAGCACCGGAGTTTTCCCCTCGCCCTTCTTCTGCCGCACGGCGGTTCCCTGAGCCTGGGCACCTTGTCCCTGCTCGTTGCCGGTCACGTCTTCGTCGTCCACTTCTTCCTCGTCGCTGAGGTTCATGCCGTCTTTGGTTTCGGCAAGTTTTTTGTCATGCATGAAATATGTCAGTACGTCTTCGTAGTTCATATTGTTCGTTTCAAGTATTTCTTTTGCTCCGTTATTCATCTGGTCGTGCAGTATGGCCAGCAGCAGGTGCTGCACGTCAACCATTTGCTTGGTCTGCAGCCGTGCCTCAAGTACGGCCAGCTTCAATATGTTGCTGGCTTTTTCGTTCAATACCAGTTCGGTGGTTGTGGTGGCGCTTATGAAGTCGTCCTCCCTCACTTTCATCTCCAAGGCCGACTTCAACATCTGCAAATTGATGTCGAAGTCGTCAAAAGCTTTCCTCACCGGTCCGCTCTTGGCCCTCATCAGCCCGAGCAACAAATGCTCCGGCCCCACCGAATGGCTGCACAGGCGCTCAGCCTCTTCACGGCTGAAAGCCAAGACCTGCGACACATTTGGTGAAAATTGATTCTTCATATTCATCCCTTTTTTGTTCAATGATTCAGAATGTTACTTACAAACATCATGCCAAAGCCCCTGTCGTTCGCTTTTCTGCCAATTTAGTTACGAGGTTGTCAGCCTTTACTTATTGGTAAATCATTCTGAATCTATTATAATAATGTGAGTTATTGTGAAATATTGTGGACTTTAAGCCTTTTATTTCCGTATTAAGTTTATTTTACTTACCTTTGCAGCAAAAAGTTGAAGATGCGAACACTTGCCGCTGCTTTTTTCTTCATTTTTCTCTGTGCAACAACGGCGTCGGCGCAGAAGGCCTACCATGGCGACGGCATTGACGACGTGCTGCGCTTTGTGCCGCTGACGGCGGCGGTGGGCATGAAGGCGTGTGGCGTTGAAAGCCGTAGCACAACCCGCGACTTCTTTTTCCATGCCGGAGTTTCCACGTTGGTTACAGTCGCCGTCACTTATGGCCTGAAACAGTCGGTGAGCAAGGAGCGTCCCGACGGCACCGACCACCGCGCCTTCCCTTCGGGGCATACTTCGTTCGCCTTTTCGGGTGCCCATTTGTTGCACAAGGAGTACGGCCGTGTGTCGCCTTGGATTTCCGTGGCGGGCTATGCCGTGGCGGGAGTCACCGCTGCCGACCGCCTGCGCCGTAACCGTCACGAGTGGGAAGATGTGTGCGCCGGAGCAGCCATCGGCATCCTTTCCACCGAGTTTTCTTATTTCCTTGGTAAACATTTGCTGAAAAAGAGCAGCGGTAGTTGCCAAGTGGCCGTCGCGCCGCAGTCGTTCGCCTTCAACGTGGTTTTTTAGTTCTTAAAGGAAGTTGTCCTGAAAGAAGTCAAGGCTCGACTTGATGTCCTCGTCGCTTATGATTTGGTTGATGTGCACGTCGCCGATGCCTCCGAGCAGGGTGAAGTTGATGCTCCCCGACGTGTTTTTCTTGTCGTGGCGCATCAGTGAGAGAAGTTCGTCGTAGTGGCGGCAGTTGATGGCCAGCGAGCCGTAGTGCTCTTTGATGAAGCTGACCGTCTGCCGGAGGCGGTCGGTGGGAAATCCGCATTTCACGGCGCTCAGCCACAACTCGCAAGCCAAGCCCCATGCCACGGCATATCCGTGGAGGACCGGTGCGCCCTTCAGCATGGCAAAGCTCTCGAAGGCGTGCCCCACGGTATGTCCCAGGTTGAGGGCTTTCCTTAGCCCGCGTTCATGGGGGTCTTCCTCAACAATGCGTTCTTTCACCCTGATGCTTTCGCCAATCATTGGCTGCAATTTTTCGTAGAGGTGGTGGCCGTTGAAGTCGATGGAGACATGTTCGTACCACATTTTCTCGTCACTGATAAGCGCGTGCTTCAGCATTTCGGCGTATCCTGAGAGAAGGTTCCCGCGGTCGAGGGTTTTCAGCCACCGGGTGCTGATAATGACAATGTTGGCATCGCAGAACGTGCCTATCTCATTTTTCAGTCCACCGTAGTTGATGCCGGTCTTTCCGCCCACGCTGGCATCGACCATGGCCAACAGGGTGGTTGGAATGTTGATGAAATTGATGCCGCGCTTGAAGGTGGAGGCCGCAAAGCCACCCAGGTCGGTGACCATGCCGCCGCCCAGGTTGATGAGCAGCGAGTGGCGTGTGGCCCCTTTCGATTGCAGCTGGTCCCAAACATGGCATACGCTCTCAAGCCCCTTGTGCTCGTCGCCGGCGGCAATGGTGATCAGCTCTGCTCCTCGCAGGCACAAGGCATTTTCTACTGCCGGCCAGCAGGCAACGGCAGTAGTTTCGTCGGCAAGCACGAAAATGCGGTCGTGCTCACATTCTGCGATGGCCATGGCCAAGTCGCTTTGCAAGTTTCCTGAAATTACAATTCTCTGCTCCATAACAAACTACCTTTATATTGATAAATGATGGGCTTCAGGCTGATTCGTCAGAAACCACAACCCACCACAAAAATCATCGAAACGCTTTTCCGCCTGCAAAAATAAGAAAAATTTTTCATAAATCATCATTCTACTCTTATAATTCGTAGTTTTTTCTCAACTTTCCTCTTAAGAATACAAAATTCCTTTCTCCGAGTTGCTTGTAATTCGGAAAATATATCTAATTTTGCACTGAAAATCATTTCATTACTTATTATCAATCATTACAATTATGAAAGCAAAGACATTTTTCGGAGCGGCATTGTTGCTGATGGCCAGTGCCGCATGCATGAGTTTTACAACCGAAGAGAAACAGCGCGTGGTGGAAGACGGCGGACAAGGGCCTTACAAGGCCATCATGAAGGAAGAGGCGTCGCTGCCGGCCCACACCATTTTCGTGCCGCAAGACCTGAAGCCTTTCGGAAAGAAGAATGCGCTCCCCGTCCTGGTGTGGGGCAACGGGGCTTGCACCAACTCGCCCTATGAGCACTACAAGTTCCTCAACGAAATTGCCTCTTACGGCTACATCGTGTTGGCCACGGGATACATCCCCATGGACGATGAACGATACCGCGGCCCCATGTCAACCACCGAGCAGCAGATAGAATCCATCGACTGGGCATTCGCTCAAAATGCCGACAAAAATTCTCCTTATTACCAGAAAATCGACTTGGAGAACATTGCCGTGGCTGGCATGTCGTGCGGCGGCTTGCAAACGCTCTACAACTGCGCCGACCCGCGCATCAAAACCCTCATGGTGTGCAACAGCGGCCTTTTTAACAATGAGAATGCGTCGAGCGCCGTCGGTGGAATGCCTATGCCGCCGAAGTCGAAGTTGAAGGAAATCCATTCGTCAATCATCTATATCCTCGGTGGCGAGAAAGACATCGCCTATGGCAACGGCATGGATGACTTCCACCGCATTGACCATGTGCCGGCCTGTGCCGTCAATTACCCTGTGGGTCATGGCGGAACCTACGGACAGCCGCATGGCGGAGAATTTTCGGTGGTGGCCCTTGCCTGGCTCAACTGGCAGCTGAAGGGCGACAAGAAAGGTGCCGCCATGTTCGTCGGCGACAACTGCGAAATTTTGAAGCGTCAGGATTGGACGATTGAAAAGAATGCGCTCCTTAAATGAGTATATTTAAGTGAAGAGTATTTTTAAGTGAAGAGTGAAAAGTGAAGAGTGAAGAATTTGCAATCAGCCTCAAACAATGGCGGAAGCAAATTCTTCACTCTTCACTTTTCACTCTTCACTTTTAAGCGATGGCAGCAGCAAATTCTTCACTCTTCACTTTTCACTCTTCACTTAAAAAAGCTCTTCACTTATTATTTCCTTACCATCTTCTTCCCATTGCTGATAACGATGCCTTTGTAGGAAGCGTTGACCTCCTGGCCCGAAAGGTTGAAGATGCGGCCCTGGGCTTGTCCGTCGTCGGCCACTGTGCTGATGCCCGTTTCCTGTTTCAGCTTCAGTTCCACCTTGTCGATGTTGCAATAAGAGCCGGTAATGGTGAGGCGGATGATTTGCTGGCCAGCCTCCAATCGCTTGCTGATATTTCCTTTCACGGTTTTGTAGGTGCCCCAGCTATTGCTTGCCGTCTGAGGTACCGACACCTTGGCCAGTTCCTGCACCTGCCCGTTTTGTACCAGGCCGATGGAGAAGCCCGAGCCGGTGAGTCCCGATGAAACGATGGCCTCCCAGGTGTATTCTCCGGCCTCCGTCACGTTGACGCTATATTCCAGCCATTCGCCGGTGCTGGTGTAGCCGATGCCGTAGCCGGTGTTGGCGGCAATGATGTCCACGCCCTCGTTGTCGCTGCGGTAGTTGGCACCGCCCTCGTCGTTGTTGTCGCTATCGTGGAAGGTGAAGCCCTCACCACCCCGGTCGAAGTTCTCACTCTCGAAGATGCCGGGAATGTTGACAATGCCCTTGTGGGCGATGCGCTTGTTGTTCACGGTCAGTTTGTAGGTCTTCAGTGCCGACTCCCTGCCTTCTGCATCGGTGGCAAATACCGTTATCGTATATGACCCTTTCTCCTTCGGCGTGTAGGTGGCTTCAAAGGGTGCCTCGGTCACGGTCTTCTGGAGCATGTTGTTCACATAGACTTTCACGTTGGCAATCGTGCTGGTGGGCGACGAGGCGTCAACCTTGATGGTGACGGGTTCTTTCACGGTGCCCTGCACGGGGTCGGTGCTCACGGCCACCTGCATGTCGTTGTCGATATTGACGTGGTTGAACACAATTTTGTCGATGTTACAGCTACTGCCGGTGATGTTGATGCGAATGACTTGTTGCCCGGCCTTCAGCGGCACGAGCAGCCGTCCGTAAACGTCGAAATAGGTGCTCCAGTTATTGGACCCGGCGCTGGGCACGGCAATGGTCGGCGTGAGTTGCACAAGGCCCTCGTCGGTGTTGAGCGACAGGCTGAACGACGACGAGGTGACGCCCGACGACACGAAAGCGTCGTAACTGTAGATGCCCTCTTCCTGAACATTCACCGTATATTCCAGCCATTCGCCGTTGCTGGTGTAGCCGATGGCATGGCTGTTGTTGCCGGTAACGATGTCCACGCCACCGTTGTCCGAGCGGTAGTGGGTGTTTCCTTCGTCGTTGTTGTCGCTATCGTGGAACGTAATGCCTTCAGCGCCCGAGTCGAAGTCTTCGGCCTCCAGGGTTCCGGGCAGGTCGGTCACGCCTTTGTAGGGCTGGCGCGGGTTGTAGGCGGTTACTCCCGACAGGCGCTCATACTCTGTGCCGTCGGTGGCCACCACCACGGCTTTCAGATTGTAGTGCCCCAGATTAGGAGCGTTGAAACTCGTTGTGTAGGGAGCTTCGGTCATGGTGCTCACAAGGTTGTTGTTCACGTAGAAATCCACATGGTCGATGGTCTTGGTGCTTAACCGTGCACGCACCGTCACCGGTACATCGTCGCCCTTGGTGACGATGATAGATGAGGGTTTCACATACACCGATGCCTCTTTCTTCATTCCCGGGAAGGGACTTTTGGCGTTCTTGGCGGCATCGCTGGCCATGTATTCCCTCAGCCACGTCATGGCCGGGCGGTCCTGTCCGTTCCTGATGATGCCGGAATTGCCGTCGGTGGTCCAGGTGGCGCCGTAGATGTAGCCCCAAAGGGTGATGCCGGCGCAATAGTCGGACTCCCACATATAGGGAATCTGTTCCTTGTAGCGTTGTAATTGCTGACTGTCGTTGGTGGTGCCGATGTCGTATTCGGTGCTGTACATGGGCATCTTCAGCGCATTCTGAATCTCGGTCATGGCAGCCTTGAAGTCGTTGACGTTCATGTCGGTGAGGTCGTGCGACTGGCATCCGTAGGCGTCGATGGGTGCGCCGGCATCGCGCAGGGTTCTCACCAGGTCGATGAACTGAGTGCGCTGCCACTGGAAGGTGTTGTAGTCGTTGTAGATGAGGATGGCATCGGGCCAGCGCTCGTGGGCCATTTCAAAAGCCTTGATAATCCAGTCGAAGCCCGTCTTGCCGTCACCGCCCAGCGCATTCTTGTAGGGGGCGGGCTGGTGACCGGCCACGGCTTCGTTCACTACGTCAATCATGGGCAGGTCGGGATAGTGGGCCTTCACGGCATCGAACCATTCCTCAATGGCCTTGTATTGCTCTTCGGTGCTCAGTGAGTTGAGCCACGAGGGGTATTGGGCACCCCAGATGAGACAGTGGAACTTGAACGGGAAATTGTGGCGCTTGGCATAGTTGTAGGCATTGTCGCTGCCCCAGTTGAAGACGCCGCGGCCCCGGCCTTCTATCGACTCCCATTTCGATTCGTTCTCGGGAGTGATTTGGTTCCACAGGGTCCAGAACGGCTCGTTGCCGTAGTCCACCTGGCCGCGGGTGGTGATGTTTCCAAGGAACTTGTCGGCATTCGTCGAAAGTTGTGCGCTCCCCGTCATCGGGAAAAAGCACAACACCAGGCAGACACAGGCCGCCTTCCATGCCGCCATCGGGTTGACGGCTCTGAAATTCGTGTTCATAAGCTGATTATTTATTTGTTATAGTTCGTAATCGTTCACGGCTTTTTCTCATCGCTTTCCATGATTCCTTTGCAAAGATAGCAGATTTTTCGATATAACACGTTGCTTTTTTATACCTATTTTTATATATTTCCCCTAATGTCGCCCGCTTTCGGGCCCGTTTGCAACACCATGCAAAGAAAATGGTACTTTTGAACATCTTGTCCGGGCCGATGAAATGTCGTGGAAAACCACCTTCGTCGGGCATCAGGAAGGTGGATAGGAAGCGGTGTAAAATTTATGAAAAATCTTGACAAAATTGGCCAATTTGGACTGGTTTTATAACTTGTTGATTATCAATGGTTTGAAAATGCCCCGGAGTTTGACCGCAAATTTCGGGGAGAAATCTTCAAGATCTCTCCTCTCAATCTTCAAGATTTCTCCTTGAAATTTGCGGTCAAACGATTTGAGGAATGAGAAAATTGTTGAAAAATCTTGACAAAATGATGGCGCTTCGCTAAATTATAAATGATAAATGAAAAATGATAAAGTAGGCGGCTATTTTCACCGGCCTTCTGTTCTGGCAAATTTGCCATCCGCTGTTTTCCGTAGGGACATACTTTATGTATGTCCGAAAACACGCGATTGTGCCGATGCGGTCTGACTTTGAATTCAATCTCCATTATTGACCCGACGAGGTAGGAGCCGACGCTTCCAAGCGTCGGAGTATATTCCCCAGACCGGAGGAACATGGTGCAAAATTGAAAAATCACCGGTGAAGAAAATAAAAATCTCTTTTCGATGCAAGATTTCCACACCTTTTGCATTTATATAATAAACAGCAATAATACAATTCACCAAAATCGACTATGTATAGAATATCAAACAACGCTTCCGCCACCTTCCGCCTGCTGGCCCGGCTTGTCCTCTTGTCGGTCCTGATGCCCTGGTTGTCGGGTTGTAGCGATTATGAAGACGAAGATTCGAGTGATATACCGAATCAATATATGAACGATATGAACAAAGGCGCCCTCACCCTAGTGATGACCGGCACTTGGCTTTTCGATGACGAGCCGGCAGGGCAGGGCATGGTCAGCTACATACAGCCCAACCTCCTGATGCTGAGCAATTTGCCCATTCGTCGGTTTACCGATGAATGGATGGCCATGACGGGCGAGAGCGGGTGGAGCGTTGACACCTCGCACGAAGATAATACATTCCCGTTGATGTGTGTCGCTGCTCCCAATGCGTATTCTACCTCAAGCCAGTACCACGACCTGACGATGCCTGATTTATCCTTCCACATCGTGTCGGCCGACGGTCGCAGGGCGGTGTTGCGCGTCGTGTTTGGAAAGGAGTGCTACGCCTTGAAGAATTTGGAACTCTCCGTCTGGACCGTCATGCTCAGCGTGGCCGGCTATGTTCCCGTTGACAACCAGTCGTTGCCCAAGGCTTTGTATAATAAAGAAAAAACACTCAGGCTGACCGCCCGATAGAATGTTGATAACCGCCAGTTTTTCAATTATATAAGTGGAGACAGAGCAAGAACTTCTTGAAGACATAAGACGGCACGTCGGCGGAGCGCAGCGGCGCCTCTACGAACGTTATAGCGGGCACCTCATGGCGGTCTGCATGCGCTATATGGGCGGTGGCGACGAGGTGCGCGACGTGTTGCAAGATGCTTTCATAAAGATTCTGACCCACATTGCCAACTTCCAGTATCGCGGCGAGGGGTCGCTCAAGGCGTGGGCCACGCGCATTGCCGTCAACGAGGCACTCGACCACCTGAGAAAACGCCCGTCGCTTGTGGTCATTGGCCAGCCCAGCCACGACGTGGCCGACGATGACGGCTGTGAACCTCAGAACATTCCTCCGGAGGTGTTGTCCTCGATGGTCGCCTCGCTTCCCGACGGCTATCGCACGGTGCTCAACCTGTTCGTCTTTGAGCAGTTGCCGCACAAGGAAATTGCCCGAAGGCTCGGCATTGCTGAAGGCACGTCGGCATCGCAGTACCTGAGGGCTAAAAAGTTGTTACAAAAGAAAATAAAAGATTATCTTAAAGGTAATATATAATGAAAGAAGGAGATTTTGAGTCGAAATTGCGCAAGCAGATGGAGGGCTTTGAAATGGAACCTCCCGCTGATTTGTGGCAACAAATAGAGGAAAAGGTGGTGCAGGGTGCCGTCAATGCCGGACCGACAACGAAGCGGCCCGCATGGGTGGTGTGGATGCGGCGGATGGCCGCTGCCGCCGTGCTGCTCTTGATGATCGGCGGGGGGACCATGGTTTTGAGAAATTCGCAAGTTGACAAGGTCGCCGGTGCCTTGTCGGAATCGAACGAACCTGTTTCTATGCAATCAGTTATGGAAAAACCTGTTGCCGAAGAACCTCAAGTCGAAAGTCCGTCGGATATTCCCTCGCACGCCCTGGCCGTAAACACGGTCAGAAGGAGAGGCTCCGTAAATCCGTCGGAACCCCTGCCCACAACGGCCGGCGAAGAATTGGCAGATGGAGAAACGGAACCCGTTGCGCAGGTGCCCGACAACATGCCGGCTCCGCACGAGGAGGAGAAAAGCCAAGAGGGAAAGGCTTCTGAAAATGAGAACAATAAGATGATTTCGACACCTCGGCATCAGCCTTCCATGCTTGTCGCGGATGATGATATTTACCCTGTTCGGGAGAAAAAAAGAGGGAAAGTTGCCCTGGCGTTCTATGCGCAGAACACCTTTGGCGACAGGTCCGGTCACTTGGAACAGGTCTTGATGAGCGGGCCCAACCTGATGGCCTATTGCGCCTCGGAAAAATATTGCTTCAATGATGGCATTTCCGGGGCCAAGAGTGACATGCCGACCGTTTACGACGACCGGTTCATGGAGCACACCGTATGCCACTATCCGTTGAAATACGGATTGTCGGTGGAGTTGCCGTTGGCCCCGCGGTGGAGCCTCCAGACGGGCGTGGTTTATCAGAAACTTCAGACCGATCTGGTGCAAACGGTCAATACAACCGACGTGGTGACCGAGAAATTTTACCATTATGTGGGGGTGCCGGTGCGCATTTCATGGCAGGCCTGGCAATACAACCGCCTGACGGTATATGCCGTGGCGGGAGGGGAAATGGACGTGAACGTGAAGGCACGCATGCGCATGGAGGACCTTGAGGGAAGCATCTCCCGCGACCGCGTGCAACTCTCGGCCGAGGCCGGCGCGGGATTGCAATTCGACCTCCTGCCGCAAATCGGCGTGTTTGCCGAGCCTGCCCTGAGATATTGTTTCGACAACGGCAGCCAGGCCGCCACCTATTTCAAGGACAACCCCCTGAACGTCAGCATGCAAATAGGCATAAGGCTGAGGAAATAGTGCCCCAAACAAGGAAATCATATCCGGTTGATTTGTCGCCACCGGGCGACCGACTGGTGCAGGGACATACTTCATTTATGTCCGTCAACCCATGATGAAAAAATAAAAAGCGGTTCAATCCTTTGGCATTTCGCCTTTTTTCAGTATTTTTGCATTTTCAAACCAAAACCCTGAAATATGGAACTGAAAAACGGAACCGCTCTCAAGGGCGGAGAATATATCATCAAACGCAAACTGGGGCAGGGCGGCATGGGCATCACCTACCTGGCCACCATGCGCGTGGAGGTGCAGCGCGGACTGGGCACGGTGACAACCCAGGCCGACGTGGTGGTGAAGGAGTTTTTCATCGGCGACTATTGTGAGCGCGGCTCCGACACGCACACCGTGACCGTTATTTCCCAGCGTTTCAACGATGCCGTGGCGGCCGGGCTGAAGAAATTCGGCAAGGAGGCACGCAACCTCTCTCA
Organism: Prevotella sp.; assembly: GCA_017474515.1. GTDB lineage: Bacteria > Bacteroidota > Bacteroidia > Bacteroidales > Bacteroidaceae > Prevotella. Next base: position 980 of record JAFVHN010000111.1, on the reverse strand, counting down.
GATGAACCATCCGAACATCGTCCACGTCATTGACCTGTTCTCAGAGAACCAGACGGAATACATCGTCATGGACTACCTGCCGGGCGGCAACTTGCGGGATTATGTGGAAAGCCACGGTGTACTCAGTGCCGCCGATGCCACGCAGCGCATTTCCGAAGTGGCCCGTGCCCTGGCCTTTATGCATGGTCAGCACCTGTGCCATTTCGACGTGAAGCCCGGCAACGTGATGCTCGGCGCAAACGGGGAGGCGGTGCTCATCGACTTCGGCCTGTCCAAACGCTACGGTGCCGATGACCGCCACACCAGCAGCCTGCTTTACATGGGCTTGAGCGAGGGCTTTGCACCCTTGGAACAATATACCGATAGCGTGGCGAGCTTCTCGCCCCAGACCGATGTCTATGCCCTCGGTGCCACGCTTTACTATTTGTTGACTGGCAAGGCACCCGGCAAGGCGTCGTATAACATCAATAATGTATTGTCCGCGACTCGTCCTGTCAACATTCCTGAAGATCTGTGGCAGCTCATCCTTCATAGCATGCAGCCCAATCCTGAAGACCGCCCCGCGGATGCCGCCGAATTCCTGCGCTTGTTGAATGGAGAGATTGTGAAGACGCCACCACCACCTCCTTCACCACCACCTCCGGTAACTCCTCCATCTCCTCCTTCTATAGGAGGCAAAACCAAGATAAAGGGAAATAGTAGCGGCAACAAATACCTTAAATATGGCTTGGTGGCAGCTATCGTGGCCGCGGTGCTTTTTCTTGGGACATGGCTGGTCAAATTTTGTTCGCCTGAGAAACCACAAGAAGAGATCGAACAATTGCCTTCTGCTCAACCTTCTAAGGAAGAAATCAAGGAAGAAACTCCCCCGCCACCTCCCCCTGCTGAGGACAACAAGGTGTTCGACGTTGTGGAGCAGATGCCTTCTTATCCCGGTGGTCAGTCAGCACTTATGCAGTACCTGAGCAGCAACATCAAGT
>JAFVHN010000110.1 GCA_017474515.1 Prevotella sp. | reverse complement strand
CCTTTGCACGCCAAAATCATTGAATACGCGATAATTATAAAAAATATCAATATTCTAAATCCAAAAAATTATGATTAAACATTTACGTTTTATGATGGCTGCACTGCTCATGGCAGTGTTCAGCGGAGCGTTTGCCACCGAGACCACGGTGACCCTGAAACCCAGCCAGTTTGCTGCTATTACTGGTGAAATTGACCAAACAGTGGGTGATATTACAATCTACTGTGCAAGTGGTTCTATATCAAGTTCTGATATTAGGATTTACAAGAATCAGAATCTTGTAATTACTTCTTCCAACGGCAACATCAAGAAGATTGTGTTTACTTGTACTTCAAGCAATCCCATCGGCGGTTTTGCTGATGATGATAATCTTGATAAAGAAACGTCCACATGGGAAGGCGATGCCGATGAAATCACTCTTTCTGCCACCAATAAGCAGGTGCGCATCACCCAAATGGTTATTACCTACGATGCACAAGGTACTGTGACACAGAAGACAGACCCCGAGCTCAGCTTTGGCACCACTACTTCGTTCACCATCACCGAGGGCGATGACTTCACACCTCCCACCCTTCAAGCTCCTGAGGGACTGACCATTACCTATTCTTCAAGCAATACGGCTGTGGCAGAGGTAGATGAAGATAACGGTGAAGTTACTATTAAAGGTGTGGGAACAGCAAAAATTACCGCAACAAGCGAAGAAAACGACTATTATTATGCCGGAAGCGCAACTTATACGATTAAAGTCGAGGCAAAGCCGGTAGAGCCTGAATATAACGACGCTTTTGCTCCCGAAGGTGCAGTATTCTTCGATGCTTTCAATGCAACACACGGTGCAGGTGGACGCGATGATGTTTATTCTGGTTCGTTCTCAACAGTCACTATTGTTTCTGACGAAACAGGAGGCTTTGATACAAGCACAAACTGTCTTGGTTCATTCCAGTGCGTGAAATTTGGTACTGGCAGTAACAACGGTGTGCTGACCACCAAAACTATCTATCTTTATGGCAATGGAACGCTGACCTTCTCGGTTGCCGGTTGGGGAGGAACAACATCTAATACAATGAAAGTCACTGCTGAAGGTGCCACAATTACTCCTTCTGATGACATCACCCTCAATAATAGTGGATTCTTCACTCTGACCAATGGCGAATGGACAGATTATGAATTTGCAATTACCGAAGCCAACGGTCCTGTTACCATTACCTTTACTGGTAAGCGCGGTTTCATCGATGACATCTGCGTGATGCCTGAAGAAGTTGTTGGAAACACCGTGGAATATACCATTCCCGCCGGCGGACTGGGCACATTTGTTTGCGAAGAAGCTCTCGACTTCTCTGACTTTGCCGATGCCAAGGCTTATTATTCCACTGGCCTGAACGCTCAGAAGAATTGCGTGGCCGTGGTGAGAATCGAGGGCGCCGTGGAGGCCAACACTCCCATCATCATTGAAGGCACTGGCACGGTGAACATTCCCGTGGCTGATGAAAACTCAACCTTCGCCGATGTTACGGGCAATAAGCTCGTGGGAAGCGCCACCGAGAGCACCAACCTTGAAGGTGTTAACTGCATGATTGTCAGTGCCCTCGACGGTAAGTTCCATCCCTGCTCGGGCGGCACATTGGCAGCCGGCAAGGCTTATCTCGACGTGGATCCCAGCGAACTGGGTGCCAACGCCAAGCTCGCCATCGAAGAGATTGATTCCGATCCTACCGCCATCAGCGAGGTGAAGGCCCAGGAGAGCAACGGCGCCATCTACAACCTGCAGGGCGTGCGCGTGGAGAAAGCTCAGAAGGGCATCTACATCATGAACGGAAAGAAGGTAATCTTCAAATAATCCGCTAAAGAGAAAGCAAAAAAAGTATAGTTTTTAAGGTAAAAATTTAAGGAGAAACAACAATGAAAAAGTACATGCAGCCTGCCATAGAGGTACGCGAAATGATAGTTGAAACCGCGCTGAACGCCATTTCCGATGGCGGCACAGCAGCCGATACCGATCCCGAACCCATCAGCGCCGGAGATGCCGGTGCCAAGGAAGAATCGGTCTGGGATTATGTTGATGAAGATTAACCTTTAAGGTATATAAAGAAAACGGGGCAGCCTCTTGCAAAAGGTTGCCCCGTTTCTTTGTATATGATGGTTGATAGAGGAAATTAGTTGACCACGGCGATTTTGCAAACCACGCCCTTCTTTCCCTCGCTTGTGGCGGTCATCACCATGTAAACTCCTGTTGCCACGCGCTTTCCGTCGAGGTCGCAACCGTCCCAGGTGAATGCTCCGCCGGTGCTTCTGCCCTGTGCCACCAGTTGTCCGCTGCTGGTCACAATCTTGATGTCGGCATTCATGGTGAGGCCGGTAATGGTAATCAGCCCCGTATAGTCGGGCCTCACGGGGTTGGGGAAGGCATACACATTGTCGCTTTCCATCTCGTCGTATGACTTCATGGCGTCGGTCATATAGGAGCACAGGCCGTGGTCGGTGCCGAAGAAAATCTCGCCCGTTTCCTTGTTCATGGCGATGGATTCCACCACGTCGCTCACCAGTTCACTGTTTTTCGTGGTGAAATGGTACACCTCTTCTATATTGTCGTCGCTGATGACATACACGCCCTGCTTATATGTAGCGAACCATTTTCGGTTGGCATCGTCCACATAGATGCCGCTGATGTCGGTGCCCGAGAGCAGATAGTCGGCAAGGTTCGAGCCGTCGTTTCTCGGCACTTTCACTTGTGTGAAGGTGCTTCCCCCGCGCATTATTTCGTCGGCGGTGAGCATCACGGTTCCGAGGCTGGTGCCCACCCAGATGTTTCCTTCCTTGTCTTCGGTCACACAATGCACGCCGTCGCCGATGCTAAATTCCGTACCGTCCTGGTTGATAAACGTTTTCCATGCCGTCAACTTGTTGGTCTGCTTGTTGTAGCAAAAGAGTGCGGGGCACGAGAAATGGTCGTTGACGAACCACAATAGCCCGCGGCTGTCGAAAAAGGCGCTTTTCAGGTTTCGGAGCAATGGGTATTCGGCGGTGCCTATTTCCGCAAAACTGTCGCTATGGTCCACCCATTCCCCGTCTTTGGTATATTCCACAAGGATGCGCTTATTGGGTGTTGACGTAAGGTAACCATTTGTCATCCAGAGGTTTCCCTCGTTGTCGTAGGTAATTCCACAACAAACCACATAGTTGCTATTATAGGCGATGCTGGTTTGAAGCATGGAATTCTTGTTGTTCCAGAGTTTCACGAACTTCCCGTCCTGGAACTCATAGACGCCGGTTTTTGCCGATGCCACCATGACGTGAGCGGGGTCGCGGGGGTCCACGGCCAGCGCCGAGGGGTCTGTGTATTCGAGCTTGGTCACCTTCTTCATGTCGTCTTCGAAGAGCGTCCAATCCTCGTTTTCGTCGAGCACCTGCACGCACGGCTCGCGGTTCACCGAGCTCGACAACCAGTCGTAGCCCATGAATCCTCCGCCGGTGCTGTAGAGTTTATTGTTGTTGACCGTCAGGAAGAAGAAGTAGTTGTATGCCGGTCCGTTGGCCGAAATGCTTTCCTCGTTGCCGGTCAGCGAGTTGTTGTCGTTGAGCGTCAACGTCTGAAGCATGTATTGCTGCTGGTTGCCCCAGTAGCATTGCTTCGTGTTGTCGTAGGCCAGTATGGTTGTGCCCTCGGTGGAAAGGGTGGTGATGTTGGCGTTGTCGGCAATGAGATAGACCTCGTTTTCAGCACAGAGGGCGAGCTGCCCGCCGTTGATGTTGCACGACTTGATGTTGTTGTCGGCGCAATTTTTAAGCGTTGTGGCGGCCATTTCGCCGTTTTCCACGTTAAACTCGATGATTTCGGTGGGTGTCACTCCAATGAGCCTCCCCCCGCGGTTGAAGATGTCCTCGGTGGCCTTGGTGTAGAACTGCTGCCAGTTGGCTTTGTCCACCAGGTTGTCTTTCAACTTTGCCCTGAGCATGATGTTCGACTTTGTGGAGCTGGCGTAGATGTATTCCCCCACGATGGCGGTGCTGCTGATGGCCATGCCGAGGTTGTAGGTCTCGCTGATGTATTCGTCCTTGACGTTGATTTTCAGTATTCCGAAGTTGGTGCTCAGGTAGGCGTTGTTGCCGCTCATGGTGATGTTGTTCACCGTCTTGTCCTCCATCATGTTTTTCTTGTAGTAGGCGGGCAGGTTGGCCGAGTTCATGTTGGTGTCGAGCAGGTCGATGTTTCCGTTGGCATACACGATGACGAGCCTCCGGCAATCGGCGTTCCATGCAATGTGCTTGATGCCGGTGTCGCTCAGGCTATTGCCCTTGTTGTATTCGGTGATGCTGTTGTCGGCGGTGTTATATGAGAACAGGTCCTCGGAGCTGAGCACGAAGACCGTTTTCCCGGCCGGTTCAATGTCGGTGATGTTGCGGTAGCTCAGGTAGGCGGTCCATTGCCCTATCTGCTTGGCCGGTGCCGTTGTGGCGGCCAGGATGATGATGAGAGCGGCAGCAAAGCGTCTTTTCATTCTTTTTCTTGGTTAATGTGGTTGTAATACAACAATTTATATATATTAAACACGAAAACTCGCGGATTATTGCCTTCGAGGTGTGTGAGCATCGGTTTGCGCACTGATTTATAAAAAAAATTAACCATTTTCCCCATGTTCAGCCTTTTGATGATGCGGTATTTGCCGAGTAGTGCAGAATATCCCTGCAATTCATGGCTGAAGAGTTTCAGCGTTCGTAGCGACTCCTCGGTCTTTCGCAAGAAATGGGCGTTGTCCTCGAAGTCGTCGAAGCTCACGGGGTTGTCGATGTGCGTGATTTCAATGCCGTGGCCTTGTAGCTGCTTCCCCCAGAGGATGTCTTCATATCCGTAGTGGTGGAAATTTTCGTCGAGCGGCGTTTCCATCATTACGCTTCGGTCCACGAGGAAGTTGCTGGTGTGGAAGTCGTGGTAGGGGTGGCGGTTTCTTACGTTGGCGCGGTGGTTGGCGCTGAAGGCCTCTTCGTAGCGCCTTCTGAGGTTGCCCCGTTCCGAAGGGTTGCTGAGCGGCCCTATGCTGTAGCCGCCATAGACCACCTTTCCCCGCGGGCAGTCCAGGTATGTGGCCACGAACGTGGGGTTGTGCAATTTCATGTCGCCGTCAACGAACACCAGTCGCGGGGCCTTTGCCTCGCGTGCCAGGAAATTTCGGATGGCCGAGCGGCCCACGTTCTCCCTTCGCACGATGTATCGCGTATGCGGCAGGCGCTCTATCGCCTTGTTCTGCTCCTGGAACCTCCGGTCGGGCGACCCGTCGTCGGCCACTATGATTTCAAAGTCGATGTGCAAAGCCGTGCATTGCCGGTGAAGTTCCTCCACCAGTTCCACGCACGGGCACTCATAGACGGGCAATAGCAGCGACAGGTCGGGCATTGTTTTTTTATGGTTTTTTAGCAGTTACAAGGAGCGTTTTCTTCTTTTTTCCGATGCTGTTTTTCCTGGTTGAGGGAGTAAAAAATCTTTACAAATAGAGGGTTTTCTAAATATCTGACTGTCAAGGGTTTAAAAAAGGGCTTGGAAAAGTGCCATTTTTCGGGGAGAGAACTTCAAGATCTCTCTCCTCAAAATGCAAGATTTCTCCCCTAAAACTTCAAGATTTCTCCCTTCCAATTGAAATATCTTTACAAACCGTGCTTCACGAGGCCCCTTTATGCAAAAAGCGTGCCAGTTTTTCGGTTGCCCTGGCGCGGTGTGAGATTTTGTTTTTCACGTCGGCACCCAGTTCGGCAAACGTCTGGTCGTAGCCGTCGGGCCTGAAGATGGGGTCGTAGCCGAAGCCCTCGGCACCGCTTTTCTCTCGCGTGATGACGCCTTCCACTATTCCCTCGAAGGTGTGGAGCGAGCCGCCCCTGAGCAGGGCGATGACGGTGCGGAATCGTGCGCGGCGGTTGTCCTCGTGCTCCAGCTTTGCCAATAGTTTGCGCATGTTGGCCTCGCTGTCGTGGCCCTCTCCGCCGGCGTAGCGTGCCGAGAAGATGCCGGGTTCGCCTCCCAGGGCCTCCACTTCCAGGCCGGTGTCGTCGGCAAAGCAGTCGTAGCCGTATTTTTCCATGATATATTGAGCCTTTTGCAAGGCGTTGGCCTCCAGGGTGTTGCCTGTTTCGGGAATGTCGTCGTGGCAACCGATGTCGGCCAGCGACAACACTTCGAAGTCGTTGCCCAGTATCTGGCGGATTTCTTCCAGCTTGTGGGCGTTGTTGGTGGCGAAAACTATTTTCATGTTCTTTTCTTTTTTTGAGTGTGATTTTTGGGGATGGGCCGCAATGGGTGTTGCGGCGTAGGGGGAAGAAAACGGGTGGGCTATGGTTTCTTCTTTTTGTTGACCTTCACCTTGATGGTGTCGAAGCCCTCGCCGAAGACGCCGATGACGGCGCTTTGCGACACGAAGGCGTTGGGGTCCAAGTGCTTGATAATGCGGAAGATGGTGGCACTTTCGTTCTTCTTGGCCAGTATGCAGAGCACCTTGCGCTCCTGTCCGGTGTACCATCCGTGGCCGTCGAGAATGGTGACGCCGTGGTCCATCTTGGTGCCTATTTCGTTGGCTATTTCCTGCCATTTCACCGAGAAGATGAGGAATTGCACCGACGACCGCTGGCGGCTGTAGATATAGTCGAGCATGTAGTTCTCGATGACCAGTGTGCAGAAACCGAACACCACCATGTAGGAGCGTTGTAGCATGGAGCCGAATTGCGGAATGAACAGACAGCTTCCAATGATGATGAAATCCACGAAGCCGAGGATTGTTCCCAGCGACATATTGTAGAACTTGTTCACCGATGCCGCTATGATGTCGGTGCCGCCCGTGGAGCCGTTGTTCAGGAAGACGATGCCCAGAGCGGAGCCCGTCATGAGGCATCCCACGATGAGCGACATGAAGTCCTGGCCCTCGCCGAGGATTTTTATCATCTGCCCGTTGTCGTCGCGCGGCACCAGTTCTTTCATCATTCCCAACAGGAAGGTGAGCACAAGGATGGCGTAGATGGTTTTCACCAGGAACTTCCATCCCAGGATTTTCAGGCCCACGATGAGCAATGCGGCGTTCACCAGGAAGTAGGTGAACTGGTTGGGGAATGTGGTGGCGTATTCCACGATGGCCGCCACACCCGCCACGCCTCCGGTGACAATCTCGTAGGGCATGAGGAAGAAGGTGAACCCGAAGGAATACAGAATGAGGCCAAGGGTTATGCCTACATAATCCTTGGCCTCGTTCCAGATGAGTTGCTTGTCCATGATAGAAAAAGGATTTTCAGTTGTTGCGGCCTTCATGGGCCGGTGTGCGGCGTTGCCGTGGTGAAGAAGGTTATTTCACCACCACGTTGACCATTCTCTTGGGCACCACGATGACTTTCACCACCTGCTTGCCGTCGAGATACTTCTTGGCGCGCTCGTCGGCGAGGATGGTCTGGCCGATGGTGTCGTTGTCGGCGTCGGCGGGAAATTCGGCCTCGAAGCGCGTCTTGCCGTTGAAGGCCACGCCCAGCTTCACGGTGTCTTCCACCAGTAGCTGCTCGTCGTAGTCGGGCCACGGCGCGTCGCATACGGAGCCTTCCTGATGGAGCATCTCCCAGAGTTCCTCGGAAATGTGGGGGGCGAAGGGGGCGATGAGTGCGGCCAGCGTGGTGGCCACCGCCTTGTTGCGGCATTTCATGGCCGACAGTTCGTTCACGCAAATCATGAATGCCGAGATGCTGGTGTTGTAGGAGAACTGCGGAATGTCTTGCGACACCTTCTTGATGAGCTTGTGGAGCGACTTGAGCTCCTCTTTCGTGGGCTGCTGGTCGTTGTCGGCACCGGTGCAGAGGTTCCAGAATTTCTTCAGGAAGCGGTGGCAACCGTCAATGCCGTTGGTGTCCCAGGGCTTTGACTGCTCCACGGGTCCGAGGAACATTTCGTAGAGTCGCAGGGTGTCGGCGCCGTAGCGTTCCACAATCATGTCGGGGTTGACGACGTTGAACATCGATTTCGACATCTTCTCAATGGCCCATCCGCAAATGTATTTTCCGTTCTCGGTGATGAACTCGGCGTCGGCGTATTCGGGCCTCCATTGCTTGAAGGCCTCGGTGTCGAGCACGTCGGCGCTCACGATGTTCACATCGACATGGATGGGCGTGACGTCCTCGCGGTCGTTTTTCAGGTTGAGCGACACAAAGACGGGGTGGCCCTTGGTGCGGCTTTCCACGTTGTCGCGATAGACGAAGTTGGAGCGTCCTTGAATCATGCCCTGGTTGACCAGTTTCTGGAACGGCTCCTCTTTGCACGACACGCCGATGTCGTGGAGGAATTTGTTCCAGAAGCGTGAGTAGATGAGGTGGCCGGTGGCGTGCTCGCTGCCTCCCACATAGAGGTCAACGTTCTGCCAGTATTCGTCGATGTCCTTGTCCACGAGGGCGTTGTTGTTGGCCGGGTCCATGTATCTGAGGTAGTAGGCTGAGCTTCCGGCAAATCCCGGCATGGTGTTGAGCTCCAGGGGGAACACCGTTTCGTTGTCGATGAGCTGCTTGTCCACCACGGCGTTCTTGCGGATGTCCCACGCCCATTTTGCGGCATGTCCCAGCGGGGGTTGTCCGTCCTCGGTGGGCTGGTAGTGGCTCACCTCGGGCAGTTCCAGGGGCAGGCACTCCTCGGGCACCATGTAGGGCATGCCGTCTTTGTAGTAAACGGGGAACGGCTCGCCCCAATAGCGTTGCCTTGAGAAGATGGCGTCGCGCAGGCGGTAGTTGGTCTTCACCCTGCCGAGGTGTTTCTCGGTGACGTATTCCTTGGTCTTCTGAATGGCCTCTTTCACGGTGAGCCCGTTGAGCGAGAACTCGCCGTTGGAGCTGTTCATAACGATGCCCTCCTTGGCGTCGAAGCTTTCCTCGCTGATGTCGGCACCCTCGATGAGCGGAATGATGGGCAGGTTGAAGTGGCAGGCAAAGGCATAGTCGCGGCTGTCGTGGGCAGGCACGGCCATGATGGCGCCCGTGCCGTAGCCGGCGAGCACATATTCGGCAATCCAGATGGGAATTCTCTCGCGAGTCAGCGGGTTGACGGCATAGGAGCCAGAGAAGACGCCGGTCACCTTGTGATCCATCTGGCGTTCGCGCTCAGTGCGCTTTTTCACGTATGCCAGGTATTTTTCCACCTCTTCGCGCTGGCCGTCGGTGGTGAGTTTTTGCGTCAATTCGCTTTCTGGGGCCAAAACCATGAAGGTGACGCCGAAAATGGTGTCGGCGCGAGTTGTGAAAATGGTGAACTTCTCGGGCTCTTCGCCGGCGGCCTTTCTTTCGTCGTCAACGATTTCAAATTCCATTTCGGTGCCCTCGGAGCGTCCGATCCAATTGCGCTGGGTTTCCTTCAGGCTCTCGGTCCATTCCAAGGTGTCGAGGCCGTCGAGCAACCGCTGGGCGTAGGCCGACACGCGCAGGCACCATTGGCGCATCTTTTTCTGCACCACGGGGAACCCTCCGCGCACGCTCACGCCGTCAACCACTTCGTCGTTGGCCAACACCGTTCCCAGCCCTGCGCACCAGTTCACCATGGTTTCGCCCAAATAGGCAATCCTGTAGTTCATCAATACCTCCTGCTGTCGGCGCTCGTCCCAGGCGTTCCATTCGTCGGCGGTGAAGGTGAGTTCCTCACCCTGTGCCACGTCGAGGCCCTCGGTGCCCTTCTGGGCAAAGTGCTCAATGAGCTGTTCTATGGGCATGGCCTTCTGGCAACGGTTGCAATAGAAGGAAGCAAACATTTTCTGGAATGCCCATTGCGTCCACTTATAATACACGGGGTCGCAGGTGCGCACCTCGCGGCTCCAGTCGAACGAGAAGCCTATCTTGTCGAGCTGCTCGCGATAGCGGTTGATGTTCTGGGCAGTGGTGACGGCGGGGTGCTGGCCCGTCTGAATGGCATACTGCTCGGCGGGAAGGCCATAGGCGTCGTAGCCCATGGGGTTGAGCACGTTGAAGCCTTTCTGACGCTTCCAGCGTGCAAAGATGTCGCTGGCGATGTAGCCCAGCGGATGGCCAACGTGAAGTCCTGCCCCACTGGGGTAGGGAAACATGTTGAGCACGTAGAATTTCTGTTTTGACTTGTCCTCGGCCACTTGGTAGGTCTTCTGATCAATCCACCGTTGTTGCCACTTTTTCTCGATGTCCCTGAAATTATAATCCATATTGGTTTTATGATAATTGTCGGTGAAAGGCCCTTGCCGATGCAACTGTTTTACTATCAGGCGCAAGCATTCACCTTGTTTTTTGGCTTGCAAAGTTACGGAAAAAACGCCTAAAACCAAAATAATTATTAAAATTGTTTCATAAATGGCAGATTATCACTATCTTTGCACACTAAAACAAACCTTTTTATTACAAAACAAATCAAAACAGATGAAAAAACTTTTTCTCCTCCTTCTGACCGTGGCCCTGGGCCTGGCGTCGTATGCCCAGCCCAATTACCGTGCTGACCGCCAGCAGGAGTCGCTGACCCGCGCCCTCACCGCCGTTGCCACGTCGCAAGGCAAGACCTTCCTTTCGTGGCGCTATTTTGAGAGCGACAATCACCAGTATTCTTACCAGCTCTTTCACAACGGCCGGCAGATAGGCACGTTCAGCCGTACCAACTACCTCTATCCCGTGGAAAGCGAGGCCGACGACATTTATGAGCTTCGCGTAGTTGATGAAAACGGCGACGTGGTGGAACAGATGCAGACCACGCCCTGGACGGGCAGCACGTTGAAAATCCCCCTGCAAAGGCCCACAACCGATGCCGCCGGCGGCACCGGGCTGCTCTATTCGCCCAATGACTGCTCGGTGGGCGATGCCGACGGCGACGGAGAAATGGAAATCTTCGTGAAGTGGGATCCCTCCACGTCGAAGGACAATTCGCAAAACGGCAAGACCAACGACGTCATCATCGATTGCTATAAGATGGACGGCACACTGCTTTGGCGCATCGACCTGGGACCGAACATCCGTGCCGGTGCACACTATACGCAGTTCCTTGTTTATGATTTCGACGGCGACGGACGTGCCGAGCTCATTTGCAAGACGGCTCCCTGGTCGAAGGACGGAAAGGGGAATTATGTGTCAGCCGCCGCCACCGACAACACCATTAAAAGCCAGACGAAGAACACGCAGAGCTATCGCAACGGCAACGGATATGTGCTCGAAGGCCCCGAATTTCTCACCGTGTTCAGCGGTGCCGACGGCCATGCCATCCACACCACTTGGTATAATCCCGACCGCGCCTTCGGCATCAACGCCAAGAATATGTCGCCGGCCTATACCAGCAGTTGGGGCGACAGCTACGGCGGACGTGGCGACCGCTTCCTGGCTGCCGTGGCCTATCTCGACGGCATGAAGCCCTCGGCAGTGTTCTGCCGCGGCTACTACACCCAGGCTTTTGTGTGGGCCGTCGATTTCAACGGCACTGAGCTGGTTCACCGCTGGCTCCATGCCTCCACCAGCAAGACGAAGGTGGAGCACTACGACGCCAACTGGACCAAAACCACGAGGACCTACAACAGCAGTCCGGCCAACGAAGGCCGCCACACCCTCTATGGCAACGGCAACCACAACCTGACCATCGGCGACGTTGACGGCGACGGATGCGATGAAATCATCTGGGGTTCGGGAGCCGTTGATAACGACGGAAAACTGCTCTATAGCGTGGGATTCGGCCACGGCGATGCCATACACATGGGAACCTTCAACCCCGACAGGCCCGGCCTTCAGGTGTTCGACATCCATGAGGACAAGGGCACCTACGCCTGGGACCTCCACGATGCCGCCACCGGAGAGATTATCTTCAAGGGCGGACCCGAGGGCGTGGACAACGGCCGCGGCATTTGTGCACACCTCTTGCCGGGCGTTGACGAGGCCGTGTTCTCGTCTTCAAAGCAAAGGCAACAATATTCGGCGGCCACCGGACAAATGGTCACCTCCACCAATGCAAGCCTTAACTTCCGCGTTTATTGGGACGACGACCTGCAGGAAGAGCTGGCCGACGGCGGTTACGATAGCAATTACACCATCTCAAAGTTTAAGACCACCTCATCGCTTTCAACCATTGCCACCCTTTCCGGCAGCAGTTGCAACACCACGAAGGCCACGCCCAACCTGCTGGCCGACCTGTTCGGCGACTGGCGCGAGGAAGTCATCCTTCACGACGACGACAACCTTTATGTCCATACGTCAACGACTTTGACCGACTATGTTGTTCCCGCACTGCTCACCGACCACATCTACCGCATGGCCGTGGCATGGCAGCAGACCGCCTATAACCAGCCGCCCCACCTGGGATATTTCCTTCCCGACAAGGCCTATTTGGTGACAGAGCCCGACGAAACACTGTTGCCCGATGACTATGTGCAACAATTTGAGGAAGAGGAAGTTGCAATTACATGGGTGCTCAGCAACGGCACCATCGACGAGGAACCCGAAATCATTTCCGTGGTGCCCGAAGCCATTGCCGCCACCTCCATCACCCACGGCTCGTTGCTCGAAGTGAGCGGACAGGGCGTGAACCAGTCGTCGGTAGAAGCCAGCAAGTACCAGACCAAGTTCAAGTCGTTGCAAAAAATCGCCACGCCCACCAACGACCAGGCCATTTTGTTCACCGTGGAACCGGCAGAAGGCTTTAAGTTCAAGCCCACTTCGGTAAAACTCACCTCTACGCGCTATGGCACCAACGGCGGATATTTCAACGTGGGATGGCTCTCAGAAGCCGGTGAAACAACGCTGAAAAGCGAGGTCCACCCCTTGCGCAACAACGACTATACCGACAATGGCTCCACGGTAAGCCAGAAACCCTATTACAACACTTACAACATGTCGGTGAGCGATGTCTATAGGAAAGGAAACGGCGCCTTGCGCATCAGCATCTACAACCTTGATGCCAACAAGGAGTTGGGTTTCTGCAATGTCATCATCAGGGGCAAGGTGCGCAAGCCCGTCGTGCCCGAGCCCGAAACGCCCACCGCCATCCTCGACATTTCCAACCGCCCCACCGACCATTCCACCTATAATATATATGGTCAGCGGGTTGACAATCTGCAATAGCTTCCCGCCGGCATCTATATCAAGAATGGCCGGAAAGTATTGAAAAAATAAAAAAACACACCATACAAACTATGAAGAAAACCATTATTTCATGCCTTTTGGCAGCAATGTCCACGATGGCGTCGGCTCAGGTTCCCGCCTTTCCCGGTGCCGAGGGTTTCGGCCGCTTCACCACCGGTGGCCGTGGAAAGGCCGTCGTTCACGTCACCAACCTCAACGACAGCGGCACCGGCTCCCTGCGCTGGGCTTTGTCGCAAGGCAGTGGAGGCCGCACCATTGTCTTCGACGTGGGCGGAACCATTGAACTTAATTCCGACCTCAACATCCCCGCCAACACCACCATTGCCGGCCAGACGGCCCCTCAGCCCGGCATCACGCTGAGATATTACACCGTGCAGCCCTCGGGCAACAACATCATCATGCGCTATATCAGAATAAGGAGGGGAGAGGAAAAGAACGTCAACGACGGTGCCGACGCCTTCTTTGCCCGGCACTTCAACAACATCATCCTCGACCACTGCTCCTTCTCGTGGTGCATCGACGAATGTGTTTCCATGTACGACAACGTCAACACCACCGTGCAATGGTGCAGCATTTGCGAAAGCCTCAACTATAGCGGCCACTCCAAGGGAGCCCACGGCTACGGCGGCATCTGGGGCGGAAAGGGTGCCAGCTTCCACCATAACCTGCTGGCCCACCACAACAACCGCGCACCGAGGCTCAACGGCGCCCGCTATAACTGGGGCGGCTACGACAAGACGAAATATGCCAACTCCGTGCAGGCCGAGCAGGTGGACGTCCGCAACAACGTCATCTACAACTGGGGCCAGGGCAACGGTGCCTATGGGGGCATGGGCGGCTACCACAACCTTGTGGCCAATTACTACAAGGCCGGACCTGCCACGAAGAATAAGACGCGCGTCTTCCAGTGCTCGGCCAACTCGAGCAGCGACAGCAACGGTGCCCTGCCCGACGGGCTGATGGGCCGCTTCTACATCAACGGCAACTATGTCACTGCCGCCAACCAGCCGAACAACTACGACTGGTCGGGCGTCATCTTCGACGGCGGTTACAACCAGAACGGCGCACGCTGGTACTCCGACACCAACCACCTCTATGGCGATGCCGATGCCGTCTGCATGAAGCTCGACAATGCCGTGGACGCCGGCGAGGTGACCACCCACACCGCCAACATGGCCTACAACAAGGTGCTGGCATACATGGGCGCCAGCCTCTTCCGCGATGCCGAAGACACCCGCTATGTGAGAGAAACCACCAACGGCACAACCACTTACACCGGAACCTGCTCGGGCTACACCAACGACAAAGGCCAATGGGTGGCCGTCACCAAGCATTATCCCGGACTCATCGACTACGTGTCGGATGCCGGAGGTTATCACGACCCCGGAACATCGTCGCGCCCGGCCGATTTCGACACCGACAACGACGGCATTGCCGACGACTGGGAAACGGCCAACGGCCTCAACCCCGCCGATGCCGCCGATGCCATGGCCACCACGCTCGACGGCAACGGCTTCTACACCAACTTGGAGGTATATCTCAATTCCCTCGTCGAGGACATCACAAAGGCGCAGAACCAGGATGCCAACCAGGTGGTTGACGAATATTACCCGCGCTGGACCGACCTGGAAGGCGTGGTTCACAATCCCGACAGCCCCCAACCCGAAGTTGTGGAGCCGCAGGAACAGGTGGAAGAGCTCTTTGTGCTCAATGCCACCACCTGCACCGCCACGGCGGGACAGGCCGTGCCCTGGACGTTCACCAACGGTTTCCAGATGACTTCCACCAATTCCAGCCGCAACTACGCCACCGGCAACAACAACACCATCAAGTACAGCAAGAACTACCAGTACATCATCGTGGTGCCCGAAGGCCATCATGTCGATGCCGTGAAGTTCAAGGGCTACAGCAACGACAGCAGCATCGACGTTTACCTGAGCGAAGTCAACGGCACCAGTTTCAGCAACACCACCTACCAGTTCCCGCGTGGCAAGGGCTCGTCGTGGGCCGAGCATACCGTTGAACTGGGCGCTCCCGTGAGCAACGAGGTGTCGTTCACCATCAACAATGCGCAGGCCTGCCTCGACATCACCGTGGTGGAACGCACGTCGGTGGCCCCGCAAGGTGAGGCAACCTCCATCCGCGATGCCGCCATGCGCCCGTCGCCCCGTCAGGAATCCATCTACAACCTTCAGGGCCAGCGTGTTAAGAATGCCGGAAAGGGCATCTGTGTGGTGAAGGGGAAGAAAGTCGTTGAGAAATAATCCATTTCTTCTGATATGAAAAAAAGCATCGTTACGGTTCTGTTGAGCGCCGTTTCGCTTGTTGCCACCGCCCAGGCCAACCAATCGCTTCCGCCGTTGGTGCATCCGCCGCTCGGTGTGAGCGCCGCCTCTGCCGACAGTGCCATTTGCCTGCGCCACATCGGTCAGAAGCAGAATTTCGGTGGCAGTGCCTCCACTTACGATGTGGACATCAACAGCCCGAAGTCCATCAACATCCACCCCGACGGCCACAAGTACTACGTCAACTCGCTCGAGGGCTGCACCACCATCAGCTACGATTTCGCCACGAACCAGAAGCTGAAGGTCATCCGCCACCGCTTCGAGGAGGGCCGCGACGATGCTTTGTGGGCCCCGCCTTCCGGCCTTTATCCCTGGCGCCATTATAGCGATCACCTCAACACCTTCTACGGCAAGCCCGTTGAAAGCACGTTCTCGCACAACGGCCGCTACCTCTGGGTGCCCTATTACCGCCGCACCTTCGACATCAACGCGCAGGACCCGTCGGCGGTGGCCGTCATCGACACCGAGGCCGACTCCATTGTGCGCATGTTTGAAACAGGCCCGTTGCCAAAGATGATTACCACGTCGCCCGACGGCAACACGGTGGCCATCTCCCATTGGGGCAACAACACGGTTGGCCTGCTCGACATCTCCTCCCCCACCCCGTCGGAATGGCGCCACACGCAGGTGCTCACCGTGGACTATGAGCTGAAGCTCGACTTCCCGCTCGACAAGTCGGTGGACCGCGACAACGGCAGCGGCTATGCCCTCCGCGGCACCGTGTTCACCCCCGACGGCCGCTATCTCCTGGTGGGTTGCATGGGCGGTGGCGGCGGCATTGCCGTCATCGACATTCCCTCGAAGAAATACCTTGGCCGTGTGTTGGGCATGATGCCCAACGTGCGCCATTTGGTCATTGCCAACGGCTGGCTCTACCTGAGCATCAACAAGGGCGGCGTGGTGCAGCGCATCCGGCTCGACGCGTTTATGAAGGCGGCCACCACCATGAAGGGCAAATCGGTGAACGTAAGCGGCTGGCAGAGCGCCAAGGTGGGTGCCGGCGCGCGCACTATCTGCATCTCGCCCGACGGCCGGTATGTGTTTGCCGCCTGCAACATGGTGAGCGAAATCTACGTCGTTGACACCGAGACCATGAAGGCCGTGTGCCATGTCCCCGTTGACTCCTATCCCGTGGGCATGGACCTCTCGAGCGACGGGCGCTATGTTTTTGTAACCTCTCAGGGCCGCGGCACCCAGGGCGGCAATGCCGTCAACATCTACGAGGTGGTGTATAAGCAGCAGCCCACGAAGCGGCATTGTGCCGCCTGCGGTGCCGAGCGCCACGACGGCGACACGCGGTGCCAGAAGTGCGGCGTGGTCTTCGGCGGTGCCTACGCTCAGGCCGACAGCCTCGACAGCGAAGCCGTTCCCCCATCACCCGAAAACACCCCCGCCCTCAGCCTTGCCTGGCTGGGCGGGGGTGTTCTACTTCTTGGCGCTGGAATAGCTTTTTTCTTTTTTAGGCCTAGGAAAGCCTAGGAAGTCCTAGGAGGTCCTAGGAAAACCTAGGAAGACCTAGGAAAACCTAGGAAGACCTAGGAAATCCTAGGAAATCCTAGGAAATCCTAGGAAAACCTAGAATTATTTAAAGATATACTCCTTTATCCCTCCTTTGTTGTTTTTCTCAAAGAGTTTCCGCATGGCGCTTCTCAGCGTATTGCGCTTCTGCCGCTCGGCGGCGGTGAGAAGGCTGTCGGGCTCGTCGATGGGCAAGATGCGGTATTGGTGTTTTCCCCCGCTGTCGGCGGGGCGGCTCACCCAGTAGATGGTGTATCCGCAGTCGCTCAGTTCAGCCTTTTCCTCCCCCTTTTTCGTCAGTTCCATGCGCACCATGTAGCCGCCGTAGGTGTTGGGTTTCGCCTGGTTGCTGATGACGTTTCCCAAGGAATAGGCCACCAGGTTCTTCCCCCCGTTGAGCAGTTCCAGGGGCTGCGCCACGTGCGGGTGCCCCCCTATGACGTGGTCCACGCCTTGTGCCAGCAGCCAGTCGGCCATCTGCCGCTGCTCTTTCGACGGCAGCACCTGGTATTCAATGCCCCAGTGGGGAATGGCCACGATGACGTCGGGGTTCATCCGCCGCGCCTTCTCTATGTCTTCGGCTATTTGCAGCGTGTCCATGTAGTTCACCACGTTGGGTTCCTTCACCTTCAGCCCGTTGGTGCCGTAGGTGAAGTTGAGCAGTACCACGCGAATGCCGTTTTGTTCGAGCAAGAACGGATAGTGCCGTTGCCGTTGCTGAATGTTGACGTAGGTGCCCAGGTGCGGCACATGGAGCGAGTCCATCACGGCAATGGTGCGCTCCAGTCCCCGCTGGTAGCTGTCCAGGCAGTGGTTGTTGGCCGTCAGCATGATGTCGAAGCCGGCCCCTACGCACGCCTTCAGATAGTCGTCGGGGGCGCTGAACTGCGGATAGCCCCTGTACGGCGGTCCGCCCAGCGTCACCTCGAAGTTGGCGATGGCCACGTCGGCCCGCTCTATTTCCGCCTTCACGCGGCTGAAACATTCGTCGTAGTTGTAGGTGCCGTCGGCACGTTTCGCCGCGCGTATCTGCGGCTCGTGCTGCATCAGGTCGCCGGCGATGAGCAGGCTCAGGTGGTGCTCCTGCGCCACGGCCGTGGTGTCTTCGGCCGGGGAGGTGCCCTGCAGACCGCCGTTGTTGCACGACAGGGCGGCCAGCGCCAGCGTGCAGCAGGCAAGGGTGGTGAAGATTTTTTTCATGATTCGCTTTGCTGGTTTCGTTATTTGGGGTGTAAAGGTAAGCAAAAACCTTGAAACCTGCAAATTTTTCTTCTCGGCCAACCCGAAAAAAACGCCCTCCGTCAGGTGGATAACCAGGGGGTGAGAAATTATGAAAAATCTTGACAAAATCGCCCGATTTTCGCCATTTTTGTAACTCGTTGATTTTCAACAACTTGAAAATATCGCCAAGTTTGACCGCAAATTTCGGGGAGAGATTTGTAAGATCTCTCCTCTCAATCTTCAAGATTTCTCCTTGAAATTTGCGGTCAAACCTTCGTGGGTTGATGAAAAATTTTGACAAATTTTTCCTCGTTCCCCCTCCCCCGTTCTTTTGCCGATGCCCCTTGGCTTTAAAGATTTTTTAGAAATTCTCGCATAAAAAATTGGCCATGTCAGAAAAAAGCCGTACTTTTGCATTGCATTAGGTTTGCGTGAGCAATTAATAGGGAATGGGGTGAAAATCCCCGACTGTCCCGCAGCTGTGAGCTCCTTTTGCGTGCGGTTCATGAATGCCACTGATATTATTGGGAAGGCGGACCGCACGGAGCGCAGTCAGAAGACCTGCCTGGTGTGTTGCGACCAGCCGCCCCGCCATCCGTCATGGGTGCAAGGGCGACGGCTTTTGCGGCAACTAACCTTTTCCGCCCTCTGGGATTGGGGCCGAAAGAATCTTCTAACGTCATGCGTCTTTCCCTCTGGAGACCATTATTCCTTCTGCTGGCATGCCTTTCCGCGTGCCGCCTGCAGGCCCAGCAAAGCCGTTTCGACAGCGTGCAGCATGTGGCCGAGGTCGTTGTGCTTCAGCAGCTTACCTATCGCGAGGTCATCCCCTCGCAGGTGCTCAAGGGCGACGCCCTCCACCGCGTGGCCTCGTTGTCGGTGGCCGATGCCCTGCGCTATTTCTCCGGCGTGCAGCTCAAGGACTACGGCGGCGTGGGCGGGCTGAAGACCGTCAACGTGCGCTCCATGGGCAGCCACCATGTGGGCGTCTATTACGACGGCATAGAGCTGGGAAATGCGCAGAACGGCGTGGTGGACCTTGGGCAGTTCTCGCTCGACAACGTGGAGGAGGTGTCGCTCTATAACGGTCAGAAAAGTGCCATCTTCCAGCCCGCCGCCGAGTTCGGCAATGCCGGCTCGGTGTATATCCGCACCCGCAGGCCCAAGTTCCAGGAGGGCGAGCACCGCCACCTGCGCTTCACCGTGAAAGGAGCATCGGCCGACACCTGGCGCGTGGCGGGGCTGTGGGAAGAGCGCCTCAACGACCATCTGTTCTCGTCGCTCAATGCCGAGGCGCTCACCTCGTCGGGCCGCTACGAGTTCCGTTACCGCCGCAAGAACCAAGACGGCACGGTGGCCTACGACACCACGGCCACGCGCCACAACGGCGACATACAGGCCCTGCGCATGGAGGCCAACCTGCATGGCCTCTTCGACCAGGGCGGATGGCACCTGAAGGGCTACACCTACCATTCGCACCGAGGCATTCCCGGCGCCATCGTCAGCAACGTGTGGCGGCGCGGAGAGCGGCAGGCCGACCACAACAGTTTCCTGCAGGCCTCGGCCCAGAAAGCCTGGAACCCGCAATTCTCCAGCCGCTGGCTGGCCAAGTACGCCTACTACAGCACCCATTACGTCAACAACGACTACACCACGCAGCGCGTCGATAACCTCTACCACCAGCAGGAGGCCTATTTTTCCACGTCGAATGTCTATGAAATGCTGCCCGGGTGGAGCGCCTCGGCCAGCTACGATTTCCGTTTCAACACCCTGCGTGCCGACATTCCGCGCTTCGCCTTTCCCCACCGTTTCAGCAACCAGCTCAGCGTGGCCACCGCCTACAACCATCCCCTTTTCAGCGTTCAGGCCTCGCTGCTGGGCACGTCGGTGAAAGACCATACGCGCACACTTGCCGACAAGCCGTCGGTGCAGACGCTCACCCCCGCCTTCTTCGTGAATTGTTCGCCGCTGGGCGACGTGCCCTTCACCTTGCGTGCCTATGCCAAGAAGAGTTTCCGCATGCCCACCTTCAACGACCTTTTCTACACCAACGTGGGCAACGCCATGCTGAAGCCCGAAAGCGCCATCCAATATAACGTGGGTGCAACCTTCGAGTGGGGCGGACTGCGGCAGTTCCGAAACACCGGCCGCATGTCGGGCGGCGTGCAGGGAAAAGTAAGCCTCGACGCCTATTACAACACCGTTCACGACAAGATTGTGGCCTATCCAAAGGGCCAGCAGTTCCGATGGACCATGCTCAACCTGGGCTGCGTTCACATCAAGGGCGTGGATGCCGAGGCGCAGGTCATACTTCCCATTATCAGGAATTGGGGCCTCAACGTCAGGGCGCAATACACCTACCAGGACGCCCGCGACGTGACCGACGCCCGCGACACCTACTACAACGACCAGATACCATACGTGCCCTGGCACAGCGGCTCCGTCATCGTGGGGCTCACCCACAAGCGGTGGACCATCGACTATAGTTTCATCTATGTGGGCGAACGCTACAACCAGCAGGAGAACACCAAGTATAACTACATGCAGCCGTGGTACACCAACGACCTGCACGCCAGCTACAGCTTCCAATGGGGCGACGTGCGCTGCCGGCTGACGGGCGAGGTGAACAACCTGCTCAGCCAGGACTACGACGTCATTCTCAACTATCCCATGCCCAAACGCAACTATGCGCTTGCGCTGAGCGTGGAACTTTAACCCGATAATCCCTGTAAGTTCTGAAAGAAAAAAATGAAAAAAAGCCGCTTTTTGTTGCCACTCCTGCTGATGGCCATGCTTCAGTTCTCATGCCGCACCGACGATGAAATCATCTATAGCGAGCAGGAGACATTGCCCGACACGGTGAAGACCGACACTATCGTGCCGCCCGCCGAGCGTTGGCAACCCGTGGGCATGTATGTGCTTTGCGAGGGAAACATGGGCAGCAACAAATGCACGCTCGACTACCTGGACCTCAGTGTCAACCCGCCCGTCTATAACCGCAACATCTATAGCGAGCGCAACCCGCAGGCCGTCAAGGAATTGGGCGACGTGGGCAACGACGTGGAAATCTACGGAAGCCGCCTGTGGATGGTCATCAACTGCTCGAACAAGGTGGAGGTGGCCACCGCCGACGATTGCCGACGACTGGGAAAAATCGACATTGCCAATTGTCGGTCGCTGGCCTTCCACGACGGCTACGCCTACGTCAGTTCCTTCTACGGCCCGCTCCTCGACCCCGAGGACCTGGAGGTGGGAACCATCTTCAAAATCGACACCTTGACGCTTCAGAAGGTGGACTCCGTGTTCGTGGGCTGGCAGCCCGAGGAGATGGCCGTGGTGGACGGAAAGCTCTATGTGGCCAACAGCGGCGGCTATCGCGACCCCGACTATGACCATACGCTGAGCATCATCGACCTGGAAACGTTCCGCGAGGAGCGGCGCATGGACATCGGCCTGAATCCCCACCGCGTGAGGGCCGACCGCCAGGGAAAACTTTGGGTGACCACGCGCGGCGACTACTACACCATTCCGCCGCGGCTCTATTGCCTGAAGCCCGATGAGAAGGGAAACATGCAGGTTGACAACGTCATGGACCTGGCCGTGAGCGACCTCTGCATAGTGGGCGACTCTCTCTATTTCTATGGCTCCCAGTGGAGCGAAATCACCATGAGCAACACCGTGGGCTACGGCATTATCAACACCTCGACGCAAGAGCTCCACGATGCTCCCTTCGCCTCGCAATTGCCTCGCATACAAATGCCCTACGCCATCATGGTCCACCCCGACACGCGCGACGTCTTCCTCATGGATGCCAAGAACTATGTGTCGAGCGGCGAGCTGTTCTGCCTCTCGCCCGACGGCGTCTTGAAATGGAGCGTGAAGACGGGCGACATTCCCGGCCATGCCTGCTTCCTCATGCGCCGGACCGAAGAATAATATTATTTCCACATCCCCATAAACCCCAATCAACCCCATTATGAGAAAACCATTTCTTATCATTCTTTCCGCGCTTTTCCTCACTCCGGCCCTGGCCCAGACCGAGGGCTACAGCCATGAAATACAGGCCGTTGACGAGTATGTGCCCGCCCCCGGGCAGTTCATCAACACCATGCCGCCCTATGAGGAGGGCGACGATGCCGCCACGATGGCGCAGAAGTGTACCGCCTATCTGGCCTCGCCCGACCCTACAGAGCGCGGAGCGGTGTGCCTGGGTGCCTACGGCGGTTACCTTACCTTCCACTTCGACCACCCCGTGGCCAATGTTGCGGGCGAGCGCGACTTTGCCATCTTCGGCAACAGCATGCAAACGCAAATGTACAAACCAGAGGTTGTGTGGGGAGGCAGCGCTGAGCCTGGCATCGTCATGGTCAGCCAAGACACCAACCGCAATGGCCTGCCCGACGATGAGTGGTTTGAGCTGTCGGGCAGTGCCGACACCGACAGTATCGACGCCCTCAACCCGTCGCTTGACTGGGAGCGCCGACTTATCTACAACTACGAAATCACCTATACGCGCGACGGCGACCTGAATGCCGTGCCCTGGTACGACAACCAAGGTCAGCAGGGCGAAGTGCCCCGCAACTCCTATCACGAACAGGAATACTGGCCACTGTGGATGGCGCAGGAGGAACTTAACTTCCAAGGAACGCGTCTGCCGAAAAACGCCTGGTTTTTTGAAAAAAACAAATACAACAAGCAGTGGATACTCATGTTTCTCGACCATGGATATGCCGACAACCGGCTGAACGTTGATACGCTGGGCTGTGCCTTCGACCTGTCGTGGGCCGTGGTGCCTCAGACGCGCCAGCCCGTAACAATCACCCACGCCGACTTCATCCGCGTCTATACCGCCATGAACCAGGAGGCGGGAAGTCTCGGCGAAACCAGCACCGAGGTGGCAGGGGCCATCGACCTGCACCTGGATGCGTCGATAGAGGCCATGAACAGCTACGACGGCCAGCCCACCATCATCCGCTCTGCCGAAACCCCACAGCAGCCGAAGGTGCTCTACCAAATGGGAACGCTGAAGATAGTGAGGACGGCGGACGGAACAGTGAAAAAAGTGCTGCTCAACAAAGACAAAAGATAGAAACGAGATAATTTCAAAATACACTAATATTTTTTTTAACGTAAAACAAAAAGCTTATGAAACACAAATCATTCATCCGACATCTGTGGATGTTGTTGGTGTTGCTATTGGCCGTTCCCCTCGGGGCATGGGCCGACAGGGATGTCAACCAGCTGCAGTTCGGAAAACAGACCATTGAGGTGGCCGACAATGAAGTCATTACGTTCTACGATTGGAAAGGAACGGACGACATCAGCTCGAGCTCCTCGAACAATGCGCACTCGCTGACCGTGTTCACACCGGCCACGGAGGGAAAGTCCATTGAGATTACTTTCGAGTACTGCGACATTGCCAACGACGGCAACAGCTGGCCCGGAAGGGTGTATGTTTACAGCGGCAATCCCTGTGCCGACGACTCCTTCAGCTGGGCAACCGGCACACAGGGTGTGAATGCCTCGACCACCATGCCCGACGGCAATGTGCTGGCCACTATGGACGGCTCATTTACCAACGTGAGCTATACCTCGGAAAGTGCCGACGGTGCACTTTCCATTGGCGTGCTCTGGAGATACGCCAAAGACAGTAAGGGATGGAAAGCCACGGTGAGATCCGTGAAGCTGGAAAACATGACCGTGACCGGCGCAGGCAGCAACTACGACGACGTGGTGAACCCGCCATCGTCGAAGCAGAATGTTGTGCTGGCCAGTGCCTACGTCACCGCTGAAGGCGTGATGAACCCCGACCACGTGACGGCCATCGCCTTCCAGATGCTTCAGAACGAAAGCGCCATGAACCCCACGGCGCTGAAACTCTTCAATGGCGACAACCAGGTGGACGCCACCGTGTCGGCTGACGGCGAGAACTATGTTTTCACCCTCGACGAAGCCCTCTCCAGCGGCATCACCAACTTTACCGTGAAGGGCGATTTCCTTGGAACGGCTGCCATAGGGGCCGTGGTGGAAGTGGCCATTACAAAGATTACAACCACCGGCCTGCCCGATGGCATTACACCATTCACCGCCGGCACTTCCGTGCCCGTGGAGAACCCCGCTCTGGTATTGATGACCAGTGAGCCGCAAACCATTACCGTTGGCGAAACATCCCTGCAATTCTACGATGCCGGCGGAGTTGACGGCACCATCAAGGGCACTGCTAGCGGACAGGTGACCTTCCTTCCGGGCGTGAACGGAAAGAAAGTGATGGTTGACTTCTCGACCATCACCATCAACAACGGCTCCCAGTATTTCCAAGTGCTGAAAATCTATAACGGCACCGAGCCGCTGGCCGCCAATCTCATTGCCGAGAAGCGCAGCGGTGAAAGCGGCATTGTGCGTTCCACCTCCTCCGACGGCGCACTGACCATCGTGCTGGAGGCCGCTCAGCAAACCTACGACTATGCCGGTTGGGAAGCCATGGTGAGCCTTTTCACCCCGCAACCCATGGACTTCGACAATGTTGCCACGAGTGCCGCCTCCACCGAGACGGTGTGCGCCGGTGATGTGAACCAGGAAATGCTTTCGGTCAACGTGACGGCCGTGAACACCGAGCCCGCCATGCAGGTGATGAAGATGTCGTTCTCCACCGGCGGCACCAATGCACTGGTGAGCCATGCCACACTTTACTTCGGTTCTGCGAAGGTGGGCGAGACCGACGTCACCGCCGATGCCTTCGACATCACGCTCACCTCGCCGCAATCGCTCGTGGAGGGCAGCAACCTGTTCACCCTGAAATACGACATCAGCGAAGAGGCGTTCAACGAACAGACCGTGAGCGCCAATCTCACCGCCGTGACGGCCCTGGTGAACGGTGCCGAGAAGACGCAGAGCGTGAATGCCGCCGCTGCATCGCGCGCCGTGCTGAACATCGTGTTCAGCCATCTCGACCAAGGCACGGTGACAAAGACCGTGAACGGCTCCATGGCCTTTGAGACGAAGAAGGCATCGAGCTACAGCAGCTATTGCGAGGCTGGTACCGACGACCGCGTGAACATCTTCGTGCCGAAGAACCCGGGAATGGTCTGCCAGATTGATTTCTCAGAGTTCGAGGTGCAGTATGCCTCGTCAAGCTACGGCACAAAGTCCACGTTCAAGATTTATGCCGGACAGGGCACCAACGGCACACTCTTGTGGGAACTCAACGACAACAGCCAGCAGAGCACGGGGCCGGGCGAAATCATCCGCTCGACAGCTGCCGACGGCGCGCTGACCATCGTGTTCAATCCCAAGTCTTCCTACTCGTATTATTATAAAGGTTGGACGGCAACGGTGTCGGAATACCTGTCGAAAAACATGGAGGTGACCGCTGTTGAGGCCACTCAGGACAATACCACCGATGCTTCCATCGGTGCCGCCAATGTGGAGCTGCTCGATGTGAACGTGGCAACCGATGGTAACCTCAACCCGCTGTCGCTGAGCGCCATTACGCTTAACCTGAAAGGCACCAACGCCAACATCACCAAGGTGAGCCTGTGGAAGGGCGACGAAAAGCTCGGCGAGGCCGATGCCTCCACCGCGGTTACGATGAGCTTGACCGAGCCCGTGGCACTGGTGGAAGGCGACAACCACTTCATGGTGAAGGTTGACACCAATGCCGATGCCGAAGAGGGCGCTACCATCGACGCCAAGGTGGTGTCGGTGAACGTTGGCACCGAGGTTGCGGCCACCAGCGGCGACCCCGAAGGTCAGCGCACCTTGAAAAACATCCTTCTGATGACCGAAGGCAACCACGGAACCATCACCCTCGCACTGGGCAAGCAAACCATGATTTACGACGACGGAGGTCCTGATGCCGACGGCGGCAACGGCGTAGAGGCCGTCGTCACGCTGGCACCCGCCGGCGATGCCGATTGCATCAAGCTCACCGACATGGGAATGGCCCTGAACGGCACCACCTATATTTATATATATAAAGGTGGCGAAGTGAACGACGACAACCTCATTGAAACCTTCAACGGCACCTTGGCAAAGTTCAACAAGATTGTGAGCGACGCCGACTTCGATGGCGGAAAACTCACCATCAAGGCCGTGATAAAAGGCGCCTACACAACGAAGAACTTCGCCATCAAGGCCGAAGGTTACAAGAAATCGGCGGTGGCCATTGCCAGCGTTACGACCGAGGACATCAGCGGCAACAAAGTGCTGAAAGGCCAGACCGACGTGAAGATGCTCAAGGTGGAGGTGAATGCCACCGGCGACCTTGGAAGCCTCGACATCACCGCCTTCAACCTGGAAAGCGTTGACAACAGCGCCCTGAGCGCCACACACATCTACCAGACCGGCACCACAACGACCTTCTCGGCCAACGAGGAGTTCAACGGCACTTACACCATCACCGACGAAGGCACCTACTACTTCTGGGTGACGGCCGACGTGAAGAGCGATGCCGACGTTGACGTCGATGCCGACCTCTACCTCACCGACATCACCGCCGGCGGTCAGCAGATAACGGTTGACGAGCCCGCCGTGGCCGTCATTACAACGGCAAGCGGAGCCAAAGGCACCTACACCGTGGGAACCGGTGCCACCTTTGCCACCATCCAGGCCGCCATCGACGACATTGTGCCGCTCGGAATAGAAGGCCCCGTGACCATCAAGATAAAGGCCGGCAACTACAACGAAAAGGTGCGCATTCCCTATATCCCGGGAATGGGAAGCGTCAACACCCTCACCCTCGAGAGTGAGAGCGGCGAGCGCGACGTGAAGATTTACCACGACCAGTACAGCTCCAGCGGTTACAGCGAAGACCAGCATAAGAAAGACCACGGCGTGGTGACCATCTACGAGGCCAGCTACGTCACGCTGAAGAACCTGGAAATCACCACCGAGGACTACACCGGCTACAAGGCCCTGGTCATGGTGAAAGACGGTAGCCGCCATGTCACCATCGACAACTGCTACCTCCACGCCGCCACCTACGGTTCCACCAACGGCGACGCCCTGGCGTTGGTGAACCATACCATTATTGATGAAGAGAACAAGAACAACGACTATCTCACCGTGAGGAACTGCCTGCTCGAAGGCGGAAAATACGGCGTCACCATGGGTGGCACCAACTATGTGGCCCTGCCGAAAGAAGTGGGTGGCATTGTTGAAGGCAACACCTTCAAGAACAACGGCCGCTTCATGATGTATGCCTACGATGAGCTTGGTTTGAAAATCCGCAACAACACCTTCATCATCGACAATAGCGACGTCAATCTCAGCAATGGTGCCATTGATATAAGTGTGCGTGATGAGTATGCCGAAAGCATCGAGATAACGGGCAACGTGTTTAACCTCTCGCCCTCAACAACCAGCACGGGCATCTATGTCCGCCAGATGGAAGCCTCGGAATCGGCCCGCGCCATCATTGCCAACAATGTAATCAACATGGCATCGGCCAATGCTTCCTGCTCACCGTTCAAGATTTCCAGTGGCAAGGTGAAGAATATGGATGTGGCACACAATACCTTCCGCATGACCGGAAGCGCTGGCGGAGCCGCTTTCTGGGCTAACAGCACCCTGGCCGCCGGCTATGGCAACGTGAACGTGGTGAACAACATCATCCAGAACGAAACCAGCGGCTACGCCGTCAACCTCTATAACGACGGCAACCTGGGCACCGACAAGTTCAACTTCCAGAACAACGTGTTCTACACCGCCGGCTCCACATTCTTCCGCGCCGCCTCCGGCACAACGGGCGACTTCGACCAGTTTGTGCAAAGCAGCGGTGCCACCGGCTGCATCAACGCGCAGGTGGAATTCCAGAGCGACGACATCCTCATGCCGGCCAACACCCTTGAGGGCCAGTTGCTCACCGCCCTGCCCTTGAGCTATGTCACCACCGACGTCACCGGACAGGAGCGTCCCAGTGAGAACATCACCATCGGCGCCTACGAGTATGCCGCCGACGCCGTTCCCACGATGGCCGACGGTTATCCCAAGGCCGCACAGGTGACCTACGAAAGCGCCAACATCCTTGTGAAGGCCGACCAGATGGGCAAGGCTTTCGTCCTTGTGAAGACACAGGCCGACGAGGCTCCCACCGCCAACGAGGTGCTTGCCTCTGAACTCACCGCCACTTTCTCGGCAGATACCGAGGCACAGGTGAGCCTTACCGAACTGGAGGCCGCGACCGCCTACACCGCCTACGTGCTCCTTCAGAGTGCCGGCGGACTGAACGGCGAAATCTCGCAGGTGCAGTTCACCACCGAGGCCGCGCCAATCGTATATCCCGACCCGACTTGCATGATTACCGACGAAGACCTCACTCCCTATGAGGAGGACGACGAAATCATCATCAGCCAGGGCGAAACGGCATCGGTCTATGGACTCATCGGCAACGGCACCGCTCCCTTCACGGCCAAGTGGATGAACAGCAAGCACGAGGTCATCGTCGAGAAGGAGTTCGACGACCTGGAAACAGCTGCCTCCACGCTCGTAAAGGCCAACGTGGGCACCACGGGCGACTACATCTTTGAAGTCGTGGATGCCAACGACCGCGTGGCATCAGCCACCATCCGCGTCATTGCACGCGGCGACATGGAGGTGGCCACCTTCGAGAACCTCTGGACCGACCCCGAGGACGGCTTCTGGATGGGCAACTTCGCCAAGGGCTACGAAGGCTCTACCTTCCTCAGCGGAACGTTCAGCTTCGCCAACATGGCCGACACCTGGGGCGACATTGTCTATTGGGGCAACTTCGCCTACAGCCAGTCCACCGACAACACCTTCACCGGTGACATCACCACCGAGCAGTTCAACTCCATCACCGGCGGAGGCGTGGACGGCTCGCAGACCTTCATGGTGGCCAACTCGCTCTATTATGGCGGAACCATCGACGTGCTGAACAACACCGACGGCGCCGTCGTTCCGGGTTGCTACCTCACCAACAGCGCCTACACGGTGGACGCCTTCCTCAACGGCGACGGCATGTCAACCGAGGACGGCACCGCCAACGGCAAGCCGACGGGAAGCATAGGCTTCAAGACCGGCGACTGGTACAAGATTACCATCATTGCCGACAACGGCAACCAGAAGGAGGTCTATCTGGCCGACTACACCAATGCCGACACCGACGAGCAATACTACCTCGACACCTGGCAGTGGGTGGACCTCAGCGACCTGGGCACCGTGAAGAGCCTGAGTTTCAACTATGAGTCGTCGCGCAACAACAACTATGGCATTACCACGCCCGCATACTTCTGCATGGACAACCTGGGTGCTGAATGTCCGTGGGTGGAGGTGAACCACACCTTCCTCGACGATGCACGCTCACTTTCGCTCAGCGAGGTCTTTGAGCAGCAGGACACCAAGGGTGCCGTGGTTTATAACATAGTGGAAACGCTGCCCGCCGAAATGGCCGGCAAGGTGTCGGTGGCCGATGGCCAGCTCACCTTCAACGGTGCCGACGGCGAGGAGTGCGAGGTGTTCATCACCTGCACACAGCGCGGAAAGACGCAGTATGCCCACATGCACATTGCCGTTGACAACGGCATTGCCACCGCCATCGACCGCCTTGGCAACGAGGCCCAGACGGGTGCCATCTATGGCATCGACGGCAAGGTGCTCACTCGCGGCGCCAGCCAGAAGGGCATACGCATCATCCGCCAGAGCGACGGAACGGTGCGCAAAGTGGTGAAGTAGAAACTATAGGTTTTATAGAGTCTATAGTAATAAAGGCCGTGCCTTCCGCCAGCTGGCGGAAGGCACGGTTGCATTATGGCGGGCACAGACTGCTTACAAATTGTAACCGCCGGCTTGTGATTACCCCCGATATTTGGTAAAAAATCTTTACAAAATCCACAATTTTTCCTCCTTTTGATAACTGCTTGATTATCAAGAGGTTTAAAAATGCTCGGAGTTTGACGGCAAATTGAGGGGAGAAATCTTCAAAATCTCTCCCCTCAATCTTCAAAATCTCTCCTCGAAATTTGCGGTCAAACTCCTCGGGATATGCAAGGCGCCTTGAAAAATCTTTACAAAATAATTGTAAGGAAGGAATAAAAGAAGGGCGTAGGGTTGGTGTAGGTGATGCCTGAAAACGGCCTTGGCGTGGTGGTCAGTCCAGGTTGAGCAGGCGGCGGTAGAGGGCGATGTATTGGTCGGCGTAGGTGTCGTAGCTGAAGGTCATGGCGTGGACGAATGCGGCCGTGGCGGCCTCCCCCTGGCGGTCCCATGTTTCCAGGCCCTGCTCTACTGTGCGGGCCATGTGGTCGGGTTCAAAGTCGTCCCAGAGGGAGGCATGGCCGTTGCACACCTCGGGCAGGCTGCTCAAGGCTGATGAGAACACCTTGCAGCGGTGGCGCATGGCTTCGAGCACGGGGAGGCCGAACCCTTCCAGGCGGCTGGGGAAGAGGAAGGCGTCGGCGTGGTTGTAGAGCCACCGCTTTTCCTCGTCGCTGATTTTCCCGGTGAGCACCACGCGCCCACTGCCCTCTTGGGCGATGAGCCGGCGAAGGGTGTCGGCATAGGCAAAGTGGTCGTCGCCGCAGATGTAGAGGCGGTGACGGGGAAAATGCCTCATCATGGGAATAAGCGTGTGGAAATTCTTCTTTTTGCGTATCTGGCCGATGGTGAAGAAGAACGGCTCCGACGTGACAAAGGCCGGCTGCTTGGCGGGGGCGTCGGGGTCTTCGCCTATGCCGTTGTAGATAACCGATACGGGCCGGCCCATCAGCAGGCCGTGGCTGCGCAGGTCGTTGAGCACGAATTGCGAAATGACGGTGATGTGGTCCGACCGCCATACGCGCCATTTCAGCTGCACGATGTGGCGCCACCGGTGCACGCCTTTTTTCTCGGTCAGGAAGTTGGCATCGTGGACGGTGAGCAGCTGCACCGTGTCTTTGTCGCCGCCACGCAGGTGATACAGCTGGTCGGTGGCGTGCCACAGGTCGATGTGCCGGTCGAGTTGCTTCAGCTGTCGCCGTTTGTCCTCGCGGTCGATGTAGGTGAACTGGCTGCCCAGCGTGCCGCGGTATTGGCGGGGCAGGATGACAATGAAATGCAGGTCGGTGAAGGTGCGGCGCGACAGTTCAGCAGCGTAGTGGCGGGCAATATCGCCGAATCCGCACAGGTCGGCGTAGTGCGAAAAGTCAACGAGAACGGTTTTCATGGTACGAATGTTCTAAATCTACATAGTGGAAATTGTGTTGTCGCTGCTCTTCCGGCGGCGGCACGGTCATGTAGTCGCCGTATTTCCGGGTGAGGTAGGTGTGATATTGCTCCACGCCCGCCACCTCTTCTCCCTCGAAGATGCAGGGCCGGGGCGTTCCGAGAATGGTTTTCGGCATGGCCCCGCGTCGCCCGTCGTCGTAGTCGGCCACGAGCGGTGAGCGGTCGAAGTCGTATTTCCTGAGCAGCCGTGCCACCTTCTGCTGCACCTCGCCAAGCCTGTAGGCGCGTCGGCAGAGCAGGGGCACCCACGAGTCGGGTCCGTGCCCGTGCTTGTAGGGGTCGCGCACCATGAGGTAGAGCACGCGCTTGTAGTATTCGTAGCGTGCAAAATGCAGCCATCGCCTAAGCCGTCCCTGGGGCACGCCGTCGATGGGGAACACGTCGATATACAGTCCGCCCACGTATCCCAGGTGCATGCGCTCAATGATGGTTGTGCTGGCGTCTTGAATCTTTGCAAAAGGCAAAGGATAGGCGTCGTCGGTGTCGGCGCACACCATTTCCAAAGGCTGGGGCAACCATTCCTTGCAATGGGCTATGAGCCGGTCGTAGTCGGGACGCGGCATGGCAATGTCGATGTCGTCGTCCCATGGTATGAAGCCTTTGTGGCGCACGGCCCCGAGCATTGTTCCCGCCCAGATATAGTAGCGCAACCCGTGCTGGCGGCACACCTCATGGGTGCGTAGCAAGATGTTGAGCGTGCGGCGGTGGACGGCTTCAATGTCGTAGTTGGCCATGACAAGAGGTCAGAAAAGTGCGGGTGGAATGAGCTCGCGGGCGTTGTTGAAATCGTCAACGGTGTCGAGCTCCATGGAGAACAGGTCGGTGGTGTCGGTAAAGGTGAACAGGTGGCCTTGGGGGATGAGCCGCTCGAAGGCCTTTTCGTAGAACACGTCAACCAGGCCCTCGCCCTCTATCATTTGCCGTAGTTCGGCATAGAGGGCGGTGCTGTAGGCGGCGTCGATTTTCTCTATGCCCACGCTTTCGCCGATGGCCTGGCTGATGGGGCACGTCTTGCTGAGCGCCACCACCTGCCCTTTTTCGTTGGGCACCACCTTTATTTCCTCGTCGCCCAGTTCGTGGCGGTTGAGGGCGAGCGAGGTGCCGGGTTGTTCCGCCATGCGTGCGACGATGGCGGGGTCGAAGAGGATGTCGCTATCGAGCAGAAGGAAAGTGCGGCCTTCCACCACACTCCGTGCCAGCCAGAGCGAGAAAATGTTGTTGTTGTGCTCGTAGTCGGCGTTGTGGATGAAGTGGAAGGTCGCGGACTCTTTGTCGTAATGCGTGGTGAGGAATTGCCGGATCATCTCGGAACGGTAGCCGGTGACGACGACAATTTCCTTGATGGCGGCCTGCAAGAGGGCGTCAACGGTGCGCTCCAAAAGTGTGCGTGTGCCCACGGTGAGCAGGCATTTCGGCCGTTCGTCGGTAAGGGGGCGCAACCGCGAGGCCATGCCGGCGGCCAGTATGACTCCTATGGGTGACATGGGGGTTGATGGGCTTTTTGGGGGAAAAATCATTCCTGGGCAATGCGCAGGATGGTGTCGCAAACGGTGCGGTTTTGTTCACGGCGGCCCAGCGTGATGCGCATGTGGCTGTTGATGCCCGGCTCGTTCATGAACTTCACCTTGTAGCTTTCTTCGGCAAACGCTTTTTGCAAGCGCTCTTTCAGCTCGATGGGATACTTCACGAGCACGAAGTTGGCCAGGCTCTTATAGACCAGGAAACCGGGCAGGGCGCCAAGCTCGTTGCGGTACATCTGCCGGGCCTCTTCCATCACCTTTGCTATTTCGCGGTAGTGGCTGTCGCTCTTGAGTGCGGCAATGGCCACCTCTTCGCTCAGGCGGTCGTAGCCCAAGTACATGTTGGCATAGCGGGTGAAGCGGTTCATCACCTCGCCCTGTCCCACGAAGCCGAAGCCCATGCGCAGGCCGGGCAGTCCGTAGAACTTGCTCAGCGTGCGGCAAATGATGATGTTCTCGTGCTTTTCAATGAGCGTCTTGATATAGGAGGCGTCGTTGGAGATGAACGAGGCGTAGGCTTCGTCAACGAGGACGATGGTTGACTGGGGCACCATTTCCACCAGCTGCTCCATCTCTTGCGGAGTGAGGGCGTTGCCCGTGGGGTTGTTGGGCGAGGCCACCAGCACGATTTTCGGGTTGATGTCGGCAATCATCTGCCTGAGGCCGTCGATGTCGTAGCTGAAGGTGTCGCCATTCTCAAAGACGGGATATTGGAGCGTGGTGCCATCTACTTCGTCGGCAATGCTTTTGTAGTACCACCACGAGAACTTCGGAATGAGCATGGTCTTGTTGCCGCCCAGGGTGAGGAAGTAGTGTACGGCTTTCTTTAGCAGGTCCTCGGCGCCGTAGCCCAGCACAATCTGCTTTTCGTCGATGCCGTAGAGCTGGCTGAGATAGACGGAGAAGATGCTTTTCTTTCCTTCGTCGTAAATTCTTGTATAGAAACAGAATTTGCCCAGGTCGAACTGCCTGACGGCATTTTTTACTTCTTCCGACGGTTCAAAGTTGAACTCGTTGCGGTCCAGATAATTCAATTTATTTTGCATATTCTTTCAGTTTTTCGGGTGCAAAGGTACGAATAATAATTTATAATTCGTTATTCATCGTTTATAATTTGATGGGGGCCGGGGTTTTCCTGGGTTTTCCTGGGTTTTCCTAGGAGTTCCTAGGTCTTCCTAGGTCTTCCTAGGTCTTCCTAGGCTTTCCTAGGTTTTAAAGTCTTAGGGTGTCGGCGATGAACTGGCGAAGCTGGGGCAACACATGCGCCGGAGTGATGAGCCGGTATTGCTCCACGGGTGTCAGCCCCTTCGTGGGAAGAATGTCGCTGGCACTGATGCCGCGTGCCACGATGCTGGTGGCCGTGGGGAGCCACGTTTTCTTGCTGGCAAGGGGCGAGCAGATGACGAGCGACGGCTTCCCCATGGCGTGAACGATATGGCGCGTGCCGCCCTCGTTGCCGAAATAGGCGTCGCAATTGGCGGCCATGGCGGCCAGCTCCCTGGGCGATTGCGCGGTGAGGTTGATGAAAATGTTTTCGGGATTTCCCAATTGGCCGTACATTCTCCGTGCGTTCTCCTCCTCCTTGTCGGGGGCGTAGTTGAAAATGAGTTGAAGCCCGGGATATTCCTTAATAAGGTGTTTCACCGTCTGAGCCATGTATTCGTCGGGCCACGTCTTGTCGCGCAGCTTTGCCGTAACGCCCACGAGCATGACGGGCTTTGCGAAGTCGATGCCGGCCTGTTCCATTTTTTGGCGGAATTGCTGTTTTTCCTCGTCGCTGATGGCCAGTGAAAGGTCGCGCTGCAGGTCCAGTTGTCCCCAGATGTTGAGCGGTGCCGCCAGGCTCAGGTTGTGGTCTATCATGTTCTCGTCGTCGCTACAAGCCTCCATGCGGTGGTTGAACACGCCCTGCGTGTAGGGCTTCCTGATGCCGATGCGCAGGGGAGTGCCCGGCGAGAAGAGCGCAAACAGCATGGTGTTGGGCGTGGAGCGCATGTCGATGATGGCATCATAGCGGGTGCTCTTCACCGTGTTGCGCACCTTCTTTATATATGTAAGGGTGTTGTGGCGCTCTTCGTCGGTAAAAGTGATGATGTTGCTGATGGCGGGATGGCCCTTGAACAACGATGCCAGCCGCTCGTTGAGCACAAAGTCGATGCGTGCATCGGGGAAACTTTTTCTGATTGTGTTGAGCAACGGTGTGGTCAATATGGCGTCGCCCATCTGGCGGAAGCGTACCACCAGGATTTTTTTCTTATTCGTGTCCATAGGATTTATAGGGTGTTTCGAGGTTGAGATAATAGAAATGGTGTTGTATCTGCCGTTCCTTGGGAGGCAGGGTCATGTAGTCGCCGTATTTCTGAGTGAGGTATTCGTGGGCATGTTCCACGCCCATGAATGTGTGGCCCTGGAAGTCCATGGGTTGCGGCTTTCCGAGCAGGCTTTTGTCGATGATGCCGCGCAGGTGGTCGTCGTAGTCGAGCACCAGTCGGCATTTGTCGTAGGGGTATTTCATCATCAGCCTTTTCACTTTCCTTTGCAACCCTTCCAGCGACCAGCAGGCATGAATGAGCCTTGGTAGCCACGACCGTGGTCCGCGTCCGTGCTTGTAGGGGTCGCGGCCTCTGAAGAAGAGCAGGTGTCGCCAGAAATGGTAGCGCATGTAGTGCAACTTCTGCCGAAGCCGGCTCTCGGGCATGCCGTCGAGAGGGAACACGTCGATGTAGATGCCCTCGAGGAAGGGGAAGTCGGGCTGCTCCTGCACGGTGGTGCTGGTGTCTTCAATTTTGGCAAAAGGATACGGATATGTGGTATCGGTGTCGGCGCTGATGACGGCGTAGGGTTTTGGCAGCCATTCGCGCCAGTGGGCCATGAGCAGTTCGTAGTCGGGCCTCGGCATGCAGATGTCCATGTCGTCGTCCCAGGGAATAAATCCTTTGTGGCGCACCGCGCCGAGCATGGTGCCGGCCCACATGTAGTAGGTCAGTCCGTGCTGAATGCAGGTTTGGTGAATGGCTTCCAGGTTGCCTAAAAGCCTTTCCTGCAATGTTTTGATATCGTAGTCGGTCTTGTTGTGTAGCCTCATTTTGGGGGCTGTTTTTCTTTTGGCCGCAAGGGTGTTGCGGCATAGAGGAAAGATGGATTCTTAATACTTGTTACCTCTTTTTGCGAGCTGTTCGTAGAGGGCCATGATTTGCCCCGCCACGTCGTTGCCCTCAAAGCGGTGGATGTATCGTTGTGCCCTTTCAATGCGCTGTTCCCTTCCGGGAGCACCTTTCAGCACCTGTGAAATGCTTTCGGCCATTCCCTGCACGTCGTCGGGGTCCACGTAGATGCTGTCGTTGCCTCCGGCTTCTTCCAGGCAACTGCCGGTGCATGCCACCACGGGCAGTCCGCTCTGTATGGCCTCGATGACGGGAATGCCAAAGCCTTCATAACGAGAGGGATACACGCAGGCTTCGGCCATTTGGTAGATGGCGGGCAGGTCGGCATTGGGCACATTGTGGAGCATCATGACGCGGCCCTCCAGCCGGTTGTCGCGGGTATATTTCTGAACCTCCAGGGCGTAGGGTGTTGACCGCCCCACGATGACCAGCGAGAGGTCTTCGGGCAGGCGGTGCAGGGCTTTCACGGCCAGCAGGATGTTCTTGCGCTCCTCGATGGTTCCCACGCTGACGATGTATCGCGCGGGCAGCATGTAGCGGGCGTTGACGTCCTGCAGTTTGTCTTCGCTTTCGCGCAATTTAAAGAAAGTGCTGCACGACTGGTAGATGAGTTGTATGCGTTCTGGCGGAATTCCCCCCAGGAGCATGATGTCGCGGCGTGTACACTCGCTGATGGCGATGATGCGGTCGGCCTCTTTCAACGTTCGCCGCAATTTCCATGTATAGAGTTTGGCATCGATGGGGTTGTAGTATTCTGGATGTCGCATGAAAATCAGGTCGTGGATGGTCACCACCGACGGAATGCCGCTTCTTCCGATGCCCACGGGCAGTTCGCCTGCCAAGCCGTGATAAACCTGTATGTTGTCGGCCTTCAGTTGCTTCACCATGCCGAACGTTCTCCACATCCACTTGGGCATGCTTGAGCGGGGATAGTCGAAACTTACGGCCTCGCTCTTGTTGATTTGCCGCCGCAGTTCCTCCTGGCCCTTGTCGGGGGCGTAGAGGTGGAAGTGTGTGCCCGTCGGGGCTATCTCGGCCAGGTCATTCACCAGCGTGCGGCCGTAGCTGCCCAGTCCGGTGCTGTTTCTCACGATGCGTTTGGCATCGAGGCCAATGTTTAGTGCTTCGTTCATCTGTTGATGTTGTTATCATTACATTTCGCGCCGTTCATGCGCTATGGTGCGCCGGGGCCGGTTTTGTCAAGCCCTGCTCCACGCGCCGCCGGTATTCCTCGCGTGTGCGCTTCCAGCGGTCGTGGGTCCATAGGTAGAATTGCGGTGCCCGCCTAATGTCGTCCTCAAGCATTTGGAAGGCTTTTTGGGTAAGCTCGTTGTCGGCAAGCTCGTTCGGATTTTCCGTCATGGGAATGAATGTGCAGACATATCGCCCCCGTTCGGGCCGCTCCATCCTGACGTAGAAGGCGGCGTGGTTCATTTTCCTCACTATTCGCTCGGCTCCGGTGAACACGGGCGTGTCGTGGTGGAGGAAAGGCAGCCACAGGTGGATGTTCTCCCATTTCGGACTTTGGTCGAGGATGTATCCGAAAAGGCTCATGCGCCCCTCGCGCTTCAACCGCACCAGGTGCCTCAGTATGTCGTTTTTGGGGATGCAGGTGCCGCCGGCGTGTTGCCTGATGTTGATGAACAGGCGGTCGAAGGCATCGTTGCGCAGAGGGTGGTAGATGAGCCCCATGACGGCGCTGCCCTGCCATTTGCTGAGTGAGAGGGCGGTGGCCGACAGGTATTCCCAGTTGCAATAGTGTCCCAGTAGTGCGGCGCAGGGCTGTCCTTTGTCGAAACAATCCTCAATGGCGGCGGCGTTGCGGAACTCTATGTGTCGCAACAATTCCTCGCGGCCGATGGTGAGTAGTTTCAATGTTTCCACAAAATAGTCGCACAACCAGTGGTAGAAGGCCTTCTCGGTGGCCTTGATGTCGCGGGCCGTTTTTTCCGGAAAGCTGGTTGAAAGGTTTCGCCGCACCACGCCCCTTCTGTATCGCACCACATAATAGACCAGTGGGAAGCACAGGTCTGAAAGGGTGTAAAGCACCCCGAAGGGCAGTTTCGACACGAGGCGGGCGAGAAACATTTAAAAGGTGAAAAGTTTAAAAGTTGAGAAATTGAAAACCATTACGATTGCATGTCGTGCAGCTTCTTGTAGTATCCGTCGTGGGCCAGCAGGCCATAGTGTGTGCCGCGTTCCACGATGCGCCCTTCGTGGAGCACGCATATTTCGTCGGCATTCTTGATGGTTGACAGGCGGTGGGCAATGGCCACGGTGGTGCGCGTCTTCATCAGCCGTTCCAGGGCGTCTTGCACCAGTCGCTCGCTCTCCGTGTCGAGGGCCGAGGTGGCCTCGTCGAGAATGAGGATGGGCGGGTTCTTCAGGATGGCGCGGGCAATGCTGATGCGTTGCCGTTGCCCGCCCGAGAGGCGTCCGCCGCGGTCGCCTATGTTGGTGTCGTAGCCCTGCTCCGATTGCATGATGAACTCGTGGGCGTTGGCAATGCGTGCGGCCTGTTCCACTTCCTCCTGGGTGGTGCTGTCCACGCCGAACGAGATGTTGTTGAAGAAGGTGTCGTTGAACAAAATGGCCTCCTGGTTCACGTTGCCGATGAGCTGGCGCAGGTCGTGCAGGCCGAGGTCTTTCACGTTGATGCCGTCGATGAGCACTTCGCCCTTCTGCACGTCGTAGTATCGTGGAATGAGGTCCACCAGTGTTGACTTTCCGCCGCCGCTCTGCCCCACCAGTGCGATGGTCTTGCCTTTCTCAATGATGAGGTTGATGTCGCGCAGCACCCATGTGATGGCGGCTTCCTGTTGCCCGTTGCCGTTGTCGTCGGGTGCGGCGTTGCGGTATCCGAACCACACATGCCGGAATTCTATCTGGTGCTCAAAGCTATGGATGGGCTTCGGGTGAAGAGGTTCCTTGATGTTGTTCTCGGCCAGCAGGATTTTGTCAACCCTGTCCATCGAGGCCAGGCCCTTGGGAATGTTGTAGCTGGCCTTTGAGAACTCCTTCAGCGGATTGATGATGCTATAGAGCATCACGAGGTAATAGATGAATGTCGGTCCCGACAGGGCCAGGTCGTTGAGCACCAGGGTGCCGCCGAACCACAGCACGATGACAATCATCACCGTTCCGAGGAACTCGCTCATGGGGTGCGCCATCGACTGGCGGATGTTCACCCGCATGATGTCGTTGCGGTAGGCGGAGTTCACGTGGTCGAAGCGCCGGTTCATCTTCTCCTCGGCGTTGAAGGCCTTGATGATGCGCAGGCCGCCGAGCGTTTCCTCCACCTGGCTCATCGTGTCGCTCCACAAGGCCTGCGCCTTGATGCTCTTCTGCTTCAGCTTGCGGCCCACCACGCCCATGAACCATCCGAACAACGGCACAAAGAAGATGGTGAACAACGTGAGTTGCCACGAAATGATGAGCAGCGTGGTGAAATAGGCAATGATGAGGATGGGGTTCTTGAAAAGCATGTCGAGCGACGACATGATGCTCGACTCTATTTCCTGCACGTCGCCGCTCATGCGGGCAATGATGTCGCCCTTTCGCTCCTCGCTGAAGAAGCCCAGGGGCAACGACGTGATTTTCTGGTACAGCTGGTTGCGAATGTCGCGCACCACGCCGGTGCGGATGGGAATGATGGTGGCCGAGGAAAGAAAATAGGCCCCGGTCTTCAGGAACGTCATGAAGGCCAGGAACAGGCCGATGACCAGCAGCGTGTTGGTGGCGCCCCACGAGAGCACCATGTCCTGCACAAGGCAGTTCACGTTGTTGCTCACTACCTCGGTGCAATTCTTCAAGGTCATCTCGCCCCAGGGAATCCAGTCGGTCTCGCGCATGCCGTCGCTCGTCTGGAACAAAATGTTGAGAATGGGGATGATGGCCGCAAACGAAAAGATGTTCAATATGGCCGAAAGAATGTTGAACACCACGGTGAGCACCAGGTATTTCTTGTATGGCGGCACAAACCGCCTGAGCACTTTCAGGAATTCTCTCATAGTTGTCGGGTTTCCATTTCCTTTGAAAAATTAATGGATGATGAAGCGACCGTGCGTCATAGCGCCTGCCCGGTGAGCGTGGCGCTGCTGCTGCCGGTAATCTTCACGTTGACGGTCTGGCCGATGTGGTGGCCGGTTTTGTCGAACACCACCATCTTGTTCTGGGGCGTGCGTCCGCAGAGTTGTTCGTGTGAGCGCTTGCTGAAGCCTTCCACCAGCACGGGGAACACCTTTCCCACGTCGGCGGCGTTGCGCTTGGCCGAGATGTCGGTCTGTAGCCGAATGAGCTCGTTCAGCCGCCGTATTTTCTCCTCCTCGGGCACGTCGTCGGCCAGGTGCTTGGCGGCGTAGGTGCCGGGCCGCTCAGAGTATTTGAACATGAACGCGCTGTCGAACTCCACCTCGCTGACCAGCGAGAGTGTTTGCCGGAAGTCGTCTTCCGTTTCTCCGCAATAGCCCACGAAGAGGTCGGTGCTCAGTCCGCAACCGGGCAGAATGGTCCTGATGGCCTCCACCTTTTGCAGGTAGTCCTCGCGCGTGTATTTGCGGTTCATCATCCGCAGGGTGCGGTTGCTCCCGCTCTGGGCGGGGAAGTGTATGTGCGGGCACAGGTTGGGCTCGGCGGCCATGGCGTGAAGAATGTCCTCACTCATGTCCTCGGGGTTGCTGGTGGTGAACCTCACGCGCAGGTCGGGCACGCGTTGCGCCACCAGGGTGAGCAGTTGTGCAAAGCTGGTGCCGCCGTCGATGGGCCGCCCCGATGGCGACAGGCCGTAGCTGTTGACGTTCTGCCCCAGCAGTGTCACTTCGCGGAAACCTTTCTGCGCCAGGTCGTCCACCTCGCGCAAGATGCTCTCCACGTCGCGGCTGCGCTCGCGTCCGCGCGTATAAGGCACTATGCAATAGTGGCAAAAATTGTTGCATCCGCGCATGATGCTGACGAATCCGCCAACCTTGCGGCCCATGGCCAGGCGTTGCGGAACCACGTCGCGGTAGGTCTCGGTGGTTGACAAATCGGTGTTGATGGCCTTCCCTCCCGCCTCGCATTGTGCAATGAGGTATGGCAACGAGAGATAAGCGTCGGGACCTGCCACCAAGTCGGCGTGGTGATGGTCGATGAGGTCTTGCCCCACGCGCTCGGCCATGCAGCCCAGCACGCCCACGATGAGCTGGCGGTGGTCTTTTTGCCGCGAGCGCTTCATGGCGGCCAGCACCTCCAGGCGGTGTACAATCTTCTGTTCGGCATTGTCGCGCACCGAGCAGGTGTTGAGCAGCACCGCGTCGGCGTCCTCCGCCGCGTCGCAGGTCTCATAGCCCGCCATCTGCATCACCGAGGCCACGACTTCCGAGTCGGCCACGTTCATCTGGCAGCCGTACGTCTCAATAAAGAGTTTTTTTGTCATTTGCAAATGATAATCGCTGCAAAGATAGCGAAAAACCCCGTAAGTAACGAAAGTTTTGGGAACATTAACTAAAATAACCCTACTTTCTGCATTTGTTCAACTTCTCCGGAGTTCAAGTGTTCAG
Source organism: Prevotella sp. (assembly GCA_017474515.1). Lineage (GTDB taxonomy): Bacteria > Bacteroidota > Bacteroidia > Bacteroidales > Bacteroidaceae > Prevotella. The sequence continues at coordinate 4,926 of JAFVHN010000110.1, read as the reverse complement.
GAGTTTCAGGATTTCAGACATCAGTTCTGGAGGCTACCCGATTATCACCCATGAACACATTTTTCCGTTTTCTTTTTCCAAATCTGCATGAATAACTCAACTTTCTCAAGTTGATGGAGTTCAGGAGTTACAGGAGTTCAGACAATACTTCCAACCTCTGCATACTGACGAAAAGGGAGTTTTCAGAACTATTAAGTTTGAGTTATGAGTTATGAGTTTTTGCTGCTGTGCATAATTCATAACTAAGAATTCATCATTTAAAAGCATTTTATCTCCTGTAACTCCAAGAAGTTGAGCGAATGCGAAACTTGAAATGAATAATTATACACATTTTGCATAATCTCTGCTTTTTTTCATGATAGCGAAGCATGAACCATTAGCGAAGCGCTGAACGATAAATGAAAAAGCGGGCAGTTTCCTTTTGTCAAGATTTTTCATGGCTTGTTGATTGTTTCAAGAGGTTTGACCGCAAATTTCGGTGAGAGATCTTCAAGATTTCTCCTCTCAATCTTCAAAATCTCTCCTTGAAATTTGCGGTCAAACCAAGCTGTATTTTCAAGCCGTTGATTATCAATACGTTATAAAACTGTTCAATTTTCACCAAAATTGTCAACATTTTTTACCAATTTTCACCCCACTTTTCTCTCGTTTTTCCCGCCTTTTAAGATGCAAAACAATCATCGGGAGAGTAGTGGAGAATGGCCGTATTGATGTATAATTATTAGTTTTTCATTTTTATCCATTAAAAATTCGCGTAACTCAATCTAAAGTAGTAACTTTGTACCCAAATTTCAAATATCGTATATTATGAAGTTTATAAAATTCTTTTTCCTGCTCGTCATGCTGACAGGTACAGCTATGAGCGCAACGGCCTCTCTGACCCTTTCAAACCTCAATAATACTGCAACCGACGGCTCCTCTGTCACCATCGGCTCCACGAAGCATGGCACGGTTTCCACCGACAAGGCCCAGGCCGGCCCCGGCGAGAGGGTCACGCTGACCGCCACGCCCGACGACGGTTGCCGCCTCGTCAGCATCAGCGCAAAAGGTGCGGAGAGTCTTCCGAAGGGAATGTCGTAAACACATTCGTGCTCGACTTCATTGAGAGAGTGCCCACCGAGGTGACAAATCCCATTACGCTTTTGGAAAACGATATAAACGAGGCTTGGTATTCCCTCGACGGATGCCGTCTCAACGGCCAGCCCAAGGCAAAGGGAATCTACATCCACAATGGACGCAAGGTGGTTGTAAAAGGAGCATTCTGACCTCTTGGTCCCGCCGGTCAAATAACCTAAGAAATCATAATTAGTAAAAATACACTATGGAAGAAAAGCAGAAAAACGAAATGCAGCTCCCCGAGAACGCGTTCCGGGAGCTGGAAGCCGGCGAACAATATGAGCCGGTGATGTCGCCCCAGAAACAATATGCCGAGGTCAACGCCTGGTCGGTCACCTGGGGCATTCTCATGGCGGTGCTCTTCTCGGCGGCCGCCGCCTACCTGGGCCTGAAGGTTGGCCAGGTGTTCGAGGCCGCCATCCCCATTGCCATCATTGCCGTGGGCGTCAGTTCGGCGGCGCGGCGCAAAGGGGCGTTGGGCGAGAACGTCATCATCCAGAGCATCGGCGCATGCTCGGGAGCGGTGGTGGCCGGTGCCATTTTCACCCTGCCCGCCATCTACATCCTCCAGGCCAAGTATCCCGACATGTCGGCGTCGTTCCTCAACATTTTCCTTTCGTCGTTGTTGGGCGGCGTGCTGGGCATCTTGTTCCTCATACCTTTCAGGAAATATTTTGTCAGCGACATGCACGGCAAATATCCTTTCCCCGAGGCCACGGCCACCACGCAGGTGCTCATGTCGGGCGAGAAAGGCGGTTCGCAGGCCCGTCCACTGCTCATTGCCGGACTGGTGGGCGGACTCTATGACTTCATCGTGGCCACCTTCGGCTGGTGGAACGAGAATGTCACCACGCGCATGGTGGCGTGGGGTGCCGACCTTGCCGACCGCGCCAAGCTGGTGCTCAAGGTGAACACGGGTGCGGCGGTGCTCGGACTGGGATATATCATCGGCCTGAAATATGCCTTCATCATCTGCCTGGGCTCGCTCTTCGTGTGGTGGGTGGTGGTGCCGCTTTTCGCACTCTTTGCGGGCCACGAGGTGCTCAATGTCTGGGACCCGTCAATCACCACGCCGGTGGCCGATATGTCGGCGGAGCAGATTTTCACCTCCTACGGCAAGAGCATCGGCATCGGCGGCATTGCCATGGCCGGCATTATCGGCATCATCCGCTCGTGGGGCATCATCCGCAGCGCCGTGTCGCTGGCGGGACGTGAGATGCGCGGAGGAAGCACCGCCAGCCGCGACCAGATGCGCACGCAGCGCGACATTTCGTTAAAGATTATCGCCATTGGCAGCGTGCTCACCATTTTCATTACGTTCCTGTTCTTCTGGTTCGGCGTGATGGACAACCTGCTCTTTGCCGTGGTGGGCATCTTGTTGGTGGCTTTCATTGCATTTCTCTTTACAACCGTGGCGGCCAACGCCATTGCCATTGTCGGCAGCAATCCCGTGAGCGGCATGACGCTCATGACGCTCATCCTGGCCTCCGTGGTCATGGTGGCCGTGGGATTGAAAGGTCCGGGCGGCATGCTGGCAGCCCTCATCATGGGCGGCGTGGTGTGTACGGCGCTCTCGGTGGCCGGCTCGTTCATCACCGACCTGAAAATCGGTTACTGGCTGGGCACCACGCCGCGCAAGCAGGAGCAATGGAAGTTCCTTGGCACCTTGGTGTCGGCGCTCACCGTGGGCGGTGTGATGATGTTGTTGAACCAGACCTACGACTTCGCGTCGGGCGAGCTGGCCGCACCGCAGGCCAACGCCATGGCCGCCGTCATAGAGCCGTTGATGAGCGGCGTGGGCGCACCGTGGGCCCTCTATGCCGCCGGTGCCGCCATTGCCATTCTTCTCACCCTGTGCAAGGTGCCGGCCCTGCCTTTCGCCCTGGGCATGTTCATTCCCATTCAGCTGAACATTCCGCTCTTGGTGGGAGGTGCCATCAACTGGTGGGTGACCAGCCGTAGCAACGACAAGAAAGTGAACGAGCGGCGCGGGGAGAAAGGCACGCTCATTGCCAGCGGATTTATTGCCGGCGGTGCATTGATGGGCGTGGTGTCGGCATTGCTTCGCTTCGGAGGCTTCAATCCCATCAGCGAGTCGTGGCTCAGCAATCCGCTCTCTGAGGCGTTGTCGCTGGCCGCCTACCTGCTGCTCATCTGCTATTTCATCGTGGCTACGAGGAGTAAGGAGGAGTGAGAGGCTTCTTAGGAGTTCCCAGGTCTTCCTAGGTTTTCCTAGGACTTCCTAGGACTTCCTAGGTCTTCCTAGGTCTTCCTAGAATCAACTTAAAATCTTTCCAAACCGTGAAACTGATTGTTGCCGATAACTATCGTCCAGTGGAGGGCTTCCTGGCCACCGTGCCCCAGCTGTTCCGTCGCGAGGAGGGCGAACTCATCTACGAGGGGCGCAACGAGGTGCGGCGGCTGGAGCACAAAGGGCTGGTGTTCATTGCCAAACGCTACAAGCGCGTGAACCCCGTGCAGCAGGTGGCCTATACCTTTTTCCGCAAGACGAAGGCCGAAAGGGCCTATCTCTTTGCCCAGGAATACCGGAAAAGAGGCATAAAGACGCCGCGCGAGGTGGCCTATATTGAAACCTCGGAATTGGGGCTGTTCACCACGGGATATTTCATTTCAGAGGAATGTCGTGGCAGGGAAACCCATCTCGCCCTGCGCGAGGTGGAGCACTACGACCCCGAACTGGCCGAGGCCGTGGTCCGTCAGTTGGTGCTTATGCATAGCAAGGGCATCCTTCACGGCGACACCAACCTCAGCAATTTCCTCTATGAGCGCGACACGTCAGGCAAGTTCTCGTTCACCATGATTGACATTAACCGCTCGCATTTCACCGACGGGTGGCCCACCGACGAGCAGTGCATGGAAAACCTTGTGCGGCTCACCCATCGCCGCGACCTCTACGCCGACCTGGTGGCGCAATATGCCGGCCTCCGTGCCTGGCCGCAGGAAGAGGCGGTGAACGAGGCCCTCCGCCGGCTCGACCGCTTTGAGCGAAAGCACTTCTGGTGAAGTGCCGCTATCATAAAAAAGGCGCATCCCACGCGAGGATGCGCCCTTTTTTAGGAGTTTAGGAGTTCAGGAGTTTGGGAGTTCAGGAGTTTAGGAGTTCAGGAGTTTAGGAGTTTAGACAATACTTTTCAGCCCGATATCAACCGAACAATGGAGTGCTCAAAACTAATGTCTAAACTCCCAAACTCCTAAACTCCTTAAAAAAAATTATCTTACCATCACCTTGTATGCCCGGTTGCCGATTTTCACCACATACAGGCCGGGAGACAGGGTGCGAAGCATGTAGTCCTCGCCGGTGAAAGCGTCAATTTGCGTGCCGTCGGTGGCAAATACCAGCACCGCCTGTTGTTGAGCGTTGGCCACGGCAATGGCACCTTTCGTGCCGACCACCGAGGGCCTGAGCTCGGGCGAAACCGGTTGTAGTGCCGTAGGAGTGGACACGTCGCGGGTGAGGCTCAGGTTGTCAACCTTCAGCCACCCGTCGCCAGAGGGCGTGGTGCAATGGATGCCGAAGAAATACACGCCCGTTTCCGCCGGCCTGATGCCGTTCACCACATAAGGCTCTTCGCAATAAGGAGTGACGATGAGCGTTTCGTCCATGAGGGTGGAATAGTTGTCAATGTTGTTGCCTTTTCCGAACGCCACCTCTATGATGTCGTAGGAGCCCCATGTGCCGGTGTTGGCCTCAAACGAAAGGATGTAGCGTTCGCCGCCGTTGAGCATCACGGGCGGGGTGAGCAGCCAGTCGTCGGCATCGTTTTTCTTCGACGAATAGAACTCTGCCGT
>JAFVHN010000109.1 GCA_017474515.1 Prevotella sp. | reverse complement strand
CTGGAGTTGTTCTGTTCATCTACACTACGTTCTAAAATATGTACGTGCACACGGGGATTGGTATATTCTTTGGCTAATGCCTTGAAATATATCCGCTCCGTGTCTTTGCCTTCGGAGGCTATAACTATAAGGCGAGCATCACGAAATGCCTCACGACGTTCGCGCATCAAACTATTCCTGCTTCGCATCGTCCCAATGAATATTATTCAGTTCGCCAAAGAATGGAATCGCTCCATAGCGACCGTTCAGATAACCTTTCTGAACATTCTCCCTTGGTTTGTACTCACAGAGTGAAGACAAATGGCTTTCTCCTTTCTTATCTTTCTCCACAAACCAGACTTCATCCTGGCGGATAGGGGCTGTAGAGAGTAGATTTGATTCGTGTGTCGTGCATATTAACTGCATTTGCGAATCGCTTCTAAGCAAGCTATTATACATCTCTAATAATTTCAATGTCAGCATTGGATGCAGGCTCCTGTCAACCTCGTCAATCACATAGACAGCATCATTAGCACGCATATCGATAAGCATTGGAATGAAATCGAACAGGCGCGAAGTTCCATCAGACTCCTCGAACATTTCGAATATATAGTCTGAGTTGCTGTCTTCCGTCTTGTGGATAGTCTTCAATTCATACCACTTCAAGTTCTTCGACTCATCCTTTTCTGCGAAGATGAAACGGCTCTCGCTATGAATCACGACACCCATCTTTTCATCCTTGCCTTCAAGACTTTCCTCAATCTTCTGTCTGACATCATCTGGAATACCCAATTCTTCAGATTTTGACTCTACACGACGAAGGTCAGAGATGCCGGTGCCGAAATAGTTAAGCAACTCTCGCATAACCGTTCTGAACTGAGTATCGTTCACTACTCTGAATGGGAAATCCGTTCTGTGTGTATCTGGGAAGATGATATTCAAGTTCTCGAACCACTTGCGTGCAGACTTGATAACATCAATGCCCTTTCCATTGCGCTTGATGTACTCACTCAGGAAAGTACCCTTTGTTGGTGTGCCATCAATTAGGAACTTCAAGAACTGTCCGTCTTCACCCTTCATGAACTGTGGCGCAATGGTATTTTCCCAACCATCATCATTACGCTTGCGCTCAAAAATCATTGCATCTGTACGACTACCAGTCTTGTATAACCACTCCTCCAATAAGCCACCCTTAGAGAATGCTATGCCGTAAGCAAAGAACTGGCCATCCACTTTGAACTCCAGTTCGATGCTTGAACGCTCCTGTGGAGTATCCGTCATCTTGAAGTAGTTGTACTTGCGATTACTCCAACCATTCAAGGCAAATTCCCTGATAATAGCCAAACACTTTATGATGTTTGACTTACCTGAAGCATTGGCACCATAAACCAATCCCATGCGCAGCACGGATATATCATCCCGTTTCTCCGCACGTGCTACCTGCAACGGCAATTGGTCGCTCTTGCTGGCTGTGAACAAGATGCGTGTGTCCTCGTTAAACGAGTATATATTTTCGAACTTAGCTGATAATAGCATAATGTTGTATAATTATCTTAATTGATTCAGTTGCAAAGATAATGATTTTATTTTGTTCTTGTCAAATTCTTGCGTTAAATATTCGTAAATATGACAATTTTTATTCGATTGGCGAAGATTTTGTCCGTTAATCAAAAATATTTTGCCAATATTATTGGCTACAATACAAGTTTTGTGCGAAATAACGAATGTTTTGATTTGGCCGCTATCACACTCAGAGTTGCAAGTTTACATCATGACTGAAATCTCGACATAATGATTTCTGTCCCTCTTCGTAATAATCCTTGTGTGTGGAACAAAAATGCAACCCTCACTTTGCAATTTGCTTAATCAAAACTGTTCATATAAGTTAAAAACGTTAAATCTTACATTTTTTGTACTCCACAGAATCTATGACTTCACTTTTCTATCATTTAATTCATAAAACATTGTGTAACAATCAAATACAAATACGCGGACTGCTTCAACCTGACATCTGTCAACATCACTGATTTGGAGGCATGGTGTAATATATGGTTTGAGGGCGGAGGTAATCCTCTCATTAACGCTCATCATCTTTTCTTGAATGGTGAGGAAATCAAGGATTTGGTCATCCCCAACAATGTGCCAGTTATAAAAGATTATGCTTTTACAGGTTGCAGTGGTATAAATACCATTACTCTACCCAAGGGGCTTCAAAGAATAAACGACGGTGTCTTTAAGGGTTGTGGAACGATTTCAGACGTGTATTGCTTTGCTGAAAAAGTTCCCGATACCCCCTATCACTGGTCTGTTTTTGAAGGTACCGACATACAGTCTGCCACCTTGCATGTGCCGGGAACGGCCTACGACAGTTATGTCGCCACTTCCCCTTGGAGCAGTTTCGGAACAATCGTGAAACTTGACACCGAAATCAACGGTATCTATTATTGCATAAATAAAGATGAGATGCAGGCCACGGTGACCGTCAATCCCTATAAGTACACGGGAGCGGTAACAATTCCTGAAACCATAGTTTATGAAGGGGTTACTTGCACGGTGTCCTCCATCGGCGCCAATGCTTTTGCAGATTGTGAGGGGCTTACTTCAGTCATCATTCCAGAGGGCGTGACCTCCGTGGGTGATAATGCCTTCATGAATTGTGTGGCATTGTCGGAGGTGTCTTGCTTCGCTGAAAATGTTCCTGAAACAAGCTCAGGTGCCTTTGCCGGCACAGACGTTCAGTCCGCCGTACTGCATGTGCCGGAAACAGCCGTGGAAAGTTATGGAAGCACTGCGCCGTGGGACGGATTCGGGACACAGCAGTTAATAGAAAAATGTGGACTGCCCACCATTTCGTATGTGGATGGAAAAATCGTGTTTGGTTGCGAAACAGAAGGTGTCATTTTCAAATCGAATGTTATTTGCCAAGACAATGGCACCCATGAAGATAATACTGTAAACCTGAGCGTTTCTTATCTCATTTCTGTTTATGCTGTTGCAGAAGGATGTAAGTCTTCCGACCTTGCCACTGCTACCCTTTGCTGGATTGACGCAGAGCCTGTTAACCAAGTAGCCACGGGAACCTTGGAGATTGCCGCCGTGCCGGTGTTGGTGAAGAGCCGTGGCGGCGTGATTACCGTGGAGGGCGTGGGCAACGGCACCACGATGTCGGTCTATACCACCGGCGGCATGCATGTCGGCTCGGCAACGGCCGTTGACCGCACTGCCACCGTCAGCACCTCGCTTCCCGCAGGCACCGTGGCTGTTGTGAAGATAGGGGAGAAAGCGGTGAAAATCGTTGTACGATGAACAATAAACGTTGTACAAGAGCCAATCGTTAAATGAAAAAAGCCAATAACCGTTCAGTATGAGGTTATTGGCTTTTTTGTGTGAAGCAAGGTTTCTTGTTGATTGTCAATATGCTGCCCTGTCGAAATATTCCTGGAGCTCTTTTTCGGCCGACTTGTCGTGGTTGTCGATGTCGCGGATGATGTGTCCGTGCTCAAGGAGTGCTATGCGGGTGCTGATGTCAATGGTGTGGGCCAGGTTGTGGCTGCTGATGACGATGGTGGCTCCCGTCTGCTTATTGTATTCCGTAAGCAGGTGCTTCAAGATGGTCTGACTTGAGGGGTCGAGGAAGTTGAACGGCTCGTCGAGGATGAGCAACTTCGGGCGGTTGAGCATGGCCGAGATGATGCCGACTTTCTGCTTGTTGCCTGCCGAGAAGTTCCTGAGAAGCTTTTTCTGCCCCATGATTTCGCCTCCCATGAGGTGGGTGAATTCCTCCAATCGGGCATCGGTTTCCTCCTTCGGCAAATCGTTGACTTTCCCAATGAACTGGAAATATTCCTCGGGCGTGAGGAAGTCGATAAGGAACCCCTCGTCGATATAAGCCCCTGTGAATGCCTTCCACGCCTCGCTTTCGGTGGGGTTGATGGTTTGGAACGTGGGATTTTCGCCTTCACTTAAAGGAACGACCAAGGAAACATTTCCCGTGTCGGCTTTCAGCAAGTCGAGGATGAGGCGGAAAAGGGTGGTCTTTCCTGCGCCGTTGTTTCCCACGAGGCCCAGTATGTCGCCCCTGTTGACGGTGAAGCTGTCGATTTCGACGGCTGTCTTTTCTCCGAATTTCTTCGTGAGGTTGGTGATTTCAATTTTCATAATTTTACGGCCAACGAATAATCCTGATTTAATATGTTATTCCCACATCTTTTAAGCCATATTGGCGCGTCCATGGCATTTCTTATATTTCTTTCCGCTTCCGCAGGGGCAGGGGTCGTTCGGTCCTGGCTCCTTGTCCTTCTTGATGGGAGTGCGGTTCACCTGTGCCTGCGGAGCGCGTGTGTCGTGCTGTGCGGCGGCCTGCTGGTTTTTGTCCACCAGTTCCTCCTGCGGCGGCTGGTCGGCACTGGCCTTCGACTCATTATACCGCTGGCTGTGCTTTTCGGGAGCGGCCTCGCGAACTTCCTCCTGCTGCATTTCCGGAATCTGTCCTCTCATAAGGATGCTTCCGATGCGGTTGTTCATTTCGTCCACCATGTCGTCGAAGAGTTTGGCACTCTCGAGTTTGAAGATCACGAGCGGGTCTTTCTGCTCATAGCTGGCGTTCTGCACGCTGTGCTTGAGCTCGTCGAGGGCGCGGAGGTTCTCCTTCCAACATTCGTCGATGATGTGTAGCAAAATGTTTTTCTCAAATTGTTTCACCACGCTCTTGCAGTCCGTCTCGTAGGCTTCCTGCAGGTCGCAAGCGATTTGATAGGTGCGTTTGCCGTCGGTGACGGGCACCAATATGCGCTCATAGGCATTTCCGGGCATTTCATACACCTGGCGAATGACGGGCCCTGCCACCGTCCTGATGCGGTCGGTCTTGCGGTTGAAGTTCTCCATGACCTTGTCGAAGGAGAGGTTTTCAAGTTCCTCTTTCGAAGTCTCAATGAGTTGTTCCCTGGTGAACGGACATTCCATGGAGAAGATTTTGATGAACGCTTCCTGGCAGCCCTCGTAGTCGTTGTTTTCCACAATGCTGCATACGCGGTCCCAGAGGATGTTCGCGATGTCCATCCCGATGCGCTCGCCCATAAGTGCGTGCCTGCGCTTTTCGTATATGACGGTGCGCTGCTTGTTCATCACGTCGTCGTATTCGAGCAGGCGCTTACGTATGCCGAAGTGGTTTTCCTCTACCTTCTTCTGCGCCCTCTCAATGCTCTTGCTGATCATGGGGTGCTCAATGCGCTCACCCTCCTCAAATCCGAGTTTGTCCATGACTCCGGCAATCCTTTCCGAGGCGAAGAGTCGCATCAGTTTGTCTTCAAGCGAGACATAGAACACCGACGAGCCGGGGTCGCCCTGTCGTCCGGAACGTCCGCGCAACTGGCGGTCCACACGTCGGCTCTCGTGGCGCTCCGTGCCTATGATGGCCAGTCCGCCTGCATTTCTCACATTTTCCGAAAGCTTTATGTCGGTACCACGTCCGGCCATGTTGGTGGCAATGGTGACGGCACCGAGCAGACGCTGTTCGTCGTGCACATCGTTGGGGTCGATGTTGGCGTATTTTTTCTCCTTCTTCTGTAGCTGCTGGTTGTAGCGCAGGGCGGCGGGTTTGTCGCCGAAGGCACGTCCGTCGGCAGCAACCCATGCGGTGCCCATGGTGCTTTGTCCGGCCTGAGCCACGATGTCGGCTTCCTTCTGGTGCAGCTTGGCGTTGAGCACCTGGTGGGGAATATGGCGCAGGTTGAGCATGCGGCTGAGCAGTTCCGAGATTTCCACCGAGGTGGTACCCACGAGGGTGGGGCGGCCATTTACGCGCATGTTGTCAATCTCTTCAATGACAGCATTGTATTTCTCACGCGCCGTCTTATATACTCGGTCGTCCTGGTCGTTTCTGATTACGGGCTTGTTGGTGGGAATTTCCACCACATCGAGTTTGTAGATGTCCCAGAATTCGCCGGCTTCGGTAGAAGCGGTACCTGTCATGCCAGCCAACTTGTGGTACATGCGGAAATAGTTCTGCAGTGTGATGGTGGCAAAGGTCTGCGTGGCATCTTTCACCTTGACATGCTCTTTGGCCTCCACAGCCTGGTGCAGTCCATCGCTCCACTGTCGGCCTTCCATGATACGTCCGGTCTGTTCGTCAACGATTTTCACTTCGCCGTCCATCACCACATATTCCTCGTCCTTGTTGAACATGGTGTATGCCTTCAGCAACTGCTGGATGGTGTGTACGCGCTCACTCTGCACGCCGTAGTTGGTGAGCAGTTCGTCTTTCTTCAGCACCCGTTCCTCATCGGTGAGGTCGGCGGCTTCGAGTTCAGACATGAGGGCAGTGATATCGGGCAGCACGAAAAGTGTTTCATTGCCTACCTGTTTGGAAAGCCATGCCGTGCCTTTGTCGGTGAGGTCGCAGGAGTTGAGTTTTTCGTCAACCACGAAATAGAGCGGTTCCACAGCCTCTGGCATGCGGCGGTTGTTGTTCTCCATATAGGTTTCCTCGGTCCTGAGCATGCCCGACTTGATGCCGTCTTCCGAAAGGAACTTGATGAGCGGCTTGTTCTTGGGCAGCGACTTGTGTGAGCGGAACAGTGAGAGGAAACCGGCGTCGAGCAGTTCCTGGCCTTCTTTCTTCTTGCCTTCCTCCATGAGCTTGTTGCCCTGGGCAATCTTCTGCTTGGCTTCCGAGAGGAACTGCGTGGCCAGCTGTCTTTGCACGCCTACCAGTTTCTCCACGAGCGGCTGGTATTGCTCAAACATCTGCTCGTCGCCGTTGGGCACGGGACCTGATATAATAAGAGGTGTTCGTGCATCGTCAATGAGCACCGAGTCCACCTCGTCAACGATGGCGTAGTTATGCGAACGCTGCACAAGATCGGCGGGCGAGATGGCCATGTTGTCGCGAAGGTAGTCGAAACCGAACTCGTTGTTGGTTCCGAAGGTGATGTCGGCCTGATAGGCTTTTCGGCGCTCGGGGGAATTGGGGCGGTGCTTGTCGATGCAGTCCACCGAGAGTCCGTTGAACATATAGAGCGGCCCCATCCATTCGGAGTCACGCTTGGCCAGGTAGTCGTTCACCGTCACCACATGCACGCCGTTGCCGGTCAGTGCGTTCAGGAATACGGGCAGCGTGGCCACAAGGGTTTTACCTTCACCGGTGGCCATCTCGGCAATCTTTCCCTGGTGGAGCACTTCGCCGCCGAAGAGCTGCACGTCGTAGTGAATCATTTCCCATTTCAGATCGTTGCCGCCGGCCGTCCAGTGGTTGTGGTAGTAGGCCTTGTCGCCCTCAATGGTGATGAAGTCGTTGCGGGGATTGCCGGCCAGCTCGCGGTCGAAGTCGTTGGCCGTCACGATGGTTTCCTCGTTTTCGGCAAAGCGGCGCGCCGTTTCCTTTACAATGCTGAAAGCCACGGGCATCACCTCGTTGAGCGCCTTCTCATAGATGTCGAGAATTTCCTTGTCCAACTTGTCTATTTGGTTGAAGATGGCTTCGCGCTCCTCGATGGGCGTGTCTTCAATCTTTGCCTTCAGTTGTTCAATCTGTTGTTTTTGTGTCTCGGCCGACTGTTGCACATACCTTTGTATTTCTTTGGTCTTGGCCCTGAGCTGGTCGTTGTCGAGGGCCTGGATTTCGGGGTATGCCTGTTTCACTTTCTCCACTAAGGGCTGTATGAGTTTCAGGTCTCGCGACGACTTGTCGCCGAAGATTTTTTTCAGAAAATTGTATAAAGCCATTGTTCTATTTAATTTATATTTTTCGCTTAATGATGATAATAATTTGCAAAAGTACACATTTTCGCCGTAACAGGCGCATGTTTTACTTTATTTTACCTAATTAAATGCTGTTTCACATGAAAAACCTAAAACAGCGGTGCCTCTGAGCAGGCATTGGGAGCCCTTATCTTGATGGCTTTTGAGATGGTGGGAGCTATACGGTCCACGTCAACGGGCGTGGTAACGCGTTGCGGTCGGATGCCGCAGCCATAGACGATGACCGGGAACGGGGTGGTGCGCGCGTGAACGGGCATCACTTCGTTGGTGTTCTCGTTCAGGAGCCTCCAGCCGGGTGCCACTTCTATGAGCAGGTGTCCGCCCACGGTTGAGTTGAAAGCGTTGCGCAGCGGCTCGGTGCGCGGGTTGCTGGCCGTGAGCAGGCTTTCGCTGGTATGTACGTTCACAATGCCTTCGCATTGCAGCAAGAACGATTGAGAAATTTGCAGTATATCGCTGAACTTCAGTCGCTTTTTCTCAATCAGTTCAACATTCAGGTAAATATAATTCCGGCAACATCCCCTCACATAGTTGTCCGAGCCGTAGAGTGCTCCAAGATACATATTGAGCAGGTTGGCCGTGCGGTTGATATAGAAGGTGCCGGTGGGTATGCGGTATTGCGAATATTCCTCCACGGGCAGCTCGCTATAGCCGGTTCCGGTGATGAAGAACAGCACGTTGTCCTTGCCCACCTTGCTCTGAATGGTGGCCACGAGGTCGGCCAGCTGCCTGTCAAGGTTGATGTAGGTCTGCGTGGCCGTGGTGGTCCAGTCGGTTTTCTGCTTCTTGTCCTTCGGCGTTTCCATCTTCACGCCGGCATCGAGCGTAATGTTCAGGATGTCTGCCAGGTTGTCATGCCCCATGCCGGTCTGCTCAATGCACATCACGGCGAGGTTGGTAAGCTCCGTCAGCATTTCGAACTCGGTCTTCTTCTTTCCCGTCACATAGTGCTGGTTGAAGATGCTGAGCCAACTGGGGGCGCTCTTCATGTAGTAGGTGGAGGTGCACCAACTGCCCGTGTAGTTGTCTTTCCACAGGGCACCGTCGGCGGCATGGCCGGCTGACAAAATGGCGGCATCTTGTTGCTTGGCAATACCATACACGATGCCCTTGCCCTGTGTGGCCACTTTCAGTTCGTCGGTAATGGTGCTGGTCAGGATGTGCCGGGGCGAACAATATTCGGTGGTGAAAATGCCGGGATAGCCGGTATCGTCAACACAACTTGCGGGGCGCAGTGTCTGCTTGTTCAGCCACCCGTTTCCGATGATACCATTAAAATAAGGTGTGGTGCCCGTCATCAACGAGGCAATGGCCGACGAACGGTCAACGGGAGAGAAAGAATATTGTGCGTTTTCATATACCAAGCCGTTGGCAGTCAGCTCCTTGAAGCCGCTGGTGCCAAAATATTGCGAGAACTGCTCCATGTATTCCGACGACAGCTGGTCGATGCAGATGTTCACCACCAGTCGCGGCGACTGCTGGGCAATCTGCGCTTGCACGGCAGCGGCAATAATGGCCATCAGGGCGGTTGTAAAGCGGCGGTTGTTCACGTTTTTTTCTTTCTAATTATTCAATTTATTGTAGTTCACGAGTTCAGAAGTTCAGGAGTTCAGACATTAGCTTTGGCGCATCCCTCATTCCTAATTCCTCATTCCTAATTCCTCATTCCTAATTCCTAATTCCTCATTCCTAATTCCTCATTCCTAATTCCTCATTCCTAATTCCTCATTCCTAATTCCTCATTCAAATATTTTAAGTTTCTTATCAGCAAAGATGATGCCAAAAGATACATTCCCTCGGCATATTGCTGAACGAAGCCCATGGCGAAAAACAGGCAGATGAGCACCGTCCAAAGTACATACTGGCGGTCGCGCTTCCGTGCCCGAGTTCTTTTTATCATGCGCCACACGAGGAAAAGGGGCAGGGGGTTGAGCAAAAGCAACTGGAAGTTGAGGCTCACGGTGGGATGCTGGGAGAAAACCATCAGGAACAGCACCGTGCCGGCCAGCCCGCAAAGCACCATGAGCAGGGCATCGTAGCCCCAGAAGGTTTTCTTCAGGCGCCATTCCACCATGGAAATAATGAGGGTGAGCACCAGCAGAAGCAGGAACACCGTGCGCGGCCGCAATGGAAAATCGCTCTCCACGGTCTGCACGCCACCTTCCACCGCGGTGCGCGTCTCCTTCACCAGTGCCCGGCTTTTGCTGCCTTCCACAATCGACATTCCGGCAAAATCCTCCATGGCATGGGCGGGCAGGAAGAGCCAATCGCGGTGGGTGGTGCGGCGGTCGGCCTGGAAGCCCAGCAGCATGTCGCTACCGAACGACACCCAGGGGTGGTGACCGTTGCACGAGTGAACCATCTCGCGGAAAGTGGGGTAGGAGTCCTCCTTTTTTTCATGGCGAAAGGCCTCTTCGCTCACCGACAAGTGGTTGAGAACCATGTCGATGGCGCGCGTCGTGCAATTGTCGTGGAAGATGTTGTAGCGATACACGCGATTCTCGGGCATGTAGTTCTCGGCAACGGCGGCCAAGATACGTTCTTTCTCGCCATTGCTGAGGTTGAGCACCTGCTCGGTGACCTCGCTGCCATAATAACGATACTCGTTGCAAAAGGCCTGAAACGGCGCCACGCCCATTTCATAATCGGTGAGGCCGAAGATGAAACGGGCCACGAAAAAGGGCTTGTCGAAGGAAAACAGCCCGTAGTTCACGGCAAGGTCGCCGCCGCCCGGCCGCTTGTCGAGGATGCGGAGGGCGGTGTGTCCGTAAAGGCTGTAAATCTCTTCGTGGGGGGAGCAGGTGAGCAGACTTATTTCCACGCTGTCGAGGTCAACCTGCTGCGCTTGCAACCGGGGACAGGCAAGTCCTAAAAGGCAGACTACAGCCACCAACAATCTTTTCATGCCGACAAAGGTACGCATAAACGAGCGAAATGCAAAAGAAAATGCTTTTTTTCTTTTCTTTTCCCTCTGAAAGCATCCAAGCAAATCACAAATTCGCTTAAACTGGATAAGTGCCGACGCCTGTAGGAGCATACGCCTGTAGGAGCCGAAGTCTGTAGGAGCCGACGCCTCCGAGCGTCGGAGTATATAATAATTCCCCCGATGCTTGGAAGCCTAAATAAAAGTTACTCCGACGCTTGGAAGCGTCGGCTCCTACCGCATCTGTTTCTACCGCGTCGGCTCATACCGCGTCGGCTCATACCGCGTCGGCTCCTACAACATCGGCTCCTACCGCGTCGGCTCCCACCATATACGGCTCCCACAATGTCGACTCCAGCGTTTATATAAGAATCCTGCCAATGAAAATTTATGCAGTTTTTCATCCAAGATGTAACGTCATGCCAGATCAGACGGCAATTCGCTCCAGTCCAAACCGCAAAAAACTCCAGTCCAAACCGCAAACGACTGCAGTCCAAACAGCAAACGACTGCAGTCCTATTTGCAGACGACTTGCAGAAGGACTGGAATTAACCCATGTAAAACCATTATATTTCAAGATGTTATTATTTGCAAGAAATCACTTGGAAACAACGAGTTCTCAAGAAAGCATCATAAGCAGCAACCTGCAAGCATATTTATGCAACTCAAAATTACAATATACTGCAATCAGCTGGCTAAAGGTTCTTCTAAGAAAAAAACGATATTTCTTTTGCATTTCAGAAAAAAGTCATACCTTTGCACTTGTGAGTAAGCGCATTCTATATGCGCATGTCATAATTTCCAGGTGGGGACAAGATGCAAGGCAGTATGAGCCCTCTCACCCTGGGGAAAGCGAACATGTAATATTAACCTAAAACAAAAGATATGAGAAAAGCAAAATTCCTGGCCATGATGCTTCTGGCAGCGTTGCTCTATTCCTGCGGAACGACGAGCACCGTGCCCATCACCGGCCGTAAGCACCGCCTGAGTGTCAGCGACGAGTATGTGCTGAGCCTCAGCACGCAACAGTACCAACAGTACCTTCAGCAGGCAAAGAAATCGACCAATGCCGCCAACACCGCCATGGTGCAAAGGGTGGGGCAGCGGTTGGCCAATGCCGTTGAAACCTACTTGAGGGGTCACGGCTTTGCCAACGAGGTGAAGAACTTCGCATGGGAGTTCAACCTTGTGCAGAGCAACGAAGTGAACGCTTTCTGCATGCCCGGCGGAAAGATTGTGGTGTATGAAGGCATCTTGCCCGTTACCAGGGACGAGGCGTCGCTCGCCATCGTGCTGGGACACGAGATTGCGCATGCCGTGGCCAAACATTCTGCCGAGCAGATGACGAAGTCGCAGAACTCGTCAACGCTGGTGCAGCTGGGAGGCGGCGTGCTCTCGGCACTCGGCGTGGACAGTAACACCACGCAGGGCATCGCCACCGTGGCTTCACAGGGACTGAGCCTGCTCAACCTGAAATATTCGCGCGACAACGAGAGCGAAGCCGACTACATGGGGCTCATCTTTGCCGCCATGGCCGGCTACGACCCCAACGTGGCCGTGACCTTCTGGCAGCGCATGGCCCAGCAATCTCAGGGGCAGCAAGTGGTGTGGCTCAGCTCGCACCCGTCGGATGCCAAGCGCATCAGCGACATTCAGAAACACCTGCCCGAAGCTTTGACTTATTATAAAAAAAGGTAAGCGAATAATTTAAAACCATTGAACTTCCTGAAGCTTATCATCAGGGCACCCCGGCCGAACCGCGTTATCGACATGCCCGCCTCCGTCAACCGTTTTTTTTGCCGGAAGGGGTATGCTGCCATAACGCTGTTCGGCCATATTTTTACCGGTGAGCAACATGACGCCGACCGGATGAACAAAGGCTACACGTTTACGAAAAACCACGAGATGATACACCTGAAGCAAGCGCAGAACACGCGCAACTCGTGGTTTCTCTTCTACATCCTCTACCTGTGGCACTCGCTCCTCGCCCTGCGCTATTTCCGCAAGACGAAGAATGCCGCCTACTATCTCAACCCTTTTGAGATGGAGGCTTATATGCACACCCGCGACCTGCATTACATAGAGAATTGCGGCGACAAGGGTGCCTGCCAATGGCGGACCTTTGCACGGATGTCGTTGGCAGAGCGCCTGCAACTCGTCAAGGAGCATCACATCGTAAGATAGCGTTTTTCATGATGTCATACGGGTGCTTCACCGCTGGTTGCAAACTATTGCAAACCGTCAGACAATGATTTGCAAACCATGAAGGCCCCAATGCGGCCGAGCCGTTTATTTGCAAACTATTGCAAACCACTTTTCTTGCACAATTCATCCGCTTTCGCTAAATTTGCACCATGATTTTGACGATTATCACACAAAGAGAGCTTTTCCTGCTGCTGCTTTGCACGGTGACATACGTTACGCTATTTATAGTGGCCGTGCAGAATAGTAAGAGAAAAATGATGCAGCTGGAACAACGCCTGCTGAAAGCAAAACAGATGCAAGAGGAACAGCAGGCCCTCAGCCAGCAGGTGATAGAGGAGAACGAGCGCAAGATAAAGGAACTGGAAACGCTGTCGCAACAACTGGGCGACGAGAACAGCCTGCTGAAACTGCAATTAGAGGAACGGAGGGCGAAACTGGCCTACGACAACGAAAAGGCCAAGATAGAACAGGAGAAGCGGCAACATGCCGAATCGGTCATCTTCAGCTCGGAGGTCTTTGTAAGAATGCAGCAGTACCTGGAGAGAGGAAAAGGAATGACGTCCGACGACTGGGCGGAGCTGACACAGCTCGTTGACAGCATTTACACGGGATTCACCGGAAAACTCTACGGCCTCTACCAACTCACCCGCCACGAGTATTACGTCAGCCTTTTAATAAAGGTACGTATTCCGCCCAAGGACATTGCCACACTGACCATGCACTCCAAGGAAAGCATTGCCTCCACGCGCAGCAGGCTCTACCAGAAAGTGTTCGGAAAGAAAGGGTCGTCGAAAGACTGGGACGAGTTCGTGTTAAGCATTTAAGAAGTTCAACCATTTAATATTATTCAGCTATGATTGATTATTTTTCACAACACCTGTGGCAGGTATGGGCCGTAGTGGCCGTTCTCTGCCTGATTCTGGAACTTACGGCCGGTGATTTCTTCATCATCTGCTTCTCCATCGGAGCAGTCTTTGCCGCCGTGAGCACCGCGCTGGGACTCAATTTCTACTGGCAGCTGGCCATTTTCGCATTCTTCTCGCTATTGAGCATCTACTATGTGCGTCCCTTCGCCTTGCGATATATTCACAAGAATGAGGACCCGCGGGCCAGCAATGCCGATGCCCTCATTGGGCGCAGAGGGCGCGTGGTGGAGGAAATAGAGGCCGGAGGTTATGGCCGTGTGGCCATCGACGGCGACGTGTGGAAAGCAGTGAGCAGCGGGCCAACAGCAGTGCCCGTGGGCACTTTCGTGAAAGTGATTGACCGCGAAAGCATCATCATCACCGTGGAGACCTGCTGACATTTTAACGATTTTACATTCATTATTCAACAACTTTTTTAATCTTATTCATTATGGACATTATGACTTATGTGCTTATTGCCATCATCGTCTTGGTTGTTCTCATCGCCAAGAAAGCACTTGTGATTATCCCGCAGTCGGAAACAAAAATCATTGAGCGCCTGGGGCGCTATTATGCCACCCTGAAGCCCGGCATCAACATCATCATCCCCTTCATCGACCGGGCAAAGGAAATTGTGGTGCTCAACCGTGGGCGCTATGCCTATTCCAACTCCATCGACTTGCGCGAACAGGTTTACGACTTCCCCAAGCAGAACGTGATTACCAAGGACAACGTGCAGACGGAAATCAATGCCCTGTTGTATTTCCAGATCGTCGATCCGTTCAAGGCCGTCTATGAAATATCGAACCTCCCCAATGCCATTGAAAAACTTACGCAGACCACCCTGCGTAACATCATCGGTGAACTGGAACTCGACGAGACGCTGACCTCGCGCGACACCATCAACACCAAGCTGCGTGCCGTGCTCGACGATGCCACCGACAAATGGGGCGTAAAGGTGAACCGCGTGGAACTTCAGGACATCACGCCTCCCGCCAGCGTGCTCAACGCCATGGAGAAGCAGATGCAGGCTGAGCGTAATAAGCGTGCGCAAATCTTGACTTCAGAGGGTGAGAAAGCCGCCGAAATCCTCGCCTCGGAAGGTGAGAAGACGGCCACCATCAATAAGGCCGAGGCTTCCAAGCAGAAGGCCATTTTGCAGGCCGAAGGTGAGGCACAGGCTCGTATCAGAAAAGCCGAGGCCGAAGCCATCGCCATTGAGAAAATCACGGAGGCCGTAGGAAAATCGACCAATCCCGCCAATTACCTGTTGGCTCAGAAGTACATCCAGATGATGGAAGAACTGGCAAAGGGCGACAAGACAAAGACCGTTTATCTGCCCTACGAGGCCACCAACGTCATGGGAAGCATCGGCGGCATCAAGGAACTGTTCAAAGAGTAAAGCTCTGATTTTCATTAAGGAGTTGAGGAGTTGAAGGAGTTGAGGAGTTTAGACATTAGTTTTGGAAATGGTCTTTCCAACTAATACATTATTATAAAGAAAGACACAGCACTAACGTCTAAACTCCCAAACTCCTCAACTCCTCAACTCCTTTTTTTTGTCCCCTTGTTTGACCAACGTCAAGGACTTTGACGCACATCAAAAAAGGGGTTGTTTTTGTCAAAGAAAAGCCAAAAGATGGTGCATGCAAGCGGAAAACCATATACCTTTGCAGCGGATTTAAGAGAAAAGGCACCAGGAGGGTGCCAATACAGGATAACAAATTTAGGATAACAAAAAGAAAGGAAAAAAGTATGAAAAGATTGTTTTTGACAGTGGTTGCCGTGCTCAGCATGACAATGACATTTGCAAAAGACGAGAATCTTAACACCACGAACAACATGCAGGTCTATAGCATGGAGGTGAATTACAACAAACTGGGCGATGCCCTGCAACTCACGAGCGACCAGATGGATGCCGTGAAGGACATACACCAGGAGTTTTGCGCCAACATGATGAGTGTGGCAGCGTCCGACGAGTCGGCCAGGAAGAGCATGATGCAGAACGCCATCAACATTGACCTCCGCTACATGCGCATCGTCCTCAACGACAAGCAGTACAAGCAATATCTCCGACTGCTCAACACCACGCTTCTGAACCGTGGACTGCGTTAAAAATGTAAAAAAAGTAAGATTATAACATTCACATTCATCGGACAGGCCGGGAACCCCGTTTCCCAGCCTGTCCGATTTCTTTTTCACTCCAAAAGGTGCTCCCGCTCGGAAATGAAAAGAAAAACAAGCTTTTCTTTTGCATTTCGCTCGCTTATTCGTACCTTTGGATAAGGTACTCGCGCTCGGAAATGAAAAGAAAAACAAGTTTTCCTTTTGCATTTCGCTCGCTTATTCGTACCTTTGCACAAATTTTAAGGTAAAAAACAAAATTCAGATAAAAATCATGGAATTAGCAAGCAAGTATGACCCGCGTGAAGTGGAAAGTAAATGGTATCAGTATTGGCTTGACAACAAGCTGTTCAGTTCAAAACCCGACGACCGCACACCTTATACCATCGTCATTCCGCCGCCCAACGTAACGGGTGTGCTCCACATGGGCCACATGCTGAACAACACCATTCAGGACATCCTGGTACGCCGTGCCCGCATGGAGGGCAAGAACGCGTGCTGGGTGCCCGGCACCGACCATGCCTCGATTGCTACAGAGGCAAAAGTCGTGAAGAAACTGGCATCAGAAGGCATCAAGAAGCACGACCTTACACGCGAGCAATTCCTTGAGCACGCCTGGGACTGGACACATGAACACGGCGGCATCATCCTGAAGCAGCTGAGAAGGCTTGGAGCATCGTGCGACTGGGACCGCACGGCCTTTACCATGGACGAGAAACGCTCGGAAAGCGTCACCAAGGTATTTGTGGACCTCTACGAAAAGGGGCTTATTTACAGGGGGATGCGAATGGTGAACTGGGACCCGAAAGCTCTGACGGCACTCAGCACCGAGGAGGTGGTCTATAAGGAAGAACAGTCGAAACTCTTCTACTTGAAATATTATGTGGACGGTCCTGTAAGTTGCGATAACATCGCAACAAACGAAACCGAGGGAAACGTCATCCACAAAGACGAAAAAGGCTACTACGCACTGGTGGCCACCACGCGCCCGGAAACCATCATGGGCGACACGGCCATGTGCATCAACCCCAAGGACCCGAAGAACCAGTGGCTGAAAGGCCGCAAGGTCATCGTGCCCCTGGTGGGCCGCGTAATTCCCGTCATTGAAGACCGGTATGTCGATATAGAATTTGGAACAGGATGCCTGAAGGTGACTCCTGCCCACGATAGCAACGACTACATGCTGGGCAAGACCCACAACCTGGAGAGCATCGACATCTTCAACGCCGACGGCACCATCTCGAAAGCCTCGCCACTCTATGTGGGCATGGACCGCTTTGCCTGTAGGAAACAGATTGCCAACGACTTGCAGGAAGCCGGACTCATGGAGAAGGTGGAAGACTATGTGAACAAGGTGGGCTATTCCGAGAGAAATCCCGACACGGCCATTGAACCGCGTCTTTCCCTGCAATGGTTCTTGAAGATGCAACACTTTGCCGACATCGCCCTTCCGCCCGTGATGAACGGCGAAATGAATTTCTATCCGGCCAAATATAAAAACACTTATAAGAATTGGCTTGAGAACATTCAGGACTGGTGCATCAGCCGTCAGTTGTGGTGGGGACACCGCATTCCGGCCTATTATTATAATGAAAACGACGACTATGTGGTGGCCGTTACCGCCGAGGAAGCACTTGAAAAGGCCAGGCAGAAGAGCGGCAACCCGCAGTTGCAACTCTCTGACCTCCGTCAGGATGAAGATGCACTCGACACGTGGTTCTCGTCGTGGTTGTGGCCCATCTCGCTTTTCGACGGCATCAACAATCCCGGCAACGACGAAATCAAGTATTATTACCCGACCTCTGACTTGGTGACGGCACCCGACATTATTTTCTTCTGGGTGGCCAGGATGATTATGGCCGGCGAGGAATATTTGGGCAAATATCCTTTCAAGAACGTTTATTTCACGGGCATCGTGCGCGACAAACTCGGAAGGAAGATGTCGAAATCGCTGGGCAACAGTCCCGATCCCATAGAGCTCATCGACAAATTCGGTGCCGACGGTGTGCGCATGGGCATGATGCTATCCGCCCCGGCTGGCAACGACATCCTCTTTGACGAGAGCCTTTGCGAACAGGGCCGAAACTTCAACAACAAGATATGGAATGCCTTCCGACTTGTGCAGGGATGGGTTAAAGAGGATATTGAGCAGCCGGAAGCCAACAAGTTGGCAGTGAAATGGTTTGAGGCAAAACTTAAACAAGTGAATGAGGAACTCGACGACCTCTTCTCGAAGTACAGGATTTCGGAAGCACTGATGGCTGTATATCGTTTGTTCTGGGATGAATTCTCAAGCTGGTATCTTGAAATGGTGAAGCCCGCATACGGTTCGCCTATTGATGCCAAGACATACGGCGCAACCTTGGAATTCTTCACCACATTGCTGAAAATGCTCCATCCGTTCATGCCGTTCATCACCGAGGAATTGTGGCAACACATCGTGGAACGCAAGGAGGGAGAGAGTATTATGAAGGAACAGCTGGTCATCGGGAAACTTACCGACGACGAGAAGGCTTTGCTCAATGACGTTGAGCAGGTGAAGCAGATTGTTTCGGGCGTAAGAATGGTGAGAAGCCAGAAGAACATTGCTCCCAAGGAGGTGCTCGAACTTCAGGTGGTCAACGAAAACCATTTCCAGAACTTCAACAGCGTCATCAAGAAGATGGCCAATCTCTCAGACATCACCATCATCAACGAGAAGGGCGCCGACGCCTCGTCGTTCATGGTTGGAACCGACGAATTTGCCGTTCCCCTTGGCGACCTCATCGACGTGTCGGCAGAGATAGAAAAGCAGGAGAACCAGCTGAAACACCTGGAAGGCTTCCTGGCCGGCGTGATGAAAAAACTCTCCAACGAGAAGTTCGTGGCCAACGCCCCCGAGGCCGTCGTTGCCATGGAACGCAAGAAGCAGCACGATGCCGAAGAGAAGATTTCGGCATTGAAGGAGACCCTTGCTGAACTGAAGAAGAAAATCTGAAAGAAATCATTAGTGCCAATTTGTAAAATAAGACACAAATGAAAAAGCATTTCTTAGCCCTTTTTGGCATTCTGCCGGTGATTTTCTTGGCATCATGCCATCATCACGACACACCGGAGCCGGAACCGACACCGGTGATGGTTGACAAGGCGGTGGTGATGTATATGCCGTGGTCGGGTGGGGGAAGCATTTATTCCGCTTGCCTCAAAAACATACAGGCCATGGAAACCGCCGTGGAATACCGGAAAGGGCTGGGAAATACGCGCCTCATCGTTTTTATTGCAAGCACGGCCAACAGGGCCCATCTCATTGATATCAAATATGAAAACGGTGAATGTGTGGAGGACACTCTCAAGACCTACGAATACCTGCGGAGCACGGACTACACTTCCGTCAACGGCATGATCAGCCTGTTCAAGGACATCAAGGACGCTGCCAATGCCAAGACTTACGGAATGGTGGTCAGTGCCCATGGCACGGGATGGCTGCCCAACAAGAGCGTGCAGGCCGCCTTGTCAAAGAAAAAGATGATGAAAAGGGTAGGGGAGTTTGAAGGCGAGATACTTGAAACCCGCTATTTCGGCACGGCGGTCAACGGCGATGCCTCTTTCCACACGGAGGTAGCGGACTTTGAAGCGGCACTCGCCAACACGTTCAGACATCTTGACTTCCTGCTCTTCGACGATTGCTATATGCAGAACATTGAAACGGCATTTATCTTGAAAAATGTCACTGACTACATCGTTGCCTCCACATGCGAGGTGCTGATGATTGGATTGCCCTATGCAACTGTCGGCGGATGCCTTTTCAACAACGACTACGCCGGAATAGTCAATGGTTTCTACGATTTCTTCATTGATTATGTAAATCCTTACGGCACATTGTCGGTCGTCAAGACAAGCGAACTTGACGAGACGGCACGCATAATGAAAGAAATCAACAGCCGGAAAAAGATTAAGCAGGACGACATCCAAACCATTCAGGAACTCGACGGCTATGGCCCCACGGTGTTTTTCGACATGGGTTCATACGTCAGGGTGCTGTGTGATGAGGACCAAGTTCTTTATAACAACATGAAGGCGCAGCTGGAGAAACTGGTGCCTTACAAGTGCCACACACCGATGTTTTATTCTGCCGAGGACTATTCAAAGACCGTTATTTCCGAATATTCCGGCATTACCTGTTCAGACCCAAGCCTGAATGAACAGGCTTCTGACAAGAATAAAACTCTTTGGTGGAGAGCCACACATGAATAACACACCGGCGCCAGTGTGTTATTCGTAATCGTCGATGACATTGTTGACGAAATCCATCATCGGCTTTGCCACGACAAAGACTTTCAACATCTCATCGAGCCATCGGTCGCCTTCAAAAAATGTTTCAGGAACGGCTTTCCAGCAACAATAATCTTTCATGCGCAGGTATTGCATGAATTGGTAATCGCGCGGAAAACCTGAAGGGGCAGTCTTCAGCGATTCCAATCCGAAGCCTTTCTCGCTATCCCAGTTTCCTTCGCCGGGAGCTCCGAAAAGATCCAGGAATTGCGGGTCTTCCACAATTCGCCTCCATTCCTCGATGTTCCCGATAATTTCATTTCTACAAGAAGTCAAAATGTTGGTAGGCAGCCAGTAACTGCCACAGGCCAACAGACAATGAGAGGGCTCCAGGTGGATGTAATACCCTCCGTGCAACGCCTTCTTGCCATGTGCCGAGATGTATGCGCCAAGATGGTTCTTGTAGGGCGACTTGTCTTTTGAAAAGCGGGTGTCGCGATAAAAACGGTAGGTGCAATCTTTCACCGAAAGATGTGCTATGCTGTCGTCGATTTCGATAAGCCGGCCGATGGCCTTGGCCACGCCGTCCTCAAAATCTTTCCTTACGGTGTCATACTCTTTTTTATGTTCCAGGAACCATGGCCTGTTGTTATTGGCCGAGACATCTTTTAGGAATTGGATGATTCTTTCTGACTGCATGCTTTCTTATTTTAGTAATGACTCTTTGGGACAATATTCGGTGAACGGACACTTCCCGCAATCGGGCATCCTGCTTTTGCAAACATACCTGCCGTGAAGCAAAAGCCAGTGATGGGCATCGGCCCACAAATCCTTCGGAATGGCTTTTTTCAGTTCCGCCTCCACCTTCTCGGGCGTTTTCGCCCTGCTTGAAACAAGGCCCAAACGGTGGCTGACGCGAAACACATGAGTGTCAACGGCAATGGCGCTCATTCCAAATCCTACGGCTTGCACCACGTTGGCCGTTTTCCGGCCCACGCCGGGCAATTTCGTCAATTCTTTCATCTCCGACGGCACTTCGCCGTTGAAGTCGGAAACAAGCATTTTCGACATTTGCGACAAATGCAAAGCCTTGGAATTGGGATAACTGACGCTCTTTATGAGTTGCAGAATATCATCAACTTCAGCCTTCGACATGGACTGTGCGTCAGGATAATGCCTGAAAAGTTCGGGAGTGACTTGGTTAATACGTTTGTCGGTGCATTGAGCACTTAACACCGTTGCCACCAAAAGTTGGAACACGCTGCCAAATTCCAGTTCCGTCGTGGTTTTCCCCATCGTCTCCTGGAAATAGGCAAGCACCGCCTGTGTCCGTTCTTTTTTGTTCATTGTCGCAAATTATTACATTATCCCTACCAAAAAGCACGAACCGTTCCGTTGCCCGGTTCGTGCTTTTATGGTGTTGACGAATCAATTGGTTTATTCAATCACCACGAGCGGAGTGTCCTCCATGACGCTGTCGCCCACTTTTACGAGAATGGCGGTCACCTTTCCGCTTCTGTCGGCATCCAGGTTGTTGGCCATCTTCATGGCTTCGAGCACCACGATGGTGTCGCCAGCTTTCACCTCGTCGCCCACGGCCACTTTCAGGTCAGTGATAACGCCGGGCAGCGGAGCTTTCAAGGCATTGTTCGTGTTTACAGGACCGCCTGAGGCAGGGGCTTCAGGAGCAGCTGCAGCCTGGGCTGCGCCGGTCTTCACCACAACCTTTTTCTTTTCAGGTTCCGGCTCTTTTTCCATTTCCACCTGATACGCCTCGCCGTTGACGGTTACGCTGGCAATATTTTCTTTAATGTCGCCAATTTCAACGTTATACTGCGTTCCATTAATGATATACTTATACTCTTTCATAAGTTCATGAATTTTGATTGTTAAGGATGTTGGGTCATTGTCAGCATGCGGGAAGACCAGTCGGAGTGGTGCTCCTTTATCGTGATAATGCCGGTTTCCTTGTCGTGCACGTTGTTGCCCTGGAACTCATGCAAAGCAAGAGCTATGGCGGCATACACTTCATTGTTTGCTTTTCCCATGATGGTAATGTTTTAGAAGATTGTATAGAGGGAAAAGTTGAAAAAGTGAAAAGCGCCTCTTGCACTTGATGTTGCCGAAGAGAGTGATTACTTCTTTTCACTTTTTCACTTTTCCAACCATTTAGTGGTTACATCGGAATGTTCCCGTGCTTCTTTGCGGGCAGGCCCTGACGCTTTGTGGCCAACTGAGCCAGTGCGCGGCAAATGCGGAAGCGGGTGTTGCGCGGTTCAATCACATCGTCGATATAGCCATACTTGGCTGCCTGATACGGATTGGCGAACAGGTCGCTGTATTCCTGCTCTTTCTCGGCCATGAATGCCTTGGGATCTTCTGCGCCCTTGGCTTCCTTGGCATAGAGCACGGCAACGGCTCCGCTGGCACCCATCACGGCAATCTCAGCGTTAGGCCATGCATAGTTCATGTCGGTGCGTAACTGCTTGCAACCCATCACGATATGGCTTCCGCCATAACTCTTTCTCAAAGTAACTGTTACCTTGGGAACGGTGGCTTCACCGTAGGCATAAAGCAACTGGGCACCATGAAGAATGACGGCATTGTATTCCTGACCGGTTCCAGGCAAGAAGCCGGGAACGTCAACCAACGACACGATGGGAATGTTGAAAGCATCGCAGAAGCGCACGAACCTTGCGCCCTTGCGCGAAGCGTTCACGTCGAGCACGCCGGCGTAGCAAGAGGGCTGGTTGGCCACGATGCCTACGCTCTGGCCATTGAAGCGAGCGAAGCCCACGATGATGTTCTTGGCAAACTTGGGCTGCACTTCAAAGAACTCTCCGTCGTCAACCACGGCCGTGATGACCTTATACATGTCATAAGCCTTGTTCGGGTCGTCGGGAAGGATTTCGTTGAGCGAATCCTCCATCCTGTTGATGGGGTCGGAGCACTCCACGCGCGGAGCCTCTTCCATGTTGTTCTGGGGAATGTAGCTTATCAGCGTCTTAATCATCTGGATGGCTTCTTCCTCGGTGCTTGCCGTGAAATGTGTCACGCCGCTCTTTGTGGAGTGTACGCTGGCACCGCCCAGGCTCTCCTGGTCAACGTCTTCGCCCGTCACCGATTTCACCACCTTCGGGCCGGTAAGGAACATATATGACGTGTTCTCCATCATCAGCGTGAAGTCCGTGAGTGCGGGAGAATAGACCGCACCGCCGGCGCAGGGGCCGAAGATGCCGCTGATTTGCGGAATGACGCCGCTGGCCAGGATGTTGCGCTCGAAAATCTCAGCATATCCGCCCAGTGCGTTGATGCCTTCCTGGATGCGTGCGCCGCCCGAGTCGTTGATGCCGATGACGGGAGCACCCATTTTCATGCCAAGGTCCATCACCTTGCAAATCTTCTCGGCCATTGTTTCCGACAGAGAACCCCCGTTCACGGTGAAGTCCTGTGCAAACACATAGACCAGGCGCCCGTCGATGGTGCCCGAACCTGCCACGACACCGTCGCCGAGGAACTGCTTCTTCTCCATGCCGAAGTTAGTGCAACGGTGGAGCTTGAACATGTCCACTTCCTCAAAACTGCCTTCGTCGAGCAGCATGTCAATGCGTTCACGAGCTGTGTATTTGCCGCGTGCGTGCTGTTTCTCGATGGCTTTTTCGCCGCCACCCAAACGAGCCTGCTCGCGTTTTGCGATCAGCTCTTTAATCTTCTCTACTTGTTTGCTCATTTTTTATGATGTTTATCAAATATGGTTCTTTATTACTGTGTTAGTGCTCACAAAGCTCGGTGAGGACGCCGCAGGTCGATTTCGGATGCAGGAACGCAATGTTGAGGTTTTCGGCACCCTTGCGCGGGGCTTTGTCAATCAGGCGCACGCCTTTCCCATCACATTCGGCCAATGCGTTGGCAACGCCGTCTTCAATACAGAAAGCCACATGATGCACACCCTTGTTGCCTTTGTCGAGCCATTTCTGGATGGTACTCTCCGGTGATGTGGGTTCCAGAAGTTCCAATTTCACCTCTCCGCACTTCAGGAAGGCGGTCTTAACTTTCTGGTCCTCAACTACTTCAGTGGCATAGCATTCCAGTCCCAGCACTTCAGTGAAGAAGGGGAGGGCCTCTTCTATACTCTGAACTGCAATACCCAAATGTTCAATATGAGAAATTTTCATAATAATAAAAAATTAATGGTTGTTAATAGATGGTTGCAAAGGTAACATTTTATTTTGAAACAAGGGAAAAAAAAGGCTTTAAATATCATAAAAACAACATATTTTTTCGTCTCGCCGAAATATCGGGGCCGCAACTTTCGGGTTACGATGTTTTGACGTTTCTTTTGGACACCAAAACGACTTTTAGGTTGACAGACTTGATTCATGTTGAATTTAGAGTATTGGCGTCGTAGGTTTCGCATTTCACAATACTATTTTTCTATTCATACGATGGATAACGGCATAGGTAAAAATTGGTAAAAATAATTGACAAAACGGGCCGTTTTTGTATTGCTATCGTAAGTAGTTGAATTTCAGCAGTTTGAAAATCGTGCAAAGTTTGACGGCAAATTACGGGGAGAGATTTGCCAAATTTCTCCTCTCAAACTGCCAAATCTCTCCCTGAAATTTGCCGTCAAACATCTTGAGACAACCCAAAAACCATGAAAAATTTTGACAAAATGGGCGTTGTACTAAATTTAAAATTTTTAAGTAAACAGCTATTTATTCACAATCTTCTTTAAAGGGTTCCAGTACTTAAGTTAGAACTCAAGACCTCCCAAATAGACCAAAATCATAAAAAAATGTTGTCATAATGAATGTCGATTTACAAATCGACCTGATTTGTAAATAATCGGCATTATGATAAATAGACAATTTGGGTTATAAAGATTAGAAAATAAGTTTATACTTGGTGTAAGAAGAAAAAAGGAAGAAAGTGCCCTATCGTTGACAGGAACCGCGGAAAGTGCGGTTAATAATTGACATCAGTTTTGAAGGCAGTAACATAATTCATCTGCTTCAAAATCTGAAATTTTCTTTTAACAATATATTCGGAGGGATTTTTGGAAGAATACACGAGCGGATTTGGAAGTGTTGCCGCTATCAAGGCGCAGTTGGCCCGTGTCAAGTTTTTGGCCTGGCAGCTGAAATGTTCTTGTGCCACAGCTTCCACGCCGTAGATGCCGTCGCCCATTTCAATGGAGTTCAGATAGACTTCCATAATTCTTTCCTTGCTCCAGATAAGTTCTATGAGCACGGTGAAATAAGCCTCAAGCCCTTTGCGCACCCATGAACGCTCAGGCCATAGGAAAACGTTTTTGGCCGTTTGTTGTGAAATGGTGCTTGCGCCGTATTTTTTGCTGCTTTTCTTGTTTTGGTTGGCAGCTTTCTCTATGGCGTCGAGGTCGAAGCCGTGGTGTTTCATAAACCGAGCGTCTTCGCTGCCCATCACGGCCAGCGGCATGTCATCGGGCATGTCGCGTAAGGGAATCCAGTGGTGCTTAAGTTTCAAGGATTTGCCTTCCTTGTGTTGTTCGTAACACCTTATTAACATCAACGGCGTTACATATACAGGAAGGAAACGATAAATGATAACAGAAAGAATGGTGGAGGCAAAAAATGCCACCACCAATCTTTTAAATAATTTCTTAATGAACTTAAACACAACAGGTTATTACTGCAGGTTGCCGTTCTGTGCTGCCTGAATCATGGCTTCGCTGGGATAGAGAATCACCTCAACGCGGCGGTTCTGAGCCTGTCCGGCCTTTGTCGAGTTGTCGGCCACGGGGTTCGAGCTGCCAAAGCCCTGAACGCTTTTCAGCTGGTTGGCGCTCACGCCACAGCTCTTCAGATAGTTGGCCACTGCATTGGCACGGTTCTGAGAGAGAGGATTGTTGATGGCGTCGGTACCTGTGGAGTCGGTGTAACCCTGAATGGCTACCGAGCAGTCGGTGTTCTGGTTAAGAACGGTAGCAAAATTGCTCAGCTCAGTCTTGGAGGCGGGCTTCAGGGCGTACTTGTTGGTATCGAAGAGAATGCCCGAGTTGAAGGTCACCTTCACGGCAGCAAGTCCGTTGGCATCGGTAATGCCCTGCACAGTGGCGTTGGCCAGTTCGGCTTCAGCCTGAGCCTTCACCTTGTCCATGTGCTTGCCAATGAGAGCGCCAGCACCGGCACCCACGGCTCCGCCCACGGCAGCGCCCACGGCTGTATTACCGGCAATCTTGCCAACCACAGCACCGAGCAATGCGCCGGCACCCGTGCCGATCAGCGTTCCAGTACCGGTCTTAGTTGCACAACTGCCAAACACAAGTGTCAGGCACATAAACATTGTCACAAACTTTGTCTTTTTCATAATTTTGTAATTTTAAAATGTGGTTAAATGAAAATGTATTTTCTCTTTTTTGACTTTATATATTTGTCAGGGTTTATTATTTTCGCCGCAAATATACGAACTTTTTTCGATATAAAGTGAAAATTATCCATTTTTTCGCATCAAGAAGGCTTAAGAAATCATTTAATTTGCGAGATTTCAATTTTTTTAGTACTTTTGCAGCCTAAAAAAGGTAAAATATCACATCAACAAAAAATTATCTCATAATGGCAAAAGAACTAAAAGATCTTACCAAGCGTGCCGACAACTATAGCCAATGGTTCAACGACTTGGTAGTGAAAGCCGACCTTGCGGAGCAATCGGCGGTGAGAGGGTGCATGGTCATTAAACCCTACGGCTATGCAATTTGGGAGAAAATACAGCAGCAACTCGACAAGATGTTCAAGGAAACAGGTGCCCAGAATGCCTATTTCCCCTTGCTCATTCCCAAATCATTCCTTTCGCGCGAGGCCGAGCATGTGGAAGGGTTTGCCAAGGAATGTGCCGTGGTCACCCATTACCGTCTTCGCGCCAAGGCCGACAAGTCGGGCGTGGAGGTGGACCCTGCCGCCCGTCTTGAAGAAGAACTCATCGTGAGGCCCACTTCCGAAACCATCATCTGGAACACTTATAAGAACTGGATTCACTCTTGGCGCGACCTGCCCCTGATGTGCAACCAGTGGTGCAACGTCATGCGCTGGGAAATGCGCACCCGACCCTTCCTCCGCACCAGCGAATTTTTGTGGCAGGAAGGCCACACCGCCCATGCCACCAGGGAGGAAGCCGAGCAGGAGGCCCAAAAAATGCTGAAGGTGTATGCCTCGTTTGCCGAAGAATGGATGGCAGTGCCCGTGGTACAGGGCGTAAAGAGCGAGACCGAGCGCTTCGCCGGAGCTCTTGACACCTATACCATTGAGGCCATGATGCAGGACGGCAAGGCGCTGCAGAGCGGCACCAGCCACTTCCTCGGACAGAACTTCGCCAAGGCATTTGAGGTGACCTATTTAAATAAAGAGAATAAGCCCGAATACGTTTGGGCCACGTCGTGGGGTGTCAGCACACGCCTGATAGGTGCATTAATCATGACTCATAGCGACGACAACGGCTTGGTGCTGCCTCCGAAACTGGCTCCCATTCAGGTTGTTATCGTTCCCATTACGAAAGGTGCCGAACAACTGGCCGCCATTTCCGAGCGCATTCAGCCCGTCATCGAAGAGCTTCGGAAAGCAGGTATCAGCGTGAAATATGACGATGCCGACAACAAACGTCCCGGATTTAAGTTCGCCGACTATGAACTGAAGGGCGTGCCCGTCAGGTTGGTCATGGGCGGACGCGACCTTGAGGAAGGAACCATTGAGGTGATGCGCCGCGACACACTTGAAAAGGAAACGCGTAGCATCGACGGAATCGTGGAATACGTGGAACAATTGCTTGAGGACATTCAGGCCAATATCTTCCAGAAAGCCAAGACTTTCCGCGATGCCCATATCTTTGAGTGCGACAACTACGATGACTTCAAGGCCCGCGTGAAAGACGGCGGTTTCTTCCTCTGCCACTGGGACGGCACCGCCGAAACCGAGGCCAGAATCAAGGAAGAAACACAGGCCACCATCCGTTGCGTGCCCTTCGACGTAGAGCAGACACCGGGCACCGACATGGTTTCGGGGAAACAGGCCAAATACCGCGTCATCATTGCGCGAAGCTATTAAAAAGTTGAAAAACTAAAAAGGTGACAAAAAATAAGTGAGCCCTCTCTCATCCCAAAAGCAGGGATTGGAGAGGGCTCGCTTTTTCTTTGTACTATAACGATGTCAGGGCAAATAAATTATTTCCTCACGGTCTGAATGGCCTGGTCGCCAGGGAAATAGCGCAGGCCGACACATTCCGTGGCATCGGCTTTATAGGCTTTCCATTCAACACTCCCCCACTCTATTTTGTCCGTCCGCTGAGCCACAGGCACATGTGGAATGAGCGAACCGTCCCTTACAAGGATGACGGCGGGAATGGGTCCGGCCTCAATCTCCTGGTACCCACCATCATAGATTTTTCCCGTCTGATAATCAATCCATTTTCCTTTTGGCAGATAGCACATCCTCGACGTGCCGCTTTCCAAGAGAGGTGCCACAAGCATCTGACTTCCAAACATATACTCGTCTTCCACCAGCCAAGCGCCGGCATCCTCGGGAAATTCCACCAATAGCGCCCTTACCATGGGCAAGCCTTTCTCGGTGCAATCCTTGGCCTGGGCATAGACATACGGCATGAGGCGGTATTTCATTTCCGCACTTTCGCGGAACGCCTTTGTGAACGACTCGCTGATGAGCCACGGTTCTGTGGGCGGAGCACCATGGGCACGAGTGTGGCTGCTCAGGAAACCGAAGGGCAGCCAACGCCTGTATATGTCCTCGGGACTGGCCGTCACGAAGCCGCCCATGTCGTGGCTCCAGAAGGAAAAACCACTCAGTCCGAACGATAGTCCTCCGCGCAGGTCGCCCAGCATGCCGACGTTGGTGGTGGCCGCATCGCCGCCCCAGTGCAGGGGATAGCGTTGGCTGCCGGCCCATGCCGAACGTGCCCAAATGACGCCCTCGCCATTGGTTTCCTTGTCAATCACCTCCCACAACGCCTTGTTATAGCGCAGGGGGTAAAGATTGTGTTCATAGATTCCGCCTTTCCCACTGTGGTAGAAGCCGTTAAGCGGTGCAGCCTCGCCGAAATCACACTTGATGACATCCACGCCTTGCTTAATAAGTCCGGCAATTTTGTCCTGATACCAGGCCACGGTTTCAGGGTTCGAGAGGTCGAGCACGGCATCCTCATAGGGCATGCCGCCGTTGGCGTTCTTCACGAACAGTCCTTTCTCTATGAGCTCGTTGAAATAGCGGTTCTTGGGTGTGAAGTAAGGCAATTGCCAAAGACAGGTGTGGAAGCCCATGTCGTCCATTTGCCGCAACATCTTCACGGGGTTCTTGAAGCGGTTTTTCGAGAACTCGTAATCGCATTGCCAGTCCACGTCGAACCATCCGGTGTCGAAGTGGATGACGTCCGACGGAATCTTGTTATCCCTGAGTTGTCGCGCCACCTCAAGTCCTTCATCCTGAGAGAAATAGGTAATGCGGCTCATCCACGTGCCGAAAGTCCAGAGGGGCAGCATGGGCGACTTGCCCGTCAGGTTGGTGTATTCGTTGAGAATGTCCTTGGGTTCGCCGAAGAAGATGAAGAAATCTATTTTCTCGTCGCCCATAAACAGTCGGTCGGCACCGATATAGCTGGCTCCGAAGTCGCAGGTGACAGGTGCCGAGGTGTGCATGAAAACGCCATAGCCCCTGTTGGAAAAGAAGAACGGCACCGGCTTATACTGACCGTCGGTTTCGGGTCCCTGCGGGTCGGTGACAAAGAGGTGGACCTTCTGCCCCACTTTGTTGAGCGAAGTGAACGACTCTCCGCAACCATAAATCCTCTCGCCTGGCGACAATGAGAAGACGGGATTTACGCTTCGCGAGTTGTCAGAGCCTCGCTTGATGAAGGAAAACGGCAGGAGTTTCACCTGCGTAGAGTCGTTATCAATGATGTGGCGCGTCTGCGTCAGCACCTTTCCCCGCGCATCTTTCAGCACCACCCTCCAGGGATAGGGTTGAATTTCAACGGTTCCGAAGTCGGATTTGTAAACAACCGTTTCCCCGCGTTTTGTGCCCTGCCAAGCCCGTGACGACGGCACCGGTCCAGCCAGCATCACGCTATTGGCATCGTCGGAAGGGGTCTCCGCGGGCGTGGTGAGCATGGTCAGCCTGACGGTCCTGGGACTTACAAAGCGAATTTCAAATTTCAACTCGGGGTCGTTGTCGTAGGCCGCATCGGGAAAGTCGAGCATGCGCATGGGAACAGGCCAATAGCCGTTGGTGTTGAACGCCTGACGGGGCGACAGGCGGTAGCGTTTCCACTGCACCTTCCCCACCCCATTGGCAACATCCCAGGCACATAGGCTGTCGGCCAGGAAGTAAGTGTTTGAAAGGTCGAAGAAGTCGGCAGACATGTCCTTTGGACTGTTCATCAAGTACTGCACCCCGGCGTTGGTCTGAATTTGGCCGTGCATGCTGAGGGGTGACAACAACAGGGTCAGGAAAGCGACGAAAAGCTTTTTTTTCATAATTGTTTGTTTGAAAGATGATGTTGCCAGGCAGAATATATTATTCAACCGGGCAACGGATGTTGATTTGTCAAAATTTTTCATATTAAAAGATGCCTTGTAGAAACTTTGACCGCAAATTTCGAGGAGAGATTTGGCAAATCGAGAGGGGAAATTTGGCAAATCTCTCCCCGAAATTTGCGGTCAAAAGAGGGACGATTTTAAACACGTTGATTATCAGCACGTTATGAAAATGATGAAAATTAGGTGATTTTGTCAAGATTTTTCATAATTTCTACCCATCGGGCTTACCCGCTTTTGAAGGCAAAAATGGAGGACATTTTGGCACCTTCCATGGCGGTTGGGAAGCCCCTTGGAGAGGCGGGCCGTCACTCGACGCTGATGGCCGCCTGTTGCAAACCAACTGCCCTTGCGGTGAGCGTTCCCTTGCCTTTCACCACGACGAGACATTTGCCAAAGAACGCCTTGCGCTTGTTGTCCTTGAAACGCTCCATGGAGGTCTGGCAACCATTGTCCACGCCTACAATCTGCAATTCAGGACTGGTGAAAAACACCTGGTTTTCGGCGAGCGGACAAAGGCGGCCCTCGTCGTCGGTAATTTCAACGGCGATGAACGTCAGGTCCTTTCCACTGTAGTCGGTCGTGAGCCTGATGCGCGAGGGCGCTCCGGCCGTTGCGATGACTTGTTCGCCCACGACTTGTCCGTTCCTTCGCGCCACGGCCTTCACCTCACCGGGTTCAAACACCACGCGCCACGAAACATGATACTGGTGGGGAGTCTTCTTCCTTATACCCTGGCTTCGCCCGTTGATGAACAATTCCACCTCGTCGGCATTGTTGTAGTAGCACCACATGTCGATGGTCTGCCCGGGCAACCAGTTCCAGTGGGGGAAGAGATGGAGCACGGGGTCCGCGGTCCATTCGCTCTGGTACATATAATAGCTGTCCTTGGGGAACCCGGCAAGGTCGAAGATTCCGAAATAGCTGCTACGGGCGGGGAAGCTGTAAGGCGTGGGCTCGCCGATGTAATCGAAACCGGTCCAGATGAATTGCCCGGCCACGAAGGGGTTGTGCTTCACCACATCCCACGTCTCCTCGTGGGTGGAACTCCACGAGGCGTGCATGTTGTCGTAGGCCGAACACATATAGGTGGGGTCGGTATAAGGCAGCCACCACTCCTTGGGGGCCACATAGACGCTGTCGGAGGGCATCATGTAGAACCCGCGGGTCTGAAGGGCCGAAACGCTTTCGGAAAAGAGGAATGGCTTGCCGGGGAAGTTCTTCGGCACGTCTTTCACCCATTGGTGGTGATAGTTGAAACCAATGACGTCGATGGCTCCGCTCTTGAAAAGGTGGTTGGCGGGGTTGGGCTCGTTGCATCCGGCAGTGACGGGACGGGTGTTGTCGTATTTCTTGACGAGCTCGGCCAGGTGTCGTGTCAACAGGGAGTTGACGCTCAGCTCACCTTCCTTGGCCAGTGTAGAGGCATCGTGCCCGGCGTTGAGAATGAGGTTGGCCTGCTCAAGGGTCAGCGTGTCGGCCTCGGCCGACGACCATTGTTCGAGCACTTCGTTGCCTATGGACCACATGATGATTGACGGGTGGTTGCGGTCGCGCCTTACCAGGTCGGTGAGGTCTTTCTCGTGCCACTGGTCGAAGAAGCGGGCATAGTCGTTCTGCGTCTTCTTCCTGCGCCACATGTCGAAGGCTTCGTCCATGACGAGGAGGCCCATGGTGTCGCACATTTCAAGCAACTGGGGTGCGGGCGGGTTGTGGGAACAACGTATGGCATTGACGCCCATGGCTTTCAGCTTGACAAGCTTTCGGCGCATGGCATCGTCGTAGAATGCCGCCCCCAGGCACCCCAGGTCGTGATGCTCGCAAACGCCATTGATTTTCATGCTTTTTCCGTTGAGCGAGAAACCTTTTTCGGGGTCGAAACGGAATGTCCTCACGCCGATCTTGGTCTCGTAGGTGTCAACCAGTTGCTTGCCGTTATACACTTCGGTCCTGATGGTGTAGATGTAGGGGTTTTCCAAAGTCCAGAGTCGGGGGTTGCTGATCTGGAGAGTGGAAGAAGACGATGTGGCGAGCTGGTGGCCGGAGGCATCGAACAGGATGTTTCTCACGCGGGTGCTTTTGGTGGCGTTCTCCAGTTCCACGTTCACGGTGAAGGTGGCTTTGCGGCCATTGGCACTGGGCGTGGCCACGACGTAAGTTCCCCATTGTGCCACATGGGTGGGATGAACGGTTGTGAGGCGCACATGGCGGTAAATGCCGCAACCGCTGTACCATCGCGAGTTGGGCTGGTCGCTGTTGTCCACCTTCACGGCAATGACATTCTCACCGGCCACCAGATAGGGGGTGATGTTGTATTGGAACGAGCTGTAGCCGTAGGGGCGTGTGCCGACGTCATGGCCGTTCACATAGACGGTGGAGCTCATGTAAACGCCGTCAAATTCTATGATGGTCAGGTTTTTTCCCAACGTGGCGCCATCCACTTGGAAATGTTTCCTGTACCATCCTATTCCGCCCGGTAGTGCGCCGCCTCCTGCGCCGCTGGGGTTGGAGGCGAGGAAATCGCCCTCGATGGCCCAGTCGTGCGGCAGGTCGAGTGCTCGCCAATGGGAATCGTTGTAGCCGGTTTCGCGCATCTGGGCAGAGTCGGCGAGGATGAAGAGCCAGTCGTTGTCGAAGTTCCTGACCTCGCGGGCTTCGGCGGCAAGCATTGCACAAAGGGCTGTCAGGAGGAAGATAAATCGGTTTTTTGTCATTGTTTTAGGAGTTTAGACGATAGAACAAAAGGGGGTTAGACGTAGTTTTTTATTTCGCTCAAGTCGGAAATGACGTAGGTCGGAATGGTGGCATCTTGTGCCTCGTCGGTCCATCCCCTGCCCTTCATCCATGCCGTTGGGCAACCGAGGGTTTTGGCGGGAATGATGTCTTTTTCAATGCTGTCGCCCACCACGAGCACTTCTCCAGGTTGTAGCCCGAGGTCGTCGATTCCTTTTTGAAAAATGCGGGGGTCGGGTTTCCTGATGCCCACAACCGCCGACTCGGTGATGCTTTGGAAAATACCGTTGAGGCGGAACTCGCCAAGCACCGCCGAGATGTTTCCGTAGAAATTGCTGACCAGGGCCAAAGGGCAGCATTGGCGAAGTTCAAGCAACACTTCGCGGCTATGGGCAACGGTTTCCACCACCTGCTGGTAGATGTTGTTGAGAAGGGCGAGTTGCACTTCGGTATATTTCTTTTTGTCGGCCATCCACCATTGTTGGGTGAAGATAAATTCAAGCTCCAGTCTCAATTTCACATCGAGAAGTTTCTTGAATGTGTACGACGGCAGAATGATGGGATTGCGTCCC
This sequence comes from Prevotella sp., assembly GCA_017474515.1. Taxonomy (GTDB): domain Bacteria; phylum Bacteroidota; class Bacteroidia; order Bacteroidales; family Bacteroidaceae; genus Prevotella. The sequence goes on along the minus strand of JAFVHN010000109.1, from coordinate 3,943 downwards.
AGGGTGCGTTCGGCGAAGACGTATGCCTGGCGGAACTGCTGCTCGGTAACGGGGATGTTGCATTTTTGCCACGCATCCCAGAGCACCCGGGCCCAGTGGTCGCCCCGGGTGTCGAGTGTTCCTCCGTAGTCGAAGATTATGGCGTTCATTTGATGAAAAAAAGGTAGTTAGAATGTCATTCGCATCATCAGCCTGATGCCGTGTTTATGGGCGGTGGGCAGGTCAAGGTAGGTCATGCGGCGGACATATTCCACATGGAGGATTTTGAAAATGTTATGAACGCCGGCAATAAGCTCGAAATAGGGACGGTGGCTGTCCATGACAAACGAGCCTTCGGGGAAAGGCATGAGCATGGGGTCGTCGGCATTTTCGGGCAAGGTGGGATTGTTTTTGTCGGTAAGCGTTCCCCAAAGCATCTTGACGCCGAGAAATTCTCTCCACTTCAGTTTCTTCAACAACGGAATGCGGTTGAAGATTTTTCCGTTCATGTCCCACGACAAGTCGGCCGACAAATACCTGTCGTTCATAAATTCCATGTTGTTGATAAGGTTGAAGGTCTCGTCTTCAACAATATACGAAAGGTTGGCGGCCGGCATGATGAGCAGCGGATAAGGCACCTTGCTCCATTGTATGCCGCCTTTCACATAAAGGTCTATTTTTCCGAAGCTATGGGGCATCCAGATGCGTTTGAACATGGTGAGTTCCGAAAGTTGGAAGTCGTATTGCCCGCCAAGCACGTTGTTAAAGCCCATGGTATGGCCGATGGTGAACACCGGTGCGTCAAGGTTGATGGGCAACCGGCGTTGTTTGGTGTTGATGAAGGTTTCGCCGGGTGCGAAACGCAATTGGCCATGCAACTCGGTGGTCCTGATGCGTTGTGAATGAATGTCGATGGCCTGACTGGGTCCTGCCCTATGGCTCCAGTTGGTCCAATTGACTTTCTCGCCAGCCCTGTCCATGGGGATGAAGAACAATTCTCCGGCCGCCTGCCTTTCCTCGGTCTTAAACGAAATGGTTGTTTTGAATCCGAACTCCTCTTCTCGCTCAAAGGCCAGCACTTGCCGGTTGTAGAACACCATCTTGTCCACCACGTCCCATTTGAGTGCCGTGAACACGTTGTCCTTGTCGGTATGTAGGAATTTGTCAGAAGGCGACTCAATGTCGTAGGTTGAACTGAAAGAGAGGGTGCGCTTGGGGAATTCCCTCGGCAGGTATTCTTTTTTGTTGAACGAGTAGGTCAACTCGCCCTTGTAGTAGTTTTTCTTGCTTCCCAATCCCCTTGCGAAATAGCCGCTTGCAAACCAATGCGGGTTCAGGTTGGCCGTGGTTTGTGCGCTCAACCTCAGTCGCATGTCGTCGATGAAATTGTTGGTAATCATGGTGTTGATGGGGCCGATGTCCACCTTGCTTGGATGTTCTTTCGAGCCGGTATCGACAAAATTTTCCACCAGCGCCCTTAGCACGAAGATGCCGTATTTGAAGCCTTTCATCTTTTCAAGGTTGGCCAGGAAATCCTCCATGTTGCTTTCGCCTTGGGTGAAATCCACGGTGCGGTATTGCGCCCAGAAGTCGTCGTCGCGCATCTTGGCGTTGGCCTCGTGTCGTTCTTTCTGCTTTCCTTTCAATAGCTTCTTGTTGATTTCCTCAAAGTCGTAGTCTTGCAGCCGTGTGGTTCTCGACACGAAGGCCTTGCTTAGGAACTTGGCTATTGACAGTTCCACGAACATGTCATCGTAGGTGAGCACCCATTCTCCGCTGGGCAGCTGGGTGTATTCCTGCCGTATCTGAAGGTTGTCAACGAAGTTCACGTCGCTTTTCTTTGGCAGCGTAAGGTTGCACATCTTCACATGCAAAGTGCTGTCTTTCACTATGAACAGCTCCCCTCGGAAGCCGAAATCCTGCTGGTTGTTGGGCAGGAACTGAATGTGGAAACACGAGTCGCGCCCCACCTTCAGGGTGTCTTCTATGTAATACCTGTAGAAGCTGATGGCGTTTTTGCCGATGGGCGATGTGAAGGGGAATTGCAGGAGCCTCACCTCGTCGTCGTAGATGTCAACATCGGTGAAGATGTCCTTCACGGCAACGGTGAGGATGTCGCCCGTTTCAAACAAGTCGTTCACGCCGGTGGAGTTTTCTCCCATCACGATGCTCTTCTCGGTCTTCGGGTCTTTGCGATACATGTATTTTGTCACTGTCTCTGTGACACTTAGCGGAAGGGTGAGCTTCTGGTTATATGGGCTTACCTCCACTTGGTTGAGCAGCCACTGCCTTTTCTTGAACAAGGGACTTTCCAGGTGGTCGGGAGTCAGCTCGTTGAGGCCGAGCGTCATTTTCTGGTATTTGTTATACTGGTAGAAGTCGTGGTTGGACAGGTTGGTTTTCTTCTTGGCCGCAATCACGCGTCTCATCAGTTCCACGGCCGGATTGTCTTTCCGGCGGTATCTCGACCGTTTTTCCCTCACGGTGACGCCCTGAAGGTGTGTTTCCTCGGGCTCCAGTTTCACCGTCACCTTGAGCGGAGTGCTGGCATTGACGTTGATGGTCTGCGACTTATAGCCCAGAGCGCTGATGGTGAGTTCCCATCCCACATGCTTGTCGATGGAAAATCGTCCGCTGGCATCTCCGGCCACCATCACATGATGGCCTTTATATATGGCACTGGCAAAGGGGATGCTGTCGCCGGTTTCGGCATCAATCACCCCGCCGGTTATTTTCTGGGCCGCCGTGGGAAGTGACAGGCCGAAGGCGAGGCACAGGGCCATGACGAAGCCCGCCATTCTGTGTTGCGTGTTTCTTTTCATTCGTTTCTTAATTGTTTTGTCATTCGGGAACAAAGGTTTTCGTGTTCCTTGTGCATGTAAATATATAATGTGGTGAGCACAATGATTTCAAAAAGCAAATACACCCAAGGGCAGTTCAGCAAGCATGTGATGTAAATGCAAATGGCCCTCACGTTGAAGGTCAGGATGTTGGTGTATTTCATCAGTGGTCGGCTTCCGTTCAGGAAGTCCTCCTTCACGCGTTCTGCCACCGCGCTGCCAGCCTTTTCGTTGTAGAGGGCGAAGAACTCCTGGAACCGCGGAGTGCGTTTCTCCTGGCTTTTGCAATAGTTGGCGTAGTTGTAGTAGAAAAGCCGTGCAAACCACCTGCCGGCGGGCAGGCTTTCATAGATTTGCCGCTGCTGGGCGTAGTTGTCGAGTTCGCTTCCCTGTTTTCCTTTCAAGAAGAACAAGTGAATTTGCCGGTAATAGTCGGCGAGCGAACTTTGCGGACTGTGGCACAACACTCCGGCCACGAAGCAGAGCACCCAGATGCCGATGCCCCAGCGCAGTGACGTTCCGGGAATGGCCTGCCCCATCATGCGGAATGCCAGTGCCGCATAGATGCAGAAGAACCACACGTCGCCCGAGAAACCGTCGAGCACGCGCCCCACCAGCGTCTTCTTCCCCGTCAGGCGCGCCATCTGCCCGTCGGTGGAGTCGCAGAAGTTGGCAAGCATCAGCAGGGCCACGCCGGCAAGGTTATGGGCCAAGTCGGTGAAATAAAACATATATCCGGCACCCATGCCCAGGAAAATGGACAAGATGGTGATGGCGTTGGGATGAACTCCCAGCTTGTTCCAAAAGAGCGCGAATACCAGCCCAATGGGGCGGGTGAAATGCACGTCGAGCCATTCCTCGGTGTCGTTGCTCTTGAACGATGCCTGAAGCATTTCCTTGAATTTCATTGTCTATTCTTTTGTTTTTTAAAGGAGTTTATAAGTTTAGGAGTTACTGGAAGCCCACCCCCAGCCCCTCCCGAAAGGAGGGATTTTAAGTTTTGAGTTATTAATTATGAGCTATGGCGGCAGTAAAACTCATATCTCATAACTCATACTTTAAAGATTTCAAAATCTTTTCCCCCCAAGGGGGATTAGAGGGGGGGGCATTCTTCACTCTTCACT
>JAFVHN010000108.1 GCA_017474515.1 Prevotella sp. | reverse complement strand
TGCTGAACCCAAGTTCGAAGCTACCATCGCTTCCAGCGGACGCACTGTTGCTTTCTCGCCTGACAAGGCCCTCGACTTCACTGGCGTTGAAGGACTCACCGCTTATGTCGTAGCTAAGTTCACTGCCGCTCAGTCATGGCTCGTTCCCGTGGAGAAGGTGCCCGCAATGACCGCTGTTGTGCTCGAAGGCGCTGCCGGCAAGGTGGAAATCCCCTACACCGACGAAGATGTAACTGCTCCCGAAACCAACCTCCTCACTCCCGTCACAGAGGCATTCACCGTTACCGACGCTCAGTATGGAACCATCTGGGTTATGTCCGGTGGTAAGTTCAAGAAAGCTGCTGTTGGCCTCAACATCCCCGTTGGCAAGGCATACGTGGAACTCGACGCTGCTACTGCTAAGTTCATCGGCGACGAACTCGACATCGCTTACGGAGAGCCCACTGGCATCGAGACCATCAATGCTCAGCTCGACGACAACGCTCCCATCTACAACCTCAATGGCGTGCGTGTCAACAAGCTCCAGAAGGGTGTTTACATCCAGAACGGACACAAGTTCATCGTTAAGTAATTAAACTAATATAATTATAGAACAATGGAAAAGAAACTCTATGTACAGCCGGAAATTACGGTGAAAGAATGTGAATTGGAGAATGCTCTCTTGACAGGTACCAAAATTGAGGACAACGGCGATGACGACGCTAACGAACTCGACGCTAAGCCCTCTATCTGGAACTACCTCGACGAAGAATAATCACTAACATTTTTCAATACAAGCGGACGCTTCATTACGAAGCGCCCGCTTTCTTTTTATAAAACAATGAGTACAAAAGCAACGTCAAACGCTCTTATATATAGAAACACCAAAGAACCATGACAGAGCAACAACTCATTCTACAAGCAGAGAAGAACCGCCGGAGACTCGTGGAAATTGTCTATAAGGCAAAGGCAGGACACATCGGCGGAGACCTTTCGTGCCTAAACGTCATCACAGCACTCTACTTCAACATCATGCAGGGCCTCGACCCAAAGGAGCCAAAAGCACCGGGCCGCGACCGATTCATCCTCAGCAAAGGGCATTGCGTAGAGGCGCTTTACGTCACACTCGAGGCAAAGGGATTCCTGAAAACGGAAACACTCGACACACTCGGACAGTGCGGATCCATCCTTGCCGGCCATCCCACCATCGAGGTGCCGGGAATAGAAGTCAACAGCGGAGCACTCGGACACGGACTGAGCATTGGAGTGGGAATGGCTATCGCGGCCAAGATGGACAAACAGAACTGGCACACCTTCGTCCTCATGGGCGACGGTGAACAGGGGGAAGGCTCCATCTACGAGGCTGCCATGGCCGCCAACAAATACCAACTCGACAACCTCGTGGCCATCATCGACCGAAACCACCTGCAGATAAGCGGAAACACCGAGGACGTGATGCCCCTGGAAAACATGCGACAACGGTGGACAGCCTTCGGATGGGACGTCAAGGAGATGAACGGCGACAACATGTCGGAAATCCTGAAAACCTTCCAGTCCATCGACTACAACAACCGCCGCCCCCACCTCATCATCAGCAACACCACCAAGGGCCGCGGCATTTCCTTCATGGAGAACCAGCCACAATGGCACCACGGCGTGCTCAACGAAGAGCAATACCACGCCGCCCTAAAAGAACTGAAAGCTTAGGAGAGAAACCCTAGGAAATCCTAAGAAGCCCTAGGAAGCCCTAGGAACTCCTAGGAAAACCTATAAAAATCAAAAAAATGACCCCTTGCAGAAAAACCTTCACTGACACCCTCCTGCAATTAGCCCTCCAGGATAAAGACATCATCGCCGTGACCACCGACGCCCGCGGCTCGGTCACCCTCGGCGACTACGCAAAAACACTACCCGACCAGTTCGTGGAATGTGGCATCGCAGAGCAAAACGCCGTGGGCATCGCCGCCGGACTGGCACACAGTGGAAAGAAAGTGTTTTGTTGCGGACCGGCATGCTTCTATGTGGCACGTTCACTGGAGCAGGTAAAGGTGGACCTGGCATATAGCCAAAACCCTGTCACCATCCTCGGCGTCAGCGGAGGAGTGGCCTACGGCGCACTGGGCGCCACACACCACTCGCTCCACGACATCGCCGTATTGCGGACCTTCCCGGGCATGACAATCTGCCTGCCCAGCGATAGCCGCATGACGCGCAAACTGGTGAAAATGCTCGTCAACTTCAACAAACCGTGCTATGTCCGGGTGGGAAGGGCGGCAGTGCCCGACGTCTATGCCGATGACAACTTCGAGTGCCAGCCCGGAAAGGCCATACAACTGACTGAAGGCAACGACCTCGCCATCATCGCAACCGGCGAAACGGTTTACCATGCCTGGCAAGCCGCATTGCAGCTCAAGGCAGAAGGCATTGCGGCACGCGTGCTCGACCTCTCCTGGCTCAAACCCTTTGACCACGAAGCCGTGAAGAAAGCGGCACGCGAAACAGGAAAAATCATCACCGTGGAAGAGCACAGCCGATATGGAGGACTGGGAGCAATGGTGTGCGAAACACTCAGTGAACACCCCGTTCCCGTGCGCATCCTCGGCATTCCCGACGAAAACGTCATCCACGCCTCTTCGCCCGAAATCTTCCACCACTACGGCCTCGACGCACAAGGCATCGTAGCCGCCGCCAAAACTTTTCTCAACTAATAATCCGCGAAATTTCAGAATACTCAGAATAATCAGAATATTCAGAATATTCAGAATAATCAGAAAATTCAGAAAATTCAGAAATCCCCCAGCCTCCAATGCCCTACACTATTTCCATCGACCAGAGCACTTCCGCCACCAAGGCCATGCTCTTCGACGAACAATGCCGCCTGCTGGCCCGCCACAACATCGAGCACAGGCAATATTATCCGCAGACAGGCTTCGTGGAGCACGATGCCGAGGAAATCTACCGCAACACGGTGGAAGCCATTGCCAACCTGCCGATTACCGACGACACCTGTTCGCTGGCCATCACCAACCAGCGCGAAACCGTGGTGGTGTGGAACCGCTCCACAGGGAAGCCCATCGCCAACGCCATGGTGTGGCAAGACACCAGGGGCGCCGCCCTATGCCGGCAACTACGGCAAGACGCGGCCGTCACGCAGATGGTGATGGAGAAAAGCGGGCTGCTCATCGACCCCAATTTCCCGGCTGCGGGCATCAAATGGCTGCTCGACAACACGCCCGGCGCACGCCGACAGGCAGAAAACGGCGAACTATTGCTCGGCACCATCGACACATGGCTGATTTGGAAACTCACCAGCGGGAAAAGTTTCTATACCGACACCACCAACGCCTCGCGCACCATGCTTTTCAACATCCACCGCATGGCGTGGGACGACGACCTGCTCCGCCTTTTCGACATTCCCAAGAGCATGCTGCCCGAGGTGTTGCCGTGCGATGCCATTTTCGGCGAAACCACGGTGGAAGGGCTGTTCCGCCAGCCCATCACCATTGCCGGCGTGCTGGGCGACTCCCACGGCGCACTGGTGGGGCAGATGTGCTTTGACGAGGGTTCCGGGAAAGTGACCTACGGCACCGGCTCCTCCGTCATGGTCAACATCGGCGGGCAACCGCTGCCGCCTCCGCCGGGGCTGGTCACGTCGGTGGGATTCTCCGTCCTGGGCCGCCATTTCTTCGGCTACGAAGGCAACATCTACAGCACCGGTGCCACGCTGAAATGGCTTTGCGACCAAATGAAAATGGCCGCCCATCCCCGCGACATCGAGACCGAGGCCACGTCGGTGGACAGCAGCGGCGGCGTGTATCTGGTGCCCGCCTTCTCGGGACTGGGCGCCCCGTGGTGGCAGAGCGACGTGCGTGCCGCCATCTTCGGCATGACCTTCGCCACCACCCGTGCACACCTGTTGCGTGCCGCCCTGGAAAGCATCGCCTTCCAAATCCGCGACCTCGTGGATGCCATGACCAATGCCACGGGCAAGGCGCTGCATGAAATATGTGCCGACGGCGGCCCCACGCAGAACAAGTTCCTCATGCAGTTGCAGGCCGACCTGCTTTCCACGCCCGTGGTCTGCACCGAAGTGGAAGATGCGTCGGCCCTGGGAGCCGTCATCGTGAACGGCTTCGCCCGCCGTTTGTGGACAACGTTCGACGAGGTGAAACCTTTGAGAAAAGTGACGCAAGTGATTGAACCACGCCCCGGCGACTACACCGTCCCCCTCTACGAAGGCTGGCGCGCCGCCGTGGGACAACTCATCAAATAAACCTAAAAACCCGATAAATTATGAGAAACGGAAAGAGTTGCTTCGGTGTCATCATCGGCACCCGTGCCTATTTTAACTCCGAACTGGCCCGCGATGTTCGCAAGCAGTTGCTCAAGACCATCGCCGACGAGGGCCACGAATATGTCATCCTGCCCGAAGACGCCACGCCCACGGGCAGCAGCAGTATAGAAACGCGCGACGACGGCCTGAAGGTTGCCCGCCAATTCCGCGAGCACCGCGATGAAATTGACGGCATCATCATCTCGTTGCCCAACTTCGGCTTCGAGATAGGCATCATCAATGCCATCAACGATGCCGAACTGAACGTCCCCATCCTTGTGCAGGCCTGCGACGACGAAAACGACAAGGTGGACCTCGACAGCCGTCGCGACGCCTTCTGCGGAAAGATTTCCGTGTGCAACAACCTCTACCAATACGGCATTCCGTTCACCGACACCACGCTCCACACCTATTCCATTCACAGCGAGCTTCTGGCCAAAGACATCAACCGCTTTGCCGCCATCTGCCGTGTGGTGAACGGCCTTCGCCACTGCCGCCTGGGGCAAATCGGCACCCGTCCGCTGGGCTTCAACACCTGCCGTGCCAGCGAGAAACTCCTGCAGCGCTCGGGCATCACCGTGGTGCCCGCCGACCTGAGCGAAATACTTTTTGCCGCCCAGAAGATTTCCGACGACGACCCCAAGTTCCTTGAAATGTGCCAGCGCGTGGAGAAATATGCCGCCGTTCCCGACAATTATCGCGAAAAACTGAAGGTTCAGGCCAAGTTCGGCGTGGCCGTGGAGAACTGGATTGCCGCCAACGACGTGCAGGCCGTGGCCATTCAGTGCTGGGACTCGCTTGAGCAGAACTACGGTTGCGCGCCCTGTGTCACCATGTCGATGCTGAGCGACAAGCTCATTCCCGCCGCCTGCGAGACCGACCTTGCCGGAGCCATTTCCATGTACGCCCTGTCGCTGGCCTCGGGGAAGGCCCCTGCCCTCCTCGACTGGAACAATAATTTTGCCGAGGACCGCAACAAATGCGTGTGCACCCACTGCGGCAATTTCCCCAAGTCGTTTGTCTGCAACGACCTGCGCCTCGGTGCGCTCGGCGTGCTTGGCCGCACCCTTGGCAAGGTGAACACCTTCGGCGCCGTCTATGCCAAAGTGACGGCCGGCGACTTCACCTTCTTCCGTATTTCCACCGACGACCCGAAGGGCATCATCAAATCGTACCTTGGAAAAGGCACCATTACCGACGATCCCTACGGCATGGACGGCTGCATTGCCGTGACGAAGGTCAACAACCTTCAGCAGCTGATGAAATATATCTGCAAGAACGGCTTTGAGCACCATGTGGCCATGTGCCGCACCGATGTGGTGGACATTGTGGAAGAGGCCGTCACAACCTACTTGGGTTGGGATTGCCATGTGCATGAATGAAAGTGAGGGCTGCAACGGTGTTGCAGCATAGAAGACAAAAAAAGGAAAGCCCGGAGGACCGACGAACGGTTGCTCCGGGCTTTTCTTTTGGTTTATTCAGGCTTATTCCTGTTCAGCGGTTGGCTCCACGGCGCGGAAGCTGGGAAGGTCCTCCACCTTGAAATTCTTGATGTAGGCAGCTTTTCCGATGACGTCCTCCTCGGCCATGCGCACATAGACGTTGGCCGATTTCTCAAACAGCTCGGGTGCACGACTGGCATCATCAAGAATGAGCAGCGACATCACCAGTTCGCAAGTCATGTCGTAGAGGCGACGGGCCAGGAAATCGTGAGCGGCCTGGTCGCCCAGTTCCTTCACGTTGGCGAGTGCCTCTTCATAAACGTCGATGAGCTTTTCCACACGGGTTTTCAGGGCAGCCATATTGTTGCTGCATTGTAATCCGTCGGCCATTTCACGGATGTTGGCGAGCATGGTGCCGTTGGTGATGTAGCGTATGGCGGCCACCACCTGCAGCTGCGTGGTTCCCTCGTAGATGGAGAAGATGCGTGCGTCGCGGAACAGGCGCTGACTCTTGTACTCCATGATGAAGCCCGAACCGCCGTGAATGCTGATGGCATCGTAGGCGTTCTGGTTGGCGTATTCCGAGTTCATGCCCTTGGCCAGCGGTGTGAAGGCGTCGGCCAGTCGCTGAAACTTCTTCATTTCCTTCTTCTCCTCGGGAGTGAGCTTGCGGTCGCGCTCAATGTCCTCCAGCGCCTTGTAGATGTCCACATAGCGGGCGGTCTGGTAAAGGAGCGAACGTCCGGCGTCGAGTTTTGCCTTCATGCGCGAAAGCATGTCGTAAACGGCGGGGAAGTTAATGATTTTCTCACCGAACTGCGCGCGCTCCTTGGCGTAGGCCAGCGCCTCGTTATAGGCTTCCTGTTCCACGCCCACCGACTGTGCGGCGATGCCGAGTCGTGCGCCGTTCATCAGCGCCATCACATACTTGATGAGACCCAGACGGGTGCTTCCGCAAAGTTCGGCCTTGGCGTTCTTGTAGGTCAACTCGCAAGTCGGCGAGCCGTGAATGCCCAGCTTATGCTCAATGTGGCGCACGTTGACGCCGCCTTGCCGCTTGTCGTAGATGAACATGGAGAGTCCGCGTCCGTCGCGTGTGCCCTCTTCCGAACGTGCCAGCACGAGGTGAATGTCCGAGTCGCCATTGGTGATGAAGCGTTTCACGCCGTTGAGCAGCCAGCAGCCCTCCTCCTCAGAGTAGGTGGCCTTGAGCATGACGCGCTGCAGGTCGCTTCCGGCATCGGGCTCGGTAAGGTCCATCGACATAGTTTCGCCCTGGCAGATGCGCGGAATGTACTTCTGGCGCTGTTCTTCCGAGCCAAATTCATAGAGCGTGTCGATGCACGACTGGAGGCTCCAAATGTTCTGGAAACCGGCATCGGCCGCCGAGATAACCTCCGAGAGCATGGAGAACACCGTGTTGGGGAGGTTCAGTCCGCCGTATCTGCGCGGCATGCTGACGCCCCAGAGCCCGGCCTTTCGCGTGGCGTCGAGGTTCTCAAATGTCTTGCTGGCATAAATCATGCGCCCGTTCTCCAGGTGCGGGCCTTCCAGGTCCACGCTCTCGGCATTGGGCTCAATGATATTGGCGGCCACGTCGCCCGTGATGTCGAGAATCTGCTTGTAGTTCTCAATGGCGTCGGCCAGGTCAACGGGTGCATAGTCAAATTCTTTCGCGTCGGCAAAACCTTTTTCCTTCAGCTCTACGATGCGAGCCATTAAGGGATGGTTCAGGTGGAACGCTATTTCCGGATGATCGCTATAATAGTTTGCCATAATAATTCTTTGTCTTTTTTCTTTAATAAATCAGGATTAACAATCCACAGGAAGAGAAGCGTTCCCATGCAGGTAATGGCAACATCTACAATCCTGTCAAGCACATAGCAGGATTCTACGATGTTGTAAGTATGGAGCGCTTGCCAACCGATGACAAAAGCCAGCCAGCACACGAAGGCCAGAATCTTCTTTGTCTTTGTACTCATATCCTTTGAGGTCGTCAAATTGTTTTTCCCGAATGCTTATTTGTTTTCTTTATTCTTCTGATAATTTCGACCTCCTAATCTTCCTCCAAAAATACAACTACAAACAGTTGCACATAAAGTCAGGACAGAGCCTAATTCCACATTCCCTTTATCATTAACGAAATAGGCGGCAACGAGAAAAGCAACAGCTCCAACAAGTAAGAAATAATCAAGGAGTTTCATTGTTACTTCGAGTTTTGTTTGTAGTATTTAATCAGTTTCGGCACCACTTCCTCCACCGTTCCCACGATGACGTAGTCGGCAATGCGGTTGATGGGTGCATCGGGGTCGCTGTTCACCGAGATGATGATTCCCGAGTCCTGCATGCCGGCAATGTGCTGTATTTGTCCGCTGATGCCGCAGGCGATATAGACTTTCGGATGCACGGTGACGCCCGTCTGCCCTATCTGCCGGTCGTGGTCAATCCATCCGGCATCCACGGCGGCGCGGCTTCCGCCCACCTCTCCGTGCAACACCTTTGCCAGTTGGAAGAGCTGTTCAAAGCCTTCCTTGCTGCCTACGCCGTAGCCTCCGGCCACCACGATGGGTGCGCCCTTGAGGTTGTGCTTGGCGGCCTCCACGTGGTGGTCGAGCACTTTCACCACGAAGGCTTCTGCCGACACATATTTCCCCACTTCGGGATAAACCACTTCCTTGCTGCATTCGCCGTAGTAGAGTGCTTTCTGCATGACGCCGCTACGCACGGTGGCCATCTGCGGGCGGTGGTCGGGATTGACAATCGTGGCCACGATGTTTCCGCCGAAGGCCGGCCTTATCTGGTAGAGCAGGTTGTCGTACACCTTTCCGATCTTCTTGTCCTCATAGGGGCCTATCTCCAGCTCGGTGCAGTCGGCCGTCAGGCCACTGGTGAGCGACGAGCTGACGCGCGGTCCGAGGTCGCGGCCAATGACCGTTGCACCCATCAGGCAGATTTGCGGCTTCTCCTCCTTGAAGAGGTTCACCAGGATGTCGGTGTGCGGAGCCGAGGTATAGGGGAACAACTCCGGAGCGTCGAACACGAACAGCTTGTCAACGCCGTAGGGCAATATCTGGTCCTCCACGTTTCCGCGGATGCCGGTGCCGGCCACCACGGCGTGCAGCTCCACACCCAAAGTATTGGCCAGCTTGCGGCCTTTGGTCAGCAATTCTTGCGACACCTCCTGCACCAGCGTGCCTTCTGTTTCTACATATACAAATACATTGTCCATATCTTAGCCTATGATTTTTTCTTCCAACAATTCCTTTATCATTCCCTCCACGTCGGCGTCGCTGGCCGTCAGCGTTTTCGACTCCTTGGCCTGGAACACAATGTTCTTCACGGCCTTCACCTTGGTGGGCGAGCCGGCCAGTCCGCATTGTGCGGGGTCGCCGTCCACGTCGGCCACGCTCCACTGGTGAAGCGTCAGGTAGGGCCTTTCCTCGTAAAGTCCGTCGTAGGCGGTGCCTTCTGCCGGGCGCTCCATGGGGCAGGTGGCACGCTTGTATTTCATCACGAGCTTGGCGTTGCAGGGGCGGCAAGGAGCGGCGCTGCCGTTCACCGTGACCACCACGGGCAGGGGTGCCTCCACGGTTTCCACGCCGCCGTCGATGACGCGCTTCACGGTGGCAATGCCGTCGTTCACCGTAACCTCCTCGGCGTAAGTCACTTGGTTGAGGCCCAGCTTCTGGGCAACCTGCGGTCCCACCTGCGCGGTGTCACCGTCGATGGCCTGCCGTCCGCCCACCACGATGTCCACGTCGCCAATCTTCTTGATGGCGGTGGCCAGGGCATACGATGTGGCCAGCGTATCGGCACCGGCAAAAAGGCGGTCGGTCAACAGCCATCCGGTGTCGGCGCCTCGGTAGAGGCCCTGGCGGATGATTTCGCCGGCGCGCGGCGGACCCATCGTGAGGATGCCTACGGTGGAACCCGGATGCTGCTCCTTCAGGCGGAGGGCTTGCTCCAGGGCATTCAAGTCTTCGGGATTGAAGATGGCGGGCAGGGCGGCGCGGTTCACCGTTCCTTCGGCGGTCATGGCGTCCTTGCCCACGTTTCGGGTGTCGGGTACTTGCTTGGCAAGCACTACAATTTTTAATGCCATATAAAAAATAAATAATAAGAATATATCCTTACTCAAAATCGGGTGCAAAGGTACGGAAAAAAAGCGGCATGGCAAAACAAAAGGGCACAAAACCGCACAAACGGGGCCGATTTGTGCACATTCCAGCGGTTTTGTGCATGCGCGCCACGTCGGGCCATCGCTCTTGCGGGCATCACGAGGACTGTTTCATACCAGTTGTCAACGAGCTGTTTTCCTCCATGTTTTCGTTGGCCATCTTCAGTCCGGGTCCAGTCCAAACCGCAAACGACTCCAGTCCTTCTGCGGTTTGGACTGGAGTCGTTTGCGGTCTGGACTGGCACCATTTGCCGTCTTGGGTGCCATCAATCCATATTTTTCCTTGAAAAGCTTTTACGATAAGGGCCTGAAAAGCGAGAAGTTAACGCTGCCGTAGGCGCGGTGCTCAAGAAAACCGGGATGGTTGGAGAAGTCGTTCTTCTGCCCATGCTCGAAAACCAGCAATCCGCCTTCTTTCACAAGCCCTGCGTTGAGCACCAGCTCGGGTATTTGCGGAAGGTTGGGCAAGGCGTAGGGAGGGTCGGCAAAAACAATGTCGAATTGCTCGCGGCAGGAGCGCAAAAAGCGGAACACGTCGCCGCGCAAAGGCAGGCAGCGGTCGTCGCCCAGCTTGGCCAGGCACTGCTTGATGAAGGCGTGGTGCTCGCGGTCGGCCTCCACGCTGACCACGCGGCTACAGCCCCTCGACAAGAACTCGAGCGTGATGCTGCCGGTGCCGGAAAAGAGGTCGAGGGCCGACGACTCCTCGAAATCCACATATCCGCGTATCACGTTGAAAATGTTTTCCTTGGCAAAATCGGTGGTGGGCCGCGCCTTGAAGGTGCGGGGCACGTCGAAATGGCGGCCCTTGTACTGTCCGGTGATTATTCTCATGCGGCGGTTCTTTATTTCATGTAAAGCGTTATCAAGTCGTAGGGAAGGCCCTCCACCTGCGTCACCGGTGCGCGGTTGAACTCGGCCGAGGGGTTGAGCATGAACACGTTGCGGACATAGGCGTGCAGCTCCTCGCGCAGGTTTTCGCGGTCGGGAATGTCGCCCAGCAGGTGCAGCTCGTCGGCTTTCTGGTCGAAGGCCAGCTGCTTCCACACGGCAAGGATGAAATACACGGCATCGGCCACATGGGCGGCCTCGAAGCTGTTGACGAAGCGGAAACGCGTCTGCTGGAAGGAGAACACGTCGATATGGCGCTCGTGGAACCACACGAAGAGGCGGCGGCGAATAAGGTTGCTCGTGCGGTGCAGGTGGTTCCACACGGGCACGCAGACATGGCTCCAGCGCACGTCGCTGAAATGGTCGTCGGCCACCAGTTTCACGTCCTTGTTCACCGTGAACACGGCCACCGCGCTGAGCGAGGGCAGCACCGTCCACATCACGCGCGTGGGCTCGTCGGCGGTGAACGTCTGGCGGTAGAGGGCGGTGACGGCCTTTTCGTCAAATTCCTCCACGGGCACCACCATCACGGGGCTGTCCACCACCACGAGCGCCCGCCCGCCCTCGTTTTTCTTCAGCAGGGGGCTGCTCTTGAACGCCTCACGAAGGTTGGCGGCGGAAGAGATGCCGCCCTGAGGCACGTAGGGCTCGTAATGGTAGCCGTGGGCCGACGATTCGTCGGGCTGGATGAACGACATGGCTCCGCGAGCCAGGCGGAGCGTGACACGCGGGGGACGGGGCGTCAAGGGAACCGACGCAGAGGTTGCTTTATCAGGCATGGGATTGTGGTGTTATTTCTAATTTCGTGTTCGCCCGACCGGCCTTCGGGCAACGGGCACGGCAAAGGTACGAAGAAAAAATAAAATGACAAAAAAAAACGTGTGGCCAACTTCGATTTGTGCTCCCTAAAGTGGGAAAAGGCGCGAAAAGGCCGTCGCGCCCTACATTTTTATAAATTACTTCGGTGATTATTTTGCCAGGTGTCTGCTTTTTCGTATTTTTGTCGTTCAAAAGGTTTCATCAAAAAACTATCTGTCAAAAGGCATTTTCGGTTTTCATCATGGTTGCCGACGAACTTACATATCTCATCATAGAGACGCTGGGCATGGAGCCCACCGCCGAGCAAAGGAACGCCATCGGCGTGTTCTGCCGTTTCCTGGCCGACCGCAACCCGCTGGCGGTGATGATTTTGCGCGGATGCGCCGGAACGGGAAAGACCACGCTGGCCGCCGCCATGGTGCAGACGTTGGCGCGGCTGAAGCAGCGCGTCACCCTGCTGGCGCCGACGGGGCGCGCCGCAAAGGTGTTCTCGCTCAATAGCGGCCTGGCGGCCTACACCATCCACCGCCGCATCTACCGCCAGCGCACCGCCGGCGACATGAGCACCTTCAACCTGGGCTACAACAACTCTCCCGACACACTTTTTTTCATTGACGAGGCTTCCATGGTGGCCAACGCCGGATTCGCCGACAGCCAGTTCGGCGAGGGCCGGTTGCTCGACGACCTCGTAAGGTTCGTCTATGGCGGACACAATTGCCGAATGGTGCTCATCGGCGACAAGGCGCAGCTGCCACCCGTGGGCGAGGAGGAGTCGCCGGCGCTCTCGGACCAGACGCTCACCGCCATGGGCCTCAGCGTGTACCAATGCGACCTGAACGAGGTGCTCAGGCAGAGCCGGCAGTCGGGCATCTTGTGGAACGCCACACGCATACGCCAACAAGGGGCCGACACGGGGGCCGCCTTCCTGCCGAAAATTCGCTTTTCGGGCTTCAACGACATTGCCGTGGTGCCCGGCGATGAACTCATCGAGCAGCTCAACACGTCGTACTCGGAGGTGGGAACCGACGACACCATCGTGGTGACGCGAAGCAACAAGCGGTGCAACATCTACAACCGCGGCATACGCAACATGGTGCTCGACCGCGAGGAAATGCTCTGCCGGGGCGACCTGCTCATGGTGGTGAAAAACAACTACTACTGGCTCAACCGAACCGCCTCGCCCGACAACAACGGCGACACGGCGACGCAAAAGGCGGGATTTCTGGCTAACGGCGACCGCGCACGGGTGATGAAGGTGCGCAACATCAGGGAACTCTACGGCTTCCAGTTTGCCGACGTATGGCTGCAATTCCCCGACTACGACGGGCTGGAAATGGAAACCACCGTGCTGCTCGACACCCTCTCGGCCGAGGCTCCGTCGTTGACGCGCGAACAACAGGAACAACTCTTCCAGGGCGTAATGGCCGACTACGCCCACATTCCGCAAAAGAGCGAACGGATAAGGAAATTGCGCGAAGACCCCTATTACAACGCCCTTCAGGTGAAATTCGCTTACGCCGTGACCTGCCACAAG
>JAFVHN010000107.1 GCA_017474515.1 Prevotella sp. | reverse complement strand
TTATTAGAATCCGCACCTCACGAAGACGGGGATGTGGCCCAAATCGACGGGAGTGGTGACGGTTTGCCCGCCGTCGTAGTGGCGGCCTGTGCGATAGTCGTCCCAGCCGCCTTTGTTGCGGGGCAGGTAGGTTTTCCATTCGGTGACCTTCGGCTCGGTGACGGGGCTGATAAGCAACCGGGGGCCAAACATATATTCATGTTTCTGGCGAAGGGCCTCGGAGTCGTCGGAGAAGTCGAACACCAACGGCCTCATCAGCGTGTAACCCTCGTCGGCAATGCGGCGTGCGCAATCCTCAATGTATGGGCGCAGGCGCTCGCGCTCCTGAAGGCACTCGGCGATGACGGCCTTTGCCTCGGGTCCGTAGTTCCACGGCTCAGTGTTGCTCATATATCCGTGAACGCGCATCAGGGGGAGATAGACGCTCACCTCAATCCATCGCAGCATGCGCTCGATGTAGTCGGCATTGGTGTATTGGTCGGAGGGGCGGAAGAAGCCGCCGGCGTCGTAGGTCCACCAGGGAACGCCGGCCGCCTGCACGCCCAGTCCGGCGGAAATCTGACGGCGAAGGGTTTCCCAGTCGTTGCCAACGTCGCCGCTCCAAAGAGCAGAACCATAGCGCTGGATGCCGGGGAAACCACAGCGGGTAAGAATGACCGGCGTTTTTCCTGCTTTCACCAAACCTTCATACACCGTTTTGTTGACCAGGAGGGGATAGACGTTTCGCACCTGTTCCCCACTCCACCGGCCGTTGTTCACACGACGGCCCACGAGGTCGTCGTTCTCGGGCTCGGTGGCATCCTGCCACCAGGCGTCAATGCCCAGGGGCACCAGGCGCTGGTTGAACTGCTGCCAATAAGCATCGGCGGCCTGCGGGTTGAAGAAGTCTATCCAGTCGGTTTCGGGAATGTAGTAGTTGGCGGCCTGCATCATGCGCCCCACCTCAGAGTTTTTGTCTATCTTCGACCACACGCTGAGCATCAAGCGGATGCCCATGCGGTGGAGGCTGTCGGTAAGCGCCTTGGGGTCGGGGTAATAGCGTTCGTCGAACTGCATGGAGTTCCAACCATAGCGGCCCCAGTACTGCCAGTCTTGCACCAGCATGCCAACGGGCATGTTCTCCTGGCGGAAGCGATTGGCCGTCTGGAGGATTTCGTCGGATGAGTGGAAGCGTTCGCGGCAGTGGATGTAGCCCAGCACCCACGAAGGCATCTGCGGACAGGGACCGGTGAGCTGGCGATAGGTGGCAATGATTTCGTCGGGGGTGCCCACGAAGACGGTATAGTCCACGGCCGTGGCCACGGGCGATCGCATCACGGTTTCGTCTTTCACCTTATTATAATATAATACGGGTGCGTCGTCTTTCGTCAGTTCGGCGGAAAGGCGGTGCTGGCCGGCCTCCAGGTGGACAATGGCCGAGGCGGTGGGCGGCAGCCACATGTTGTTCATTTCGATGACCGTCTGGCCGTCGATGCTGAGGTGGTGGCGGCGGGCCATCTTCTGCCCCACGTCGAGGAGCAGGGCGTAGTCGCCCGACTCGGGAACAGTGACGGTGGCCTGGAAGACGTGGTGCTGACGCACCTCACGCCGGCCGCCCTCGGTAGTGGTGACATTCACTTCCTCGCGGGTGCCGGCGTTGCCCTGCTTTTCCAGCTTCACACTCTGGCCGGCGGGGTTGAAGTCGGTGAGACCGTAGTTGTTCCACAGCAGTCCGTAGCCCTTGCTCGAAAGGAGCATGGGGATGCTGATTTGGGTGTTCACTTGCGTGAGGCGGCGCGAAAGGCCGCGGATGTTGGTGTAGCCGTCCTGAAACTGGCCCAGTCCGAACAGGTATTCGTCGGCCGGGGAACGAAAGGCCAAGGTGGCCTCGCCGCCTGTCAGCTGATGGTGCGTTGCGGTGAACACGGTCTTTCCGCGACGGTCTTTCACGGTGAGAAGCTGCCGCCGCGCATCAACCTTCACCTTCACATCGGCGTCAGACACTTCGTCGTGCTTCACATAAAGCCAGTCGGGCAGGTCGCTTTCGGCCTTTCCTTCACTATACTGTATGCGTACGGCATTACGGGCAACGTACTTGATGGTGAGCTTTCCACGGCCGAAGGGCAACTGGCGGGCTGTCGCCGTGAACGTCATGGCAACCAGCATCAGGCAAATAAGGTTTTTCTTCATGAGGATGACTTTTTTATGATTGATGCAAAAGTACATAAAAAAGCCGAATTACAAACCTGTTGTGTAAAGATTTTCTATTTTTCGGAAGAAAACACGGGAACCCTTGTCTGAAAAGTACCTAAAAAGGCCGCACCCCTCAATGGGATGCGGCCTTGCAGTTTGTCTCAGGTTATCAGTTCAAGCCAATTACTTGATGATGACCTTCATGCCGTTCACGACATAGATGCCCGACTTCAAGCCTTCAACAGTTGTGGTCTGCTCGCGGAGCAGCATGCCGTTGAGGTTGTAGATGTCGAACGGCTCACCAGTCGAGAGGATGCGCTCAATCGGAGTGATGTCGAACTTGGCAGCTGCTGCGTATGCGGGCAACGACTCAATGCCGTTGGAATAGACAGCTGTCACGGCCACCTGATGTCCTTCGAGGCTCTGCGACGAAGTGAAGGTATAGACATTGCCAGCCACGGAACCAATCTGCGTCTTGTCGGCGTAGATGTTGTAGCCTGCAATTTCACCACCACTCACGACATAAGTGATGTCGTCAACCATGAAGCCAAAGATGTCGGTAGAAGTATGACGGATGGCGAAATACTTGGCACCTGCGGGCAGGGAGACAGTGATTTCGGTCCAGTCGTTGGTGGTCACAGAGTAGTCGCCGAGCTTGGTGAAGCTTGCGAGCTCAGTGTCGGTGCTTGAGTACAGCACTTCGTAGGTTTCATAGCCATAGAAGGAAGTAGCCGACTGGTCTGTCGAAGAAATCTGCGACACATAGAAGCTGATGGTCTGGGCCACGCCGGGCAGTTCGGGCGAAATCAGCCAGTTGTCGCTGGGAGGAATGACGCCGCTGGCAGCCGAGTTGAGGGCAGTGAGGCACTGCACGCCACTGTGGTAGAGGCCGGTACCGTTTTCTTCGCCATAGATAGCGACGGAGTTGAACGGCATGAATGAACTGGGTTCGCCAACGTTGGGCAGGGTGATGCCGCTGAAGCCGTAAACAATTGTTCCGTCAGCATCGTAGAGTGTCCAGTCGCCCAGTCCGCCGAGGTGGTTCTCTGCGGTGATGCCACCGAGTGAGAAGGGCTCAAAGATCTCCTGATTCTCGAAGTCCTCGGTAACGGTCGAGGTAACCGACGACGGAGCAGTCCAAGTGACGGTGTTGCCGTCAACCACCACGCCTTCGGGACCGGCCACGTCGGGAGCCACGATGTTGATGCTGGCCTCAGCCACGTTGTCGTTCGGTTCGAGGTCGAGGTCATAAACAACCTCAGCCTTCACGGTCTTATTACCGAAGTCGGAGAAGATGTCGGGAGTGACAGAAGCGGTGAACTCAGCAGTCTCCATGGAAGCGAGAGCCGGGAACTCGGTCTGGTCGAGAGCAATTTCCTCGTCGCCAACGAGCACCTTCACGCTGTAGTCGGTGGCCTCGTTGTCGCCGAAGTTCTGAACGGTCACGTTGAAGGTGGCCTTCTTGCCGACAGACACATTGGCAGGAGCCTTCAGGGCAACAGAGAGGTTGTACTCATAGAGGTCGAACATGAGGATGTTGTCAAGGAAGAACTCTCCTGCATTTGCGTAGTTGAACTTCAAATAAGGAACGATGTATTCCTCGCCGTTCAAAGCGCTGAGGTTCACCTTGGCAGTGTGGAACTGGCCGTCGGCGATGGTGGGAACGTCGATAGAGACAATCTCACCATTGGGACGCCTTACTTCCATGCTGATACTGTTTTCGGCATCCTCGTACTTGTAGTCGAAGATATACGTCGGGTTGGTGGCACCTGCCTGCAGGGCAACCTTACCGGCGGTAACGCTCATCCAACTGTTGTCGGTTGAGGAAATAGCTTTCAGCGAACTGCCATCAGCTGTAGAGCTTTCGCCTGACCAATCCAAGCCGCCTTTTGCATCCTGGCTGGTGCTGTAGACCCATGTCGGATAAGCCAGCGTCTGGTTGGCGAAGGGCTCAACGAACGGCATGTCGTAAGGCTTACCGGTGAAGAGGTAAGTGTAAGTCAATTCACCCTCACCCTGCTTGTTCTTAGCGATAACGCCCCAATAGGTGATATCCTGTTCACCCTCATTGGTTACGAAGTCAAACGTAGAAGTGTTGTTGTCGCGGATGGAGTCAAGCTGCTCGTCAAGATCACCGTATTGGTCGAACGACCATACGATGTAGTCAACCAGTTCGGGCTTCACCACGCCACCGTTCTGTCCAACGGCTCCTACCTTGTCCCAAGTCAGCGTCACGCTGGTCTTGTTGTCCTTTCCGTTGAGGTTGGTAACAGCTGCGGGAACGTCGAAACCCATGTAAGTGGAAACGACTTCGCTCATATTACCATTGCCGGCCTCGTTGTAGCAAAGCACCTTGTATGCGTGTGTGCCTTCAGCAGCTTCGTCAACAAATTCGATTTCAGTGCCGGGAGCCACATCCTCGAAGGTCTTCACCACATTGTTGTCGCGATAGACATCAATCTTGGTGATGTTGGCGGTGAGGTCTTCGCCACCGATGTTCTTGGTAGGAGCGGTGAACTTCACCGTAGCCTTGGCTTCGCCTTCCTGGTCGGGAACGACGGTGAGGTCGGCAACAGCTGCGGGAGCCTCAGCCAGCGGGTTGGCCTCGACGGAGATGGCGTCAACATAGAGATAGAACATGTCGGCGTCGCTGATGCTGTGGATGCCGAAGTAGTATTCGCCGTCGGCGTCAACGGTCACGTTGTCGTTAGTGAAGGGCAGGTCTTCGTCGGAAGTGATGTCGGTGGAGCCGATGACTTCAGTAGTCATGGCCTCAACGGTCTTGTCGGTGCCCATCATCACCTCGAGGCGCTCGGGATACAAGGTAAGTCTGCAAGAAGCCACCACGGTGAAGGTGTAGGAACGTCCGGCCTGAAGTTTCACGGGAGGCGTAATGAGCCAGTCGTCGCCCTCGACGGTGTTGTCAAGCGAGTTGTAGGGGCAGCTCATGTAACCGTTCGACCAGTCCCAAGAGTAACCGTCAGCGTTGGCATCGATAATGGTAAAGAGGTTCAGGCTTCCCTCAGAAGCGAAGTCTTCAAGGTAAGGCACTTCAACAGAACTACCTTTCACCACACCGTTAGACTGTGCCAGGTCGCTCTCGAAGCTTTCGCCCTTTGCCACCACGCCATAGACATGGTTTGCCATGCCGCCGATGGTAATCTGTCCGGTGTAGGATGTTTCGGTAAGACCCTCGGCAACGAGTTCCTTGTTTTCTCCCTTCACGATGTACACGTCGTAGGTGATATCACCCACCGAACCGCCGTGAATGCCCTTTGTTACGGCATCCCAATTCAGTGTAACCACACCTTCGTCGGTGATGGCGAGCGTCACGTTCTGAGGAGCAGCGGGCACGTCATATCCAGCCCAAGCGGTGACAGAAGTCTTTCCGCTCTTGCCCCAGGCGTTCTGTGTGGTAACGGTGAGGCGGTTGAGGCCGTCTTCCATTTCCAGGCAGATGCGCTTCTTCTCTCCGGAGTGGGTGAGGCCCTGTGCCAGGGTGTCCACGCCGTTGGTCACCACGTATGCCATGGCGCCGTCGAAGGGATCGCCGTTCATCGTTGTGGTGGGAGCGGTGAAGGTCACGAAGTTGTTCTTGCCATCGTATTCAATGGTCAGGTCGTTCACCTTGGCCGGAGCCTTCGGAGCAGCCGACATGGGCGGGAACACCATTCCCTCCAGCTGCTGTTCTCCCAGGTTCTGGATGGCTGTTGCCTTACCGGTTTCCAGGTCAACGGTATAGGCGATGATTTCGCCCGTTACGGCATTGGCATGGAGCCAGTAGAAGATATTTGTTGCGGGGTCGATTTCACCCGTCTGGTAGTAAATGTTTCCTTCGGCATCAGCGATGGTCTCCACGCCAGTGGAACCCACGAGCGTTTCCACGCCGGTGGAAGTGTCAATCTGGTAGAGGTTGCCTTCATAGTCAATACCATAGAGCCTGTTGTCGTTGGTGATACCCATGATGAGCATCTGCACGTTGGCAGGAGCTATGACAGTGCGTGAAAGTGTGGCATAGTCCACCACGCACAGCTCGATGGCAGAACCTTCGGCATTGTAGAACTGTCCATAGACGGAGCCGTCAACGGCCTGTGCCGTTTCATTTCCGATGAGTGAGAAGTCATCCAATTGGAAACCAATTGTCTCAGCGGTCCAGCTGTCGGTATTGGCGGTGTGGAGCATCGGGAAATACATTCCCCAGAAAGAGAAGAGCTCAGCGCCATAGAGGTAGCCGTCGGTGGCCTGCACACCATTGCGCATATAGAACTCGGTACTGAGGAGCAGCGGTGACATCTCGCCAATGTTGGCGGTATTCACAGAGTACACACCTATGAGGTCACCCTGCGAGTCGCCGCTCACCCATGTGCGGTTCACCCAGAATGTGGAGCCGTTGGCATTGAGCCTCAAGCCCTGTGCCGGTTTTCTCAGGCTGAAGGGAGCCGTGGAGCTTGTGCGCACCTTCTGAATGGCGCTCACAGGCCTGTCTTTCAGCGACTTGAGAGTAACGAACTTGGAATTCTGTTGTTTCTCTTTTGCCATCTTAGCCTCTTTTCCCTTATGGAAGGGATTGGAACGCTGGGGCGAAAAAGTCACAGGCAGTTGAGCTGACGTCTGCATAGGTACTGACAAAAGTACTGTCAGTGCGAGTGCAGCAAGAGAATAAAACTTTTTACTCATACTACAACGTTTTTTAGTTAATAATAAATATTTAAAAAAAGAACAATTTTCCAAGATTGTGAATTAGAAAGTGACTGCAAAAGTATATATTTTTTTTATAACTTGCAAATAATTCTTGGGAAATAATTAGAATATTTTTTTGTGTTGTCTTCAAAATAGAATATCGCACCGTCCTAAGAAAACTTGGACGGTGCGATATTTTTTACAACTTGATTAGCCTATGGGGGCTAGGTTTTCCTAGGAGGTCCTAGGTTTTCCTAGGAGGTCCTAGGTTTTTCTAGGAGGCCTAGGTTTTCCTAGGAAGGCCTAGGTTTTCCTAGGGAGTCCTAGGAGGTCCTAGGAATTAAAGATTATTCTTCGTCGATATAGTCCCACACGCTTCCCTCTTCCTTGGCTCCTGCGTCGCCGGCGCTGATGGGTTCGGGGTCGGTGTCGGCGGCCGTGCCGCCGTCGGAAATGGCGTTCAGCGCGGTTTCAACAATCATCTGGC
>JAFVHN010000106.1 GCA_017474515.1 Prevotella sp. | reverse complement strand
CGCGAAAAGAGAAGCCGAGGGCGGGAAAACATGGGAAAGAGCGGCGGGGGAAGGGCTTATTTTCCCCTTTCATAAAAAAAACGGGCAAAAAAGTTGGCCGTTTGACAAAATTTCCATACCTTTGCACCGCATTTCCCAAAAATGCACTCCTGTCGGCATAGCTCAGCTGGTTAGAGTATCACCTTGACATGGTGGGGGTCCTTGGTTCGATTCCAAGTGTCGACACACAGAAATCCCGGTTGCCTTGAACGGTAGCCGGGATTTTTTGTGTCTGGCGATTAAGGGGGCAGCGCCCGAAACCGCGCCGGACGTGATGGCTTTTTGGGGAGGTAAAAAACGGATAAGGAGCAGGCAAAAAACGGTAAAAATATTTGACAAAATCAGCGGTTTTTGCACCCTTTTAGTAAGTCATTGAAAATCAATGATTTGCAAACTCCGTTGGGTTTGACCGCAAATTTCGGGGAGAAATCTTGAAGTTTTCTCCTCTCAATCTTCAAGATCTCTCCCCGAAATTTGCGGTCAAACCTCTTGGACTATGAAAAAAATGTTGAAAAATCTTGACAAAAAACTATGCGCTGCGCTAAATGAAAAATGACAAATGACAAAGCCTTTTAGTTATGAGTTATTATTTATGAATTGTGATTAACGGCGGCAGACTTTTCACCTCTTCAATTTTTCATTTTTCACCTTTTATATGGCGGCAGCAAATTTTTCACTCTTCACTTTTCACTCTTCACTTATTAACCACCACTTTCTTTCCATTGTTGATATAGACGCCCTTCTGCACAGGTTTTGAGTTGAGCAGGCGGCCGTCGGTCGAACGCCAGGGGCCGTTGTCCGTCTGGGCGGTTCCGGCGGCGTGGTTAATCGTCGTTGGCATCGACGAAGTGAAAACCACCTTTTTCGCATCGTTCCCGTACTTGTCGGCAATGGCGCTATAGGAGTAATGTGAGGTGATGGTATAGTCCTGCGGCGTGGCGACATCGACGTTTTCCATCTGAATATTGCCGAAGGCCACGGCGCAATCGTCGCCCTCGGCCGTCATGGAAACACCGCTTAGGAACAGTTGTCCGCCGGTCTTCACGCCGAATCCCAGGCCCTTGAGGTTGTAGGTTCCGCCGGTGAAGTTCACATTGCCGTCGCCCTCCGACTCAATGCCGGCCATTTGGCCGGAGAAGAGGCTGTAGCCGGCATCCACGGTCAGCGAGCCGCCGCCCTTGAAAGTGGTTGTCAGGCGGGCAGGTCCCCAGGGGGTCGTTGCTTCCGAGTCGATGTGAATGGCCGATGTGCGGCCTGATTTGATGATGTTATTCCCCGTCAGTTCCACGTTCAACTTCTTTTCGCCGGCAGAATTGAATCCGCAATTTGCCTGAATGACCGGAATGTCCATGAGCGACTCGATGGTTACGCCGTTCAAGCGAAGGGTGAAGGTGCTCTCGTCGAACCCGATGGAGCCGCCTTTGAGGAAGCCCTGCGTAGTGAGGCCTTCTTCAAGGTAGGACTTGTTGCCCTCGTTGAGGTTCCACCCGCATAGCGCCACGAAGTAGTGGTTTCCGGGATTGCCCACCACGACGTGGCGCCCGTCGTAGTATTGCAGCAGGTCGGGCTGTGTTTCGGCGTTGGCGGGCAGCAGCACGGTGGTCACCTCGTCGCCAATCAGCTCCAGCCGGTTCATCACTGCCTCGTAGTCGTACTCGTTATAGGCATCGATTGTCGTGCCATTCGTGGCGGCCAGCTCGGCGGTGAGGCCGCTTTCGGTGGTGCTGCCGCTGAAGGCATGGTAGGCACCGCGCACGTTCATGGCCACATTGTTGAGGGTGAGCTTGTCGATAAAGAAGATGCCGTCGCGCACACGCACGGTGAGCGTGGCGTTGCCGATGCCGCTGATGGTGGCGTTTTTACCAAGCGCGATGTAGGGGCACTTGCCCGAGCCGTAGTCGCCGATGACGTTGTTGCCCTTCAGTTCAATGTTCAGGCCTTCCATGTCGCTAGCCTCGATGCCCGCCTCGTAGGTGGTGATGGTTGCGCCGTCAAGGACCAGCGTGTTTTGGTCTATGTCGTAATAGACGTTGCCGTCGCCCAGGATGTCGTCGTAGTTGAATGCGGTGACTCGCTGGCCGCCTACGCTCAGGTCGATTCCTTCGCTTGGACCTATTTTCGCCATATTGACGGCATCGCCCGATTCCGTGTAAAGCATGCTATTGAAGAAAACGGGGTTTTCGGGTGTAACCCATTTCATGAACGGGCTCAGCACGAAGTCCTCTTCGTGCCCGATCAGGGCGGAAAAATCGTCGCCGATAAAGGTGATGTCGCCATAGTCGAAAAACACTTTGTCGGAAGTCAGCATGCCCGCCGTCTTTCCGTGGAAGGTGTAGGTGCCTCCCCTGAATCGGCACTGGCCATACTCCATGAAGGCATAACCCATGGAATAATCCAGGGTGTTGTCTTCACAAAGAGCGTTGACGGTCAGCGAGCCCGAACCCTCGAAGGTATAGCTTTCCGACGCCATCGTGATTGCCACGGCCATGGCATAGGGCATTGATTCGGAACCTTCCATCACGTCGGTCTGTGCCGTCACCGTCACCTTGTTCGTGCCCTCCACTTTCACAATGAGCCCGTTGATGCCATTCTCCAAGAGGATGCCTTCAAAGTCGTTCAACTTTCCGTTCGACAAGAAGCGTGCAATGCCTTTTTCCTTAAAATCCACTACGGCATTGTTCAGCACGAGGGTCTTGTCGCCGTCGAAAGTAATGGAGCCGCTCTTCAGGTACCCCATTTGCGAGAGCAAGGTGGTCAGTTGCTGGCGGTTGCCGTCGGTCACCTGCATATTGCAGACGTAAAGGGGATATGACTTGGCAAACGCACAAGTACTGATGGCCGTCAGCACAACCGCGGCCATCCATCTGGAAAAACTGTTTCCTGTCTTCATCTTGTTTAATCGTTTAAGGTGATTTTATTATTTCACGACGGGCACGCCTGCCAATCATCGTTTACGTTGCAAATATAGGGAAAATAAATGAAACCACAAAGGATTTGCGATGAAAACCTTCAACAACGGCCTACATCTGAGGCACATCACTGAAACTTCTCTGGCACATCTTTGGGACATTCCCGGCACAAGGGGGCAATGCTGCCACCTGCCGCTCCTTCAAAAACGTATTATTTCCCCTGCCGGTTAAGCTAAAAAATGCTAAGAGCGCTTACTTTTTTCCATTTTATGATTTCCATTTTATGGAAAAATAAGTAACTTTGCCCGTAATTTATTAACATGACGATTTATGGCCAAAGAGAACGCTAAGATTGACAATCCATTCGTTACCACAGGATATGCAGGTGCCGATTATTTCTGCGACAGGGAGAAAGAGACGCAAGACATCATCCGCTACCTTATCAACGGCAACAACGTAGCCTTGATTTCACCGCGCAGATATGGCAAGAGCGACTTGTTGCGACATTGTTTTTCACAAAAAGCTATCTCCGACAACTATTACACGTTTATTGTCGATATCTATTCCACAAAGACTGTGGCAGAAATGGTTGGCAAGCTGGGAAGCGCCATTCTTGAAACCTTAAAGCCAAGGGGGAAAAAGGCATGGGAGAAGTTTCTCGCCATTCTCTCATCGGTGCGCTCTGGCATTTCCTTTGACATGAACGGGCAACCGTCATGGACGATAAGCGTAGGAGACATTTATTCACCAACAGCCACATTGGATGAAATTTTCACTTATCTGCAAAATGCCGACCGCCCTTGTCTGGTGGTCATTGACGAGTTTCAGCAGATAACGAAATATGGCGATCCGAATATTGAAGCAGAAATCCGCACCCGCGTTCAATATTGCAGCAATGCACATTTTGTCTTTTCGGGTTCCAGACGGCAGTTGATGGGTGCCATTTTCACCTCTCCGGCAAGACCTTTCTACCAAAGTGTCACACTTTACCATTTGAACCGTCTGCCATTAGACAAATATACGGAATTTTGCGTTGCCCACTTCAGGAAGCGGGGAAAAAATCTGGAAGATGCTGTCGTAACCCGCCTTTACAACCAGTTTGACGGCGTCACCTATTATATGCAGAGAGTGATGAACGAATTGTTTAGCCGGACAGCCGTTGGGGACAAGTGTGTAGAAACCGATGTCAGCAAGGCTGTGGATGAGATTATTGCTG
The DNA here is from genome assembly GCA_017474515.1 of Prevotella sp. Classification (GTDB taxonomy): domain Bacteria; phylum Bacteroidota; class Bacteroidia; order Bacteroidales; family Bacteroidaceae; genus Prevotella. The sequence continues at coordinate 18,050 of JAFVHN010000106.1, read as the reverse complement.
TTTCCTCCATTATCTATGAAGATTTGATGTACCAGCTGCCCGAAAAGCAAAGCCGCGTGCTGATAGCTGTGGCAAAAGACGGAAATGCAGAGAACGTCACCGGTGGGAAATTCATTAAACGGCATGGACTTACGTCACCCAATTCTGTAAAATCTGCCATTCCTGCACTGATAGACAAGGGATTACTCACTCAGGACAAAGGTGTTTACAAGGTTTACGACCTGTTCTTCGCCTTGTGGTTGGTAAAGAATTTCTAAGCAAGAACATTATGGAACACGGGGAAAGCCACTGAAAAAAAAGGCTTTCCCCGTGCTTTTTGTCAACTGACTTACATCCTGGCCTTCTGCTTTTCGCCGGCTCCGGAGCCGCGATACTTGCTGCGTGCCTCGTTGAACTTCCATACGAGTTCGAGGAGGATGGTGCGGCGCGCAGGGTTGGCGGTGGTCAGCTCGCGGATGCCATAGACGACGCCCTCGGTCTTGTTGGTATTTAGGACATCGTAGCAACGGAGGTCGGCGGTCAGCATACCCAGGCGGCGCAAGTTGAAATCACGTTGCACGGCGAGCGTGAGGTTGAAACGCCGGGCCGTGATGCTGAAGTTGTTGTAGTCGCCCCGCGAGGCCCACTGGGCGTTGGCACTCAGGCGGAAGGCTTTAGGCAGTTCGATGTCGTTGTTCCAGACAAGCGTGACGTAAGGTTTGTTGAGCGTCTTGATGCTACCGTCGGCCGTTGGCGTCTTATAGTTCTGGAAGACGGAGAAGGCATACCACATGGGATGCCAGCAACCAATGACGGGACTGGCGGAGAGGCTCAGCGAGAGCTGGTCGTAGTCCTCGGCGCTATTGATGGGCCGCACCAGGCTGATGAGCGGGTCCGCACTTCCGGGGAAAGGCTCGGTGGACATGGTTTCGCTATTTTTCATGCGGCCATAGTTCACGGTGAAGTTTGCCCACTGATAGGCCGCGTTCAACACCAGGCTGTGGGTGTAGGTAGGCTTCAAATAAGGGTTGCCGCTCTGATAGGTGTAGCGGTTGACATAAATCGTGGAGCTGGTCAGGTTTGAATAGTTCGGGCGCTGAATGTCGCGGCGATACGACAGGCTGAGTTGCATTTTCCCCACAGGGGCGGAGACGGTGGCGGTGGGGAACCAGTCGCCATAGTTGCGGCACACCTCGTCCTCGCGCTGTCCGAAGTTGAAATAGTCGTTCTTCAGGTGCTCATAGCGCAGGCCCACTTGTGCGAACACCTTGCCGAAGGGCCTGCCGTACTCGAGGAAAGCCGCCGCCGATTTCTCGTTGATTTCCGTGTCGGTGGCCTTCACGGGCACATAGTCGGTGGCCTGATACGAGTAGGCGTCCGTGCGGTGGTTGTAGCTGTATTCGCCGCCCATCGAGAGGTTGCCCTTCAGCACGGGATAGGTGAAGACGAGCTTCGAGGCCCAGAAATTGTTGGCGCTGTTGGTGTTGTTCTCAATGGTGCGGGTGGTTCCGGCGCCGCCCGATGCCGGGGTCATCGTTTCGGTGGTGCTGCCCGGCGTCTTGGTGTCGTCGAAGAAGCCGTCAACGTTCAGGTCGATGCCCAGCTGACCCACCTTGCCATTATAATAAGCATTGAAGATGTGCTTCGTGATGCTCTCGTCCTGCCAGATACGGCTCTCGGAGAACTCGGTCGGTATGCCGTTCTCGAACATATCCGTCAGGTAGTCGCCCTTCGTCTCGCCGCTGGGCGTGCGGTCGTATTTGTAGTAGGCGCCGAAGGTGTGGTTCTCGTCAACCATATAGTTCACCTGCAACTGGGGCGACCATCCGTGCCAGGGGTGTCGCATCTCCTGGGTGGAGAGGCCCGTCATGCGGTCTTTGCCCACATAGTAAGCCAAGGCGGTGTTGGCCAAGCCCTTATAGTGGTTATAGGTGCCCGCCCAGAACGAGCCCGTCACGTCGAGTCCGCCCGTGCGGTAGTTGGCGGTGAAGTTGTCGTTGAGCGAACCGCCATACTGATACATGTATTGCGTGCTGTTCTGGAAGCTCAGGCCCTCGCCCTGTGCCTTTTTCAGCGTGATGCGCACCACGGCCTTCGTGGATGCCGAATAGCGTGCGCCGGGGTTCTGCACCACCTCCACATGCTGTATCTGGTCGGAGCGCAGGCGCGAGAGCTCCTTCATGTCCTGCACCCGCCGGCCGTTGACATACACCTCGGCATCGCCGCGCCCCAGCACCTTCACGCCTCCGTCGCGCTCGGCTTCGAGCGAAGGAATCTTCGACAAGGCATCGCTCACCGTGCCGGCCTTCTCGAGAATGGTTCCTGCCACGGTGGTGCGCATAGCGTCGCCCTTCACATGGGTCTTGGGCAACGAGCTCTTCACCACCACCTCGCCGAGCACCTGCGTGTCTTCCTCAAGGGTGATGGTCAGGCCGTCGGCGGCTTTCACAAAAAATGTCTTGTAGCCCACGCTCGAAACCTTCAGCAGGCCGTCGTTCTTGTCGGTCACGATTTTGTAAAAGCCCTCAGCGTCGGTCATGGCACCCTGCACAAAGGCCGAGTCGGGCAACGACAGCAGCACCACATTCACAAAGCCCAGCGGCTCGCCCTTTTGGCTTGTCACCCGTCCTCCCAAGTCGTGCATCTTGGCAAAGGACGTCATCGTCATCATCAATGCAGCAACGAGCGCTGCCAGTCTAAAGTTCATCTTTTTCATTGTTCTGTTGTTTTATCTGTTTGTTTGACGGAATTTGCTCGTTTGACGTTGCAAAGGTATGAAAAACTACACCCACAGCCCGGTTTTTGGGATATTCTGCTCCGTTTTGTGACGAACGGCCGTTCTTCCCGCCCCTTTCCGGTGTTTTCTGCACGGTTTGGGATGAATGGCATCGGGGGCCGGTGGCAAAGTCCGGGGCTTCTGATACGTCATAATTGAAAACTTGTTTCACTTTCACTTGCTCAAAAAACTCACAATTTTTATATTTTCCGACGGATAGTGGCATGGCTAAAAACTGGTAAAAAAAATTGACAAAACGGGCGATTTTTTGCCGATTTTGTAAGTCGTTGAATTTCAACTATTTGAAAATCGGCCTAAGTTTGACCGCAAATTTCGGGGAGAGATTTTGAAGATCGAGAGGTGAAAACTTGAAGATTTCTCCCCGAAATTTGCGGCCAAGCCTCTTGGGACAACCAAAAAACCATGAAAAATCTTGACACTGCGCTGCGCTACGCTAAATGATAAATGTTTCGCATTCGCTCAACTTCTTGGAGTTACAGGAGTTCGGGAGTTACAGGACAAGGGAGCCTCGGCGCGAAATGCCACCGGCGGGTTTGAATTTTTCCACCTGGAGCGCACTGCGTTTTCGAAAAAATATGTATCTTTGCCACAAAATAACAAAAGGAACAGAGAATGAACAAGAAATCCATTATCACACTACTGCTAATCCTGGCAGCCATGACGGCGCAAGCACAGGTGCAGCCCACCTCGGCACTGGTGGGCTCATGGTCTGGAAAACTTGACCTCGGGGTCGTCTCGCTCAGGCTGGTGCTCCATCTGGAACAACACGAAGGCTATGTAACCGCAACCTTCGAAAGCCCCGACCAAGGGCAGAAAGACATCGCGGCCTACAAGGAATTTTTGTCCGACGACTCGGTGGCACTGAAGGTAGAAGCCATCGGCATGACCTTCCGCGCACGGCTGAAAGAGGGGAAACTCGACGGCACGCTCATGCAGAACGGCATGACCATACCCATCGTGATGGAAAAAGGAGTGGCTGAGGTGAAGCATCCGCAACGGCCACAACCGCCCTACCCCTACGAAACCGAAGAGGTGACGTTCAGAAACGAGAAAGACGATGCCACGCTGGCAGGAACGATTACATGGCCCGTGGGCTACGATGCCAAGGCGAAACGGAAACCCGTGGTCGTGATACTGGTGACGGGCAGCGGACAGCAGAACCGCGACGAGGAACTGATGGGCCACGCGCCTTTCCTCGTCATTGCCGACTACCTGGCACGCCACGGCATTGCCACACTGCGCTACGACGACCGCGCCACCGGCCAGTCCACGGGTGGCGACGTGAAGAATGCCACCTCCGAGGACTTCATGCACGATGCCCAGGCTGGTCTCGAATACTTGCGCAACCGCAAGGCTTTCAGGAAAACAGGCTGTATAGGACACAGCGAAGGGGGCCTCATCGCTTTCATGTTGGCAGCACGCAAGAAGGCTGACTTCATTGTCTCGCTGGCCGGACCCGGCGTAAAGGGCGACACGCTGCTGGCGGCACAAACGAACCGCATCATGCAACTGATGGGGCAGCCAGCCACCACCACCCGGGCACAGCTATGGCTACAACAGGTAACGCAAAAAAATCCGTGGATGACATGGTACATGAACTACGACCCGTCGGACGACATTCGTAACTCGCGCTGCCCGGTGTTCGCTCTCAACGGCGACCGCGACTGCCAGGTGATTTCCACGCAGAACCTTACGGCCATCAGGCAACTGCTGCCAAAATCGAAAAAGAATCTCGTGAAAGAATATCCCGGCCTCAACCACCTCTTCCAGCACTGCACAACGGGCCTGCCGACGGAATACAGCTCCATCGAGGAAACCATTTCGCCCGAAGTGCTCGAGGACATGGCGCGGTGGATTGGAAAACAGTAAACTTATATAAACAATCACAATTTCATCATCTACTACATTATGAACAAGACAAAACATCTTTTTTTAGTTTTTTGCATGCTTCTTGCCGGCCAGACGGGAGCCTGGGCACTCGAAACAAGCGACGACGGCTACTACCTCATCGACTCCGACCAGGACTGGGTGGATTTTACTGAACTGGTGAAAACCAACCCTTCGACAAACGCAAGACTGACTTCCGACATCACGGTGTCGCAGATAGTGGGCAACTTTTCAGGCGATTTCAACTCCAGCAAGTTGTTCAGCGGCATTTTCGACGGTAATCACCATGTCATCACTGCCAACGTGGGCATGGGCAGCACAAACTACGTGGCACTGTTCAGCAGCATCAGAAACGCCACTATCAAGGACCTCACGGTGACCGGCTCCGTATTGGGCGGCCAGCATTGCACGGCATTAGTAAGCGTTGCCGACGGCACCAACACCATCTCCAATGTGACGATAAGTGCCACCATTACAGCAACAAACTCACATTGCGCGGCATTCCTGGGGCACAGCTACACTTCTGTAACGACCATCAGCGACTGCTATTTCACAGGAACCATCAACGGGCGCAGCTCAGGAAGCACCGTGGGCGTGTTCAACGGATGGGCACACAGCAATGGCGTCAGCATCTACAACTGCATAGAGATGGGCAACTACACCAACTGTTCAACCTTCAACCCCATCGCCATCTCAGGAGTGAAATCCTTCAGTAATAACTTTTACCTGACACCGGCAAAGAACAACAGCAACGTATATGGCACACAACTGTCGGAGTCCATACCTGAAGGAGAGGTTTACAAGGTGTTTGAAATTATGGAAAAAACCTGTTACATTCCCGCATCGGTGAGTGGAATTGCCGAGAAATATGATTTTGAGGGCGAAGAAGTGAAACCTGAACCCATCGTCAATTTCTTGGGACAACTTCTGACAAAAGACACCGACTACACGGTGACTTACGAAAATAACGCCACCGTAGGCATAGCCTCTGTGACTATCACCGGCATAGGGGACTACGCCGGCACGAAGGTTGTGAACTTCAAGATTGTGCAAATGAACATGAACGGCCAGGGCACAGTGGAATCGCCGTATCTGATTGGCAGCGATGAGGACTGGATGTCATTTGTGGCAAATATCAGCGACGGAAAGACCTTCAGCGGGCAGTTCATAAAACTCACCGCTGACGTTAACGCCACCGAACAGGCGGGCATCAAGAGTGGATTCCCATTCTCAGGCACCTTCGACGGCAACGGCCATACACTGAATGTTGACATTACCAGCACCATCACCACCGATGGGACCAATGATTTAGGAGTGGCACCCTTCCACTATATCTCTAACGCCACGATAAAGAACCTAAGGGTAACTGGCACCATCACATCGTACAGCAAGCACACCGGCGGACTGGTGGGCACCACCAGCGGCACCAACACCATCAAAAATTGTATTGTAAGCGTCACCATTAACACCCACTCCAGCTACGTGGGCGGCATCGTGGGGCATGGTTTCGATTCGAACACAACTCTTATGGACTGCATCTTTAACGGGACGGTGAACGGCGTGTCGATCACAAGCTCATATATCTCAGGCCTGTGGGGATGGAGCCACGGAGGAAGTCCAAAGGTGGTGAACTGCCTGGAAAACGGCACTTATACGAATTATACATTGTTCAATCCCGTCGGACAGACATGGTCGGGAGGCGTGAACGTCGTCAACACCTATTATGTAAATATCAGGACTACCGGTTCCGCCTACGGCATCCAGGCAACAGCAGAAGGCATGGCCAACGGCGATGTGGCTACGGCTTTGCAGAACGGACGCGAAGAGGTGATATGGGTGCAGGATTTACAGACCAACCAGCCCACACTGAAACTGTTTGCACCAGCTGAAGACATACCGACGATAACAGAAAATCCCTTTGCCTGTCCAAAAGAAAACAGTGCAGCCTATGTCACCCTCAGCGGCATGAGACTTACCGGGCAGCCTTCGCAAAAAGGCATTTACATCATCAACGGGAAGAAAGTCATCGTAAAATAACACACTACGGCTTTTGAATGAAATGAACAAAGGACAGAAAGAAACACTCACAACGCGCATTGTCAGCACCACCTTCGTGGTAATAGCACTGGCGGTGTTCAAACCCTTCGGCCTTGAGGCATTGCAGTGGCAGGCTTATCTTCACTTGGCGGTGATATTGGTGATAGGCTTTGTGGTCTGCATGATTACCGACGTTATCTTGAAATATGTCGTGAAGATGCCGAGGGCCTACGACAAGGGCGTGGGCTACATCATCAGCCGCAACCTGCGCTTCCAGCTTATCAACACGCCGCTGGTGGCCCTCGCCATCTGTCTATACCGCCACGTCATGCTGACCGGACGGGTGGAGAGCAACCGCCTGTCGTGGGCCAATTTCTTTGAAACGCTGGTCATTATTGGCTTCTGCTCCTTTGCCATCGGACTGTACTGGCGCTTTAAGTTCCGCAGCAGGTTCCTGGAGGCGGAGCTGGAGGAAACGCGGCTGCTCAACGAGCAACTGCAAAGGCTGCAAAGCCTCAGCCCCGTTCCCAAGGCCGACGACATCGCGGACCATAAGGATGAAAAAGAAAACGGCCCTTCCCAAGCCCAGACGATAAGGGCGGAGGAAAAGGCCGTATTGAAAGGCACCACCAGCGAAACGGTGACACTCAAGATTGAAAACCTGTTATACATAGAAGCGGTGGGCAACTATGTGAAAGTATGCCAACTGATTGACGGAAAGGAACATTCCGACATGTTGCGCGCCACTTCCAAGCAGATGGAAAGCGACTTGAAAAGTTTCCCGATGATTGTGCGTTGTCACCGCGCTTTCCTCGTCAATCTTCAACAGGTGGAGAAGATTGTTTCCAAGTCGGGCACCATGCAGCTGCTCATGAAGCATTGCAGTGAGTCGCTGCCCGTTTCGCGTAGCAACATGGCGCAAATAAAAGTGGCGCTAAGCCCAGCACCGGATGTGGCGAGGAGTGTTCCAACGCGCTAAGACCGGTCGGGTTTCGCCATCCGCTTGGCAAGGCCGATGGCTCCCGTGGGGCATACGAGCCGGCACAGATGGCAGCCCACACACTTCTGACCGAGGACGTGCGGACGGCGGTCGTCGCCGAAGCTGATGGCCTGGTGGCCACCATCTTGACATGAAATGTAGCACCGCCCGCAACCGATGCACTTCTCGCGGTCGATTTTCGGGAACACCATTGTGTCGCGGTCGAGGTCCGACGGCAAAACAAACATGGGCAGCTGCTCGCCCACAAGGTCGTCAACACTGCTGATGCCACGCTCGGCCATATAGGTTTGCAGGCCGAGCACCAGGTCGTCGATGATGCGGTAGCCATATTGCATGACGGCGGTACAGACCTGCACGTTGCGACATCCTAACTGTATGAATTCCAATGCGTCGCGCCATGTCTCAATGCCTCCGATGCCGCTGAACTGGATGTTCTTCATAATGGGATTCTTGACCATTTCGAGGATGAAACGCAGGGCAATGGGCTTCACGGCATGGCCGCTATAGCCCGAAATGGTCTTTTTGTCGCTAACGGCGGCCAAGGGCGACATGGTGACGCTCTTGATGGTGTTGATGGCCGAAATGGCGTCGGCACCGGCAAAATAGGCGCCCATGGCGGGCTGGTTCATCTGCGTGATGTTGGGCGTCATCTTCGGAATGACGGGAATCTTTACGTTACGTTTCACGTATGCCGTGTAGAAGGTGACGAGTTCGGGGTCCTGGCCCACGTCGCTTCCCATGCCGGCAAGTCGCATCTGGGGACATGAGAAGTTCAGCTCCACGGCATCGCAACCGGCTTCTTCGGCCATTTTTGCCAGTTCAATCCACTCTTCTTCCAACTGCCCCATGATGGAGGCCACGATAATCTTGTTCGGATAGTTCTTCTTCAAGCGGCGCAAGATGTCGAAATCCACCTCATGGGGATTTTCCGACAACTGCTCCATATTGCGGAAGCCCACGAAGGGCGTGCCCTCCTTGCCCACGGCGTCGAAACGCGGCGACACCTCGCGGATGTCCTGCTTGCAGATGGTCTTGTAGAACACTCCCGCCCATCCGGCCTCTAAAGCCCTCGCCACCATTTCGTAGTTGGTGCAGATGGCCGACGAGGCCAGGAAGAACGGATTTTCGCACGCCAAGCCGCAGAAGGTGATGGCCAGGTCGGGCAAAGCCCTGTTGGTTGCGACGGCATCGCAACCAACGGCGCTCCTCAGCTCGCGGATGCGCACGGGCCGGTCGTAGTGTATGCAGGCCTGCTCGGCGCGTTCCAGGTCTTCATCGGTGCAACCCTCCAACCACCTCCAGGCGTTTTGTGAATTATCGAAACGTATGGCGCGAATGGCACGTGCCGGATCGCCTTTTCCGCACGCTTTGGTGCAAGGAGCGTCCTTGCACAACAGGCAGCGTGCTGCCTCTTCGTGAACGTGTAGCATAAGGATAAAGAATTATGTTATGAAAACCACCCGCTTACAGGCGGATGCGGCGCGTGGCCATGATGTAGCCCACCTTGCGCTTCAAGCCCTGCTGGCCGGCAAAGTCGGTGTTGAAGAAGTTGTGAAGGGGGAAGGAGAACTGGAGGATGGTCTTGCCGTATTTGTCGTAATGACCATAGCCGACATCAAGGCCGAAACCGCTCTCCAGCATGTCTTTGTCGGTGAGGGTGGCATTGCCTCCGCAACCGGTCACCATATCATAAAACGCGCCAAACTCAGCCGTGTGTTTATTGTTGCCGACCACCAGTCCGGCACGAGGCTGGAAATAGAAGCCGCGGATGTTGGTGTTGGTTTCCTTGTAAACCACCTCCTGGCTTTTGAAGAACGCTCCGGCATAAAAGCCGATGTTTCCGGGCATGAACGACAAATCGAGACCGATGCCATAGTCACCAATGTGCTTGATGGGGTTGCCAAAGGCGCGGTGATAGGGGCCGTAGATGTCGTTGGGACCGTCGAAGCCATCCTTGCCCATGCCGACGGGGAACACCAGGTCGGCAGAGGGAATGAGGCGCTCAGCCCACAACGAGTCGCTGCCGGTGTCCTTGAAGAGCAGTCGCGAGACACTCTCGGAAACAGCACCATAGAGCAGGTCGGTGAAATAGTTAGTACACCAGGCGCGGGTGTTGAAAGTCCACGCTCTATTCTCCGTCTGGGCATTTACAACCGTTGCGGACATCATGATGGCAACGGCCATTGCAAGAAATTTCTTCATAAATCTTATTGAGTTACGTTTGACAATTGTTTCACCGGGAAATTGAAATAGGTGTCGGGGAAGGGCTCGTCCTTCAGCGTGAAGTGCCACCACTCGGTGTCGAGGGGCTTAAAGCCGTGGCGAAGCATGGCCTGGCGGAGTATCATGCGGTGGCGGAACTGCTCTTCGGTGATGCTTCGGCCGGTGGGCGACTTTTTGTTGTCGCCGGTATATTGGCCCGTTTCGGGATTTCCGCAGAAGTCGGGATGGCTCTCGGGGCCGAACCAGTCGAAGGTGCCGCCCATGTCGAGTTCTTTCTCGGTGGTCATGTCGAAGAGCGTCAAGTCAACGGTGGAGCCGCGGGTGTGCCCGCTTTTCGCCATGATGTACTCTTGGTCGAAGAGCACGCTCTTGTCGAGGTCGGGGTAGAAATAGGTTTTCATGAGGCTGTCGGCACGGTTGGCGGCCCAGCGCACGAAATGGTCCACGCCGACCTGCGGACGGTAGGCGTCGTAGATTTTCAGCCGATAGCCCAGGCTCTGCACGTCGTCGCTCACGGCACGCAGGCTGTCGGCGGCCCGACGTGTCAGCAGGGCGGTGGGTTCTTCATAGCCGTCGATGCGGTCGCCCACGAAGTTGTAGGTGCCGTAGTAGCGTATCTCGAGGATGGCATCGGGAACGGCATCGGTCAAGGTGACAAACTCCTCCGTCTGGTCGGCAGACGAAAGCTGTTCACCCTTGTTGCAGGTGACCACCAGGGCTACGCAGCCCAGGGCCAGGATGGCGGCAAGGAGCCAGTTGCGGGGATTGTTCATATTGTAAGGAGTCGTGATTACCAGTCATCGTCTTCATTTCCCACGATGCCGTTCTTCACGGCCTCTTCCACCTTGTCCATGATGGCGTTGGAATAGGCATGGGTCATCACGAGCGCCTTGGCACAGGTGCGTTTCTGAGCGTCTTTTTCCACAAAAGGATAATGGCCGGCAATCTCCCATTGTGCGTCGTAGAGGTTGGCATTGGTCTTGTCGTCGCGCTTGCGCTTCGAGTCGCCGAAGGTCCGTTCGTCGGGGTCGGTCAGGCTGAGCCACCCACCGCTGATGTCGGCCAGGATGTCGTAGCTCTGCACGGTGTAGGTGACGCGCACGCGGCCTTCCTTGATGTCAAGGCGGATGACGGGCGTTATGCTCACCGAGTACTTGTTGATGGTGCCCGTATGGTTGACAATACTGGGGATGGTTGACGAAATGATGATGCAGCCGGCGTCCTTGTCGTTGAGCGTGATGGCCTGCTTGTCCTTGAAGGTGGCGGTGGCCCAGTAGTTCAGGGCCACATAGAGCTGGTCGCGCGTCTTGCCCGGAGCTTCTATCACCTGCTGGTAGGTGAGCGACTGGTTCTTGTCGAGCGAGATGTTCTCGGCAAGGTTCTTGGCAGCGTCGAGCCATTTGTCGCCATAGCGTTCCTTGGCATATTTCTCAAGGTCGGCGGCCGTTATCACCTGCGCCGGGGCACTCAATGCGCCGCATAGAATAAGGATGGCGGCGAGCATCCAAAACCTTGTTTTCTTCATAGATGGTTATAATGTTTTATAATACTGACTTTTACTTAAGACCGGTCTGGTTGCCGTGGCTCACGTCAACTTCACGAGAGAGGTTCATCATTGGGGGCTTTCACACTTATTGCAGCCATCGTGGCAACTGGCAAAAATAAGGATGTCATATTAGTTTGAATACAATTAGTTTTAATGAATTCCACTTACAAGCCACTTTCCGAGGCCGGCCCTTGATGCTGACGGGATTACAACCGCAAAGGTACGGCTTTTTCGGCAAACGGCGAACGGTTTTGTCGTATTTTTTTCACGGACAGGCCCAAAGGGTGCCGCGTGCCCTCTCTCCCCTCCCCTGCCAGCCGTGTCTTTTTTTCTCGACCGGCCCCTTCGCCGTCAGGCTTGGTGAAATGTCATCGCAACCCCGCCCCCAAAAAGGAAGCCGCGGCCGGAAATCTTCAGTCCGACTCCAGTCCAGACCGCAAAAAACTCCAGTCCAACTGCGGTTTGGACTGGAGTTTTTTGCGGTCTGGACTGGCAGGATTTGCCGTCTTATGTGTAAAAGCCCTGAAAATCAGCCGTTTATCTAAAACGGGCTTTTTACCCTGATTTTTTACTGAAAATGTCAGGATTTTTCCTGTTCCGCAACGTGGTTGCAGCCCCGTTTTTCAAGGCTTACACCCCGGACATTATTTCACGTTGCCCACCTTGATGAGGTATTCGGCAATCTGCACGGCGTTCAGGGCCGCTCCCTTGCGAATCTGGTCGCCCGAGAGCCAGAAGGTGAGGCCGCAGTCGTCGCTGAGGTCCTCGCGGATGCGGCCCACATAGATGTCGTCGAGGCCGGCCGTTTCCAGCGGCATGGGGTAAAGGAGCTGCGAGGGGTCGTCCTTCACCGTGACTCCGGGAGCGGCGGCAAGGGCTCGACGGGCCTCGTCGGCGCTGATGGGACGCTCCGTTTCTATCCACACGCTCTCGGAATGGCTGCGCAAGGAGCTCACGCGGACACAGGTGGCGGAGCAACGGGCGTCGGTGTGCATGATTTTCCGAGTTTCGTTGTACATCTTCATTTCTTCCTTGGTGTAGCCGTTGGGCTGGAAGACATCAATCTGCGGAATGACGTTATAGGCCAGCTGATGGGGGAATTTCTTCACCGTAACAGGCTGTCCGGCAACCAATTCGGCATACTGCTGCTCAAGCTCGGCCATGGCGGCGGCACCGGCTCCGCTGGCGCTCTGGTAGCTGCTCACGCGGATGCGCTTGATGTGGGAAAGCTGCTCAAGGGGCTGAAGACATACCACCATCATGATGGTTGTGCAGTTGGGGTTGGCAATGATGCCGCGCGGGCGCACCAGGGCATCCTCGGCATTGCACTCGGGCACCACCAGGGGCACGTCGTCGTCCATGCGGAAGGCGCTGCTGTTGTCGATCATCACGGCACCGTATTTGGTGATGGTGTCGGCAAACTCCTTCGACGTGCCGGCACCGGCAGAGGTGAAGGCAATGTCAACGTCGCGGAAGTCGTCGTTATGCTGAAGAAGTTTCACCCGCAGCTCCTGACCGCGGAAAGTGTAAGTGCGGCCCGCACTGCGCTCGGAACCGAACAACACCAGCTCGTCCAGCGGGAACTGGCGCTGGTCGAGAATGCGCAGAAACTCCTGACCCACGGCGCCGCTGGCACCTACAATAGCTACTTTCATCTGTGTTTCCTTTCTTTTTGTTTTGATTAATGATGGACAATCATCGATTTTTGCCTGCAAAATTACTACTTTTTGGGAAAAGTTGCGCTTTTTTGACGGGAAAATTCGTAATTTTGCAGCAAAATGACAAGCATGGCTGCATATTTTCCCATTACGGACTCAACGTGGATTTTTTTCATCGTGCTGCTCATCATCCTGCTGGCACCGATGATTATGGGGAAGCTGCGCATTCCGCACATCATAGGAATGGTGCTGGCCGGCGTCGTGGTGGGGCCTTACGGACTGAACCTGCTGGAAAGGGATGCCTCGTTTGAACTCTTCGGGCAGGTGGGGCTCTACTACATCATGTTCCTGGCCGGACTGGAAATGGACATGGACGGGCTGCGCTCGCACATCAGGCAGACGATGCTGTTCGGACTGCTGACCTTCCTCACGCCCTTCCTGCTGGTGTATGTGGCCGGCACGCAGATGATGGGCTACACGAAATGGGCCACGCTGCTGCTGAGCTGCCTCATGTCGAGCAACACACTCATTGCTTACCCCATAGTGACAAAATACGGACTGCAACGGCAAAGGGCGGTGACGCTGAGCGTGGGCGCAAGCATGATTGCGCTGTTGCTGGCGCTGTTGTCGTTGTCGGTGGTGGTAGGCATTGTTGAGGCACGGACAGGAAATGCAACAGTGCCACTGCCGTGGCTCGTGACGGGCATGCTGGTAAAACTGGCCATTTATGCGGCGGTCATGATTTTCTTCGTGCCGCGCGTTTCAAGGTGGTTCTTGCAAAGGCACAGCGATGCCGTCACGCAGTTCATCTATGTGCTCGCCGTGCTCTTTCTCAACGCCGCAGTTACAAGTTTCATAGGGCTGGAGGGCGTGTTCGGGGCATTCTTTGCCGGACTGGTGCTCAACAGGTATATTCCAAGGCTGTCACCGCTGATGGGAAGACTGGAGTTTACGGGAAACGCCATCTTCATTCCGTATTTCCTCATCGGCGTGGGCATGCTCATCAATATCAAGGAGCTGTTCGTAAACTGGCACACGGCAAACATCGTGGCCTGCATGGTCATCATTGGCACCGTGGGGAAAATGATTGCGGGGTATGCCGCAGGAGTGGCTTTCAAACTGCCGCTGAGCAACGGGCACATGCTCTTCGGACTGACTTCGGCACACGCGGCAGGCTCCATCGCCATCGCCATGGTGGGAAGACGGCTTGAAATGACGCCAGGGCAGATGCTCGTGGACGACGACATGCTCAACGGCGTGGTGATGATGATTTTGTTCACTTGCGTCATCTCGTCAATAGTGACAGAGAAAGCGGCACAGCAGATAGTGCTGGAAGACACCGTGCCGCAGGAGGAGAAAAAAGGCGACGATGAGAAAATGCTATTGCCACTGAAAACTGGCGACAACACGGAATACTTGGTGAGCATGGCCACCATGATGAGAAACGAGAAACTGGGAAGGGGAATTATCGGGCTGAACGTGGTGCTCGACGACGACAACGTGGCAAAAAACCAGAAAAAAGGAAAGGATCTGCTGGAAAAGGCCACAAAGGCGGCGGCAGCGGCCGACGTGAGAATGCAGACGCAAAGCAGGATTGCAACAAACATTGCCAACGGCATCATGCACGCGTTCAAGGAATACGACGCCAGCGAAATCATTATGGGACTGCACAACCGGACTTCGGCCAACGAAAGTTTTTGGGGGAAATTCTCCGAGGACCTCTTTACCGAACTCAACAGGCAAATAATGATGCTGAGGCTGGGGCAACCGCTCAACACCATAAGGAGAATACAGGTGGCGGTGCCCAGCAAGGCGGAATTTGAACCTGGATTCTACAGGTGGCTCACCAGGCTGGCCCGGATGGCGGAGAACCTGGATTGTAAAATTCAATTCCACAGCAAACAGACCACGCTGGCCATCATCAAGGAATACATCAAGAACGTGTTCCCACACATCAGGGCCGACTTTACTACGATGGGGCACTGGAACGAATTGCCGCAACTCTGCACGAAAGTTCACGACGACCACCTGCTCGTGGTGGTGACGGCAAGGAAAAGCACCGTGAGCTACAAGCACGCCTTTGAGAAAATGCCCGCCGAACTGACGCAATACTACAAACAGGAAAACCTGCTCATCATATTCCCCGACCAATATGGCGAACCCATCAACGCCATGACATTCGCCGCTCCGAGAAAAAGTGAGCAGCTGAGCGCATACTCACAGCTCAAGGAATGGATGGGAAGAAATAAAAAGAAAGGACAACAATAACAGGAAACCTAACATAACATCATGATTAAAACAGAAAACATCACAAAGAGTTTCGGAAACCTGAAAGTGCTGAAAGGAATCTCACTGCATATAAAAAAAGGTGAGGTGGTAAGCATTGTAGGACCCAGCGGTGCCGGAAAAACAACACTGCTGCAAATCATAGGGACGCTCGACAAGGCAGACAGCGGGAAAATTGTCATCGACGGAACGGACACTGCTCAGCTTAACAAAAAACAAATTAGCGACTTCAGAAACAAAAACATAGGGTTTGTGTTCCAGTTTCACCAGCTGTTGCCGGAGTTTACAGCGCTCGAAAACGTGATGATTCCGGCATTCATTGCTGGGAAAAGCCATAGCGAGGCCAAAAAAAGGGCGGAGGAGCTGCTCAACTTCATGGGACTGGCAGAAAGGGCCGGACACAAGCCTAACGAGCTGTCGGGAGGTGAAAAACAAAGGGTGGCCGTAGCAAGAGCGTTGGTAAACAATCCAGCGGTCATTCTGGCAGACGAACCCAGCGGAAGCCTTGACACAAAAAATAAAGAGGAACTGCACCAACTATTCTTTGACCTCAGGGATAAATTCGGGCAGACTTTCGTCATCGTGACGCACGACGAAAACCTGGCAAGCATCACCGACCGCACCATTCACATGAAAGATGGCTTGCTTGTGGAAGAACAAAAAGAAAGCGACACGGACATCCAACAATCTGAAAATCCTGTTTAGCCTCATAGATTACTTCAAGACATAACACTGTCTGTCCTATTAAGGCGAAGAAAACCAAATCTACAACAACAAAAAAAGCACCCAATTACGGGTGCTTTTTTTATGTTCAGAAGACTCAATTACTGAGGATTGGCTACGCAGATGGAAACGCGGTTGAGGTCGTTCTCAACAAACGGCTGAACAGTGTCGCCATAGCTGCTGTAGGTGATGCGGCTTGCAGGAATGTTGTACTGCTCACGGAGAACCTTCACGACAACATCGGCACGGCCGGCGGCCAGACGGGCGTTGATGGTAGCATTACCGGTGCCCTTGTCAGCGTAACCGCGAACGTCAACCTTAGCATTGGGATACTTCTTCATGTAGTCGGCAATCTGACGAATCTTCACAGCCTCCTGGTCAGAAATGACGGTAGAGTTGATGGTGAAGAAGATGTCACGACGAATCGGCTCAATAACTTCAGGCTGCGGCGGAGGTGTCGGGCCGGGAGTGGGAGTCGGAGTAACGTCGATGTCGGGTTCCGGGTTCGGGTTGGGATTGGGCGTCGTAGGAGGCAGAATCTTTGTGTAAGACTTGCCAAGGTTGATGCGCAGACCTACAAGAGCATTGAAATACCAGTCGGGGTTGTCAGCATGCTTGCTGTTGTAGTGGTCGTTGAGAACGTTGGCGTTACCCTCAAGCATGAGAGAAACAGCGTCGCTCAGACGGAAGTTGAGGTCAACACCGCCACGGCCGACAATCGAGGGAGAACCCTTTTCCCAATAGTGCTTGAACTCATAGACCTTGTTGCCGCTCATTCTCTTTTCCTTCACTTCATCATTGTCGAAAGCAAAGTTCACACCAGCACCAAGGAAAGCAGTTACATTGAACACCCTGTTGGGGTTCCAACCGCAGAAAAGGTTCGAGAGGTTAAACATTACATCCACACCGGGAGCGATGTACTTAAACTTGTAAGTGTCGTTCTCGCCGTTGAAGTCGAAGCCACCCTTACTCTGCCAGCCATTAACTGCAAAGCGAGCTCCGAGGACAGGGCTGAACTGATAACCAAGGCCGAGCTGTACGTTGGGAGAAATAAGATTTCCAAACTCAGACTCGCCTAGTGTGTACTGTGCGCCACCCTGCAGGTCAAGGAATGCGTGCTTTACGAACTGGTACTGTGTGCCATCCGGAGCAACGTAAGTGGCCTGGGCCATAGCAGTGGTTCCAAGAGCGAGGAACGCAGCTGCTACAAGTGTTCTGAATGATTTCATACGCTTTAGATTTTAAAAATATTAATATCCGATTTCAGTACCCGTACCGTCCTGAGAGTTCGTGTCTGTCTGAGAATCGGCCAAGGTAAGATACCAGCGGCCGTCGCGTCTGACGGGCTTCAGATAAAAGGCAGTGGAGTTGGGAAGGGTTTCCTTTCCAGGAACGTTGTCAAAATAGATAACATTGCACCTGACAAGGTTGTCCTTCTCATTGAGGAAAGTCATACGGTCGATTTCATAGCGCTTGCCACGAAGTCTTGGATAAATCTTTTCCACAACATCTTTCTTCATCTTCTCAGGAAGGTTAATGATGGAATCTTTGTCGAGGAAGAAAATCATGGCAATGGCATCATCATATTGTTTATCTTGAAGCAAGTTGAGATACCTCTGCACTTGACCGAGCACTTCGGCAGTGTCTGCCTGTGAGATTTCCATCTGCGGTTGCAGAATCATATCGTTTGCAAGGTCATTGATATCCTTCTTGTCTGATTTACAGGCAAAGAGCATGGCAATCACAGAGATTGCGCAAATCATCAATAAAGAATTCTTTTTCATCATTAAAGGGTTTTGTTTAAAAAGGGGTGCCAACGAGTGACACCCCTCTGAGATATTGAATAGATTGCTAATCTATCTTAGTTCTCCTTAGCTGTGGGCTGGTCAACAGACTTCTTCACAGTCACCATGT
>JAFVHN010000019.1 GCA_017474515.1 Prevotella sp. | reverse complement strand
CTGTTCAGAGAGGATGGCGTAAAGCTCTTTGTAGTACATGACGAGCTCGTCGATGGCCTCCACCTGCGATGAAGTGGGGTCTTCATTTTTCAGCTTCACCTCGTCCACCAGCTGTCGGATGCGGCTGGGGTAATACATCGTCTCGTGCTTGAGGGTGCTGAGGCAGTTGTCGAGGACGTTGTTGCTCACATAGAGCTTCTGGTTCTCGTATTCCGCACGCCGGCACTCGTCCTCGGCCAGCTCGATGTTGAGTTGCTGACTTTTGTCGGTTTCCACGCTTTGTTGCAGTGCCTGCCTGATTTGCGTCACAATACTGAGCAGCTCCGGCGGGAAGCGGCTGGCGTTCGACATCTGGCGGTTGAGCAGAGCAAGCTTGGCCTCGTTGGTTTCATCGCTGAGCAGCATTTCGTTGATGTGTTCCACATGCTCCATGCAGAAACGGAAATAGAGGCGGTGCCTATAGTAAAGCATGTAATAGGCCACCACGATGGCCACGAGCAACAGCACCAGGAGGATGATGGCAATGTTCTTGTTGACCTCTGAACGCTGCATGGTCTTAACGTATGCCCCCAGCGTGGGGTCGGCGGTCAGTTCCTTATAAAGTTGTGTATATACCTTATTATTATAAGAATAAAGGGGCCAGTCGTGACGTGCCAGGGCAGCCACGGCAATCTCGTTGCGGAGGAAGAGCAGCATTTTGTAGTCGATGCGCACGCTGTCGCGGTGCCACGACAGCTCAGGCGGTTCGTTGGCCGACGTGTCGAGAAGCATGAGCGGAGGATGGGTGTTGCCCAAAAGCGTCTGCTGTTGGTTGACCAGCATGATGGCGCTGTCGGCAAAGAGGATGGCACCGCGGTAGTCGCCGTTCAGGTTGTTGCTATAAACGCTGTCGGCAAAGGCTGAGGCTCGTTCCTGAAGGTCATGCCGGCCATTGGCAAAAGCAGCGGGGAAGGGCAGGGAAAGTCCGAATGAGAGCAACAGCAGCAAGCGCAACACTCCCTTGGGCAGGCGGAATGAGAAGGTGCTTCCAAGGCCCGGTGCGCTCTTGGCGTTGATGGTGCAGACATTGAAAATCTGACTCACTTTGCGGTATTTGTCAATGATGCCGCGGCAGTTCATCAGCCCGAAACCGTGACCGCCCGACACCTTGCGGTCGAAGACAGTTGACAACTGTTCCTCGTCCATGCCCACGCCGGTGTCTTGAATGGAGATTTCCACACATTCCTGCGTTCCCGTCTCGTTCGTCGTCTCTTTCCTGCTGGCCGAAATGGTCACGGTGCCGCCGGCGGGAGTGAACTTGCGGGCATTGTCGGCAATGGTGTTCACCATGAACAGCGTGAGGATGCGGTCGGCCTTCACCACTTCGTCGGTAGCCATTACCTGAAGGTTAATGCCCTTCAGCTTGAACGCCATGCGTGAGCGTTTCACGATGTCGAAGAGGTCCTGAACGCGGAAGCTTTCAATATGGAGCGACAGCTGTCCCTGCTGCAGCTGAATCCATTGCGTGAGCACGTTGTTGTAGTCGTTGATTTGTTCCGTCAGCTCGACCATGTATTCAAGCCTTTCTTGCCTGACCTTGTCGCTTTCGTCAGAATTTTTGAGGCGTTTCACCTCGTTGATAATTCTGTCGATGAGCGGTGTAATGCTGTTCACAAGGAAAATCTTGGCGCGGTTCTCCACGTTTCGCCGCCGGTTTTTGTTGATGTTGATCTGGCTCAGCGAGTAGGCCTCGCTGATTTCGTCGGCACGCTCGGCCAGTTCGTTGAAATGCTGCTCGTTGGTCTGTTGCCATTCTTGCAACGGGCGCAAGAGGTCGTGCAGCGGTTTGTTGCGGTCCTTGCGGCGGCGCAGGTAGTCGAAGAAAACGATTGACAGCGCCACGACAACAATCATGAGCACCACGGCCGAAATCATCATGTTGAGCTGTGCCGAGGAGCGGTTGAGCTGTTCGGCACGCGCTTCGAGCTCACTGTCTTGTCGCGTGAGCTTCTGCATGTCGAGGTAGATGTTCCTGTTGATGTCGCTGTTTTTCTTGTCGTCGATGGCTGAATAGGTGAGCGACAGGCGCTCGCGGATGCTGGCCACCAGGTCGGGAGCCTGTTCGATGGCTTCGTTTTCATGGAGCGCTTTCTCCAGGCAGATAATGGAAGAATGGTAGTCGCCGATGGCCCAATAACATTGTGCCAGGGTGCGGTAGGAGCCTGCTATCTGATAGACATCGCCAATGCCGGCAAACATTTCCAATGATTTTTGCGCCAGGTAACCGGCAAGAAGGGTGTCGGGCATGTTGTCGGGATTGATGAATTTCATGGCCGGCAGGTTGTCGTTGATGAGGCGGTCGCGGCGGTCGGGCTCAAACATGTGCTCGCTCATGCCCTGCAGGGCGTTGGCCTCCCAGTATAAGTCGCCCGAACGGTGGGCAATCATGTAGCAACGCATGAGGTAATCCCACTCCTGTTGCCCTATCTGCTCTTTGGTGCCGTCGTTGATGACGCCGCCCGCGCCAATCTGGTAGAGGTAGTTCAGGAATTGTGCGGTGTCTTTTTGTATCTCTCCGTTGGCATCAATTCTTTCCAGGGCTTCTGCCGATGCCTTCATCTGTCCTACATAATAATAATAGGTGGAGGTGACGATGCAGAACTCGCTTTCGGCGTATATCATCCGGCGCTGCTGATGGTCGTTGAGCGTGGCGCGTTCTTCGTTGATGCGTCGGAGGGCGCGTGCCGCTTTTTCCTGATAATCGTAGAAATCCTTGTTGCGCGACTCTCGCTGGCAAAGGCGCATCTGCTGAATGTCGGCAATCATCAGCTCTATCTGGTTGTCGGTGTAAAGTTCCACGCTGTCCAGCTGACTGTTGGCCTCCTTGTAGTTCATCAGCGAGATGTTTACAAAGGCCAGGTTGTTGAGTGCCTCGGCACGTCCGTCGTGGTATTTGTCGGCCATGGCCAACGCCTTCAGGGCGTAGTGCCGTGTGGAGTCAATGTTTTTGTAGTGGAAATAATACGACAGCTCGTTGAGCCGGTCCACCTTTTCCCTGTTTGGCGAATGGCAGGAAAGAAGCAAGGGGAAAAGGAGAATGAAAAAAAGGGAAAAGTTGAAAAAACGAAAGACAGTCGAAGCGCATGTCACTGTCGGGCCATCAGTGTGCAGTCTGGCTCGAATATCAGTGAAGGTGTCGCCATCGTCTTTCATTTTTTCAACTTTTCCCTTAGAGGCTTATGCCCGTGCCTTGGCTACATAGCCGAGTGCTTCCTTGCACTTGTCGGTTACATACTGCCAGTCGCCGGCTGCCACCTTGTCCTTGGGGAACAATTTTGAGCCCATGCCTACGCAGTACACGCCAGCCTTGAACCATCCCTTGAGGTTTTCCTCTTCGGGAGCCACGCCGCCGGTCACCATGATTTTCGACCAAGGCATGGGAGCCTTCAGGCCTTTCACCATGTTGGGTCCCACCACATCGCCGGGGAACACCTTTGTGAGGTCGCAGCCCAGCTCTTGGGCTTTTCCTATCTCGCTGACTGTCATGCACCCAGGGCAATAGGGCACCAGACGGCGATTGCATACAGGTGCTATCTCGGGGTTGAACAGCGGTCCCACCACGAAGTTGGCGCCAAGCTGAATGTAAAGCGCTGCCGTGGGAGCATCCACCACAGAGCCGATGCCGAGAGCGAGCTCCGGACATTCCTTGTCGGCCCATTTCACCAGTTCTCCGAATATCTCGTGAGCGAAATCGCCGCGGTTGGTAAATTCAAAGGCCCGCACGCCACCTTCGTAGCATGCTTTCACCACATTCTTGCAGGTGTCGAGGTCCTTATGGTAAAAGACGGGAACCATTCCCGTGTCGCCGATTTTCTTCAAAACGGCTAATTTATCAAACTTTGCCATGATTAATCTTCTTTGTATTCACGTTTAAAAATGTATGTTCCACATTCGTAGGCCACCAGCTCCCAGCCTTCAAAGCCCAGCTGGTTGAGTTTCTTCTCCACGCCCACGAGTCGGGTCAGTACTTTGTATTCAAACTGTTTCATTGTTGATGGTCAATTACCTCTGTACGCGCCCGTTGGCGTTGCCGCCAGCCAGACTCTCCACTTCTTCTATGCTTACCAGGTTGAAGTCGCCATTGATGGTGTGCTTCAATGCCGAAGCAGCCACGGCAAATTCAAGGGCTTCACCTTGTGTTTCCTTGGTCAGCAGGCCATGAATGAGTCCGCCCGAGAACGAGTCGCCACCGCCCACGCGGTCGATGATGGGATTGATTTCGTAGCGCTTCGACTGGTAGAACTCCTTGCCGTCGAAGATGAGTGCCTTCCATCCGTTGAATGTTGCCGAGAAGCTCTCCCTGAGCGTAGAGACGACATACTTGAAGCCGAATTCTTCCTTCATCTGCTTGAAGATTTTCTCATATCCGCTGGCATCGGTCTTTCCGCCTTCCACGTCGGCATCGGGCTTGAAGCCCAGGCAGAGCTCAGCGTCTTCCTCGTTGCCAATGCATACGTCAACATATTTCATCAGAGGGCGCATGATGGAAATGGCTTTCTCGCTGGTCCACAGCTTTTTGCGGAAGTTCAAGTCCACGCTGACGGTTACGCCGTGGCGCTTGGCAGCCTCACAAGCCAGCTTGGTCAGCTCGGCGGCCTTGTCGGAGATGGCGGGAGTGATGCCGCTCCAGTGGAACCAGGCAGCTCCCTCCATGATGGCGTCGAAGTCGAAGTCCTCGGGCGATGCCTCGGCAATGGAGCTGTGGGCACGGTCGTAGATGACCTTTGAGGGGCGCATGGAGGCACCCGTTTCGGCGTAGTAGAGGCCCACGCGGTCGCCGCCGCGGGCAATAAACTGGGTGTTCACACCATATCTGCGCAGGGCGTTCACGGCAATCTGGCCGATTTCATGTTTGGGAAGCTTGGAAACGAAATATGCCTCGTGGCCGTAGTTGGCCACCGAAATGGCCACGTTGGCCTCGCCACCTCCGGGGATAATACGGAATGACTCACTCTGGATGAAACGGTCGTTGCCTTGCGGCGACAGGCGGAGCATGATTTCGCCTAATGTTACGATTTTTGCCATAATACTTTTTTTTAATTGTTGTTATAGATTAATTTATCGTTGCCTGTTTGCGAGCACAAAAGTACTCATTTCGGTGCAAAGATACAAATAATTTATGAAATAATTGTGTTTTTTTCAAAAAAAAGTAGCTGTGCATTCGCACAAGTCAACTTTTATTACTACTTTTGCACGCAAATTAAGTATTTGTGTTCGCTAACACCACGTCAAAAAACAAATTGCAGACCAAGCACAATGATGCAAAAAGTACGAATTAAAGACATTGCCGAGAAGTCGGGAGTTTCCGTCGGCACCGTTGACCGCATTCTTCACAACCGCCCCAATGTGTCGAAGACGGCGCGCGAGAAAGTGGAGCGTGTGCTCAAGGAAATCAATTACCAGCCCAATATGTATGCCAGTGCCTTGGCCTACAACAAGCAGTACACTTTCTATCTTATCATGCCCGAGCACGAGAGCGAAGCCTACTGGGAAGAGATAGAAGAAGGCGCTGTCCAGGCGTGCGAGGCCCGCCGCGACTTCAATATCCAGATAAAAATAATCTACTACAAACGTTTCAACACCGAAACCTTCAACCACTCTTTCCAGGAGTTGCTCGATGCCAACCCCAACGGCGTCATTGTGGTGCCCACCGACATGGAAAGCACCCGTGCCTTCACTTCCCAACTTCACGACCGCAACATACCCTTTGTGCTGCTCGACTCCTACATGCCCGACCTGGAGCCGCTCTCCTTCTTCGGCCAGGACTCTTTCTCCAGCGGCAGTTTTGCGGCCAAGATGCTCATGCTCATAGCTCGCGACGAGAAGGAAATCATGCTCATGAAGCTCACAAAGAACGGCAAGGTGGCATCGAAACAACAAGACAACCGCGAGGTGGGCTTCCGCCAATACATGAAAGACCATTTCCCCGCCATCAAGATTACCGACCTGGAACTGCCCCTTGAAGAAGACCGCAGCGAGTACGATGGCATCCTGGAGGCGTTCTTCGCCAGCCATCCGCAGGTTCACCATTGCATGACCATGTGCTCCAAGGCGCACATCGTTGGCGAGTTCCTGCTGAAGACCAACCGCCACGACATTCAGATCATGGGCTACGACATGGTGGGCAAGAACGAGGCCTGCCTGCGCCAGGGCAGCATCTCCTTCCTCATTGCGCAACACGCCTACATGCAGGGCTACAACTGTGTTGACACCCTCTTCCGCGCCATCGTGCTCAAGCAGGAGGTGCCACCCGTCAACTATATGCCCATTGAGCTGCTTGCCAAGGAGAACGTTGACTTCTACCGTCGCAAGCAACTATAGAAAGTAAGACCTCTCATTGTGAATTAGAAATATATAATACTTAACCAAACGGCCGGACGTCTGAAATTTCAAAAACCTTGCAACGGCAATTTACCAACCGTATTTTGGCAATTTACTTTTTGAGATTTTGAAATTTCAACACTGCCGGCCACAACTTAAAAACATCTATGAAACAGTCATCATTCATCAAAATCAATCCCGCCGACTCCGTCGTCGTATGCCTCCGCCCCTTCACGAAAGGCGAGCAGATCGACGTTGACGGCAAGTCCATCACCGTGAAGCAGGACACCCCCGTGGGCCACAAACTGCTGATTACCGATGCCCCCGCCGGCACCGACATTATCAAATATGGTTATCCCATCGGTCATGCCAAGGAGAACCTTGTGGCCGGCCAGTGGGTCAACGAGAACAACCTCAAGACCAACCTCAAGGGAACGCTCTCCTACGAATACCATCCAGTGAACGAGCCGCTTGCCATTGCCAAGGACGACCGCACCTTCCGCGGTTATGTGCGCAAGAACGGCGAGGTGGGTGTGCGCAATGAGGTGTGGATTGTGCCCACCGTGGGATGCGTGAACGGCATTGCCGAACGCCTTGCCAAGCAACTGGAGGCCGAGACCGCCCTCGAGGGCATCGACGCCGTGCATGCCTGGCACCACAACTACGGTTGCTCACAACTGAGCGAGGACCACGAGAACACCCGCAAGGTGCTGCGCGACATTGTGCTCCATCCCAATGCCGGTGCCGTGCTCGTGGTTTCACTGGGTTGCGAAAACAACCAGCCCGAGGACTTCATGGCCATGCTCGGCGACTATGACCAGAGCCGCATCAAGCTGCTTGTCACCCAGCGCGTGGTGGGCGACGAGGTGGAAGAAGGCATGAAAATGCTGCGCCAGCTCTATGCCGTGGCCAGGGAAGACAAGCGCCAGGAGTGCCCCCTCAGCGAGCTGCGCGTGGGACTGAAATGCGGCGGCAGCGACGGCTTCAGCGGTATCACCGCCAACCCTCTGGTGGGCGAGTTCAGCGATTATCTCGTGGCACAGGGCGGCACAAGCATCCTAACCGAGGTGCCCGAGATGTTCGGGGCCGAAACCATCCTCATGAACCGTTGCAAGACCGAGGAACTCTTTGAGCAGACGGTGAGCCTGGTCAACGATTTCAAGGAATATTTCCTCTCTCACGGCGAGCCCGTGGGCGAGAACCCCTCGCCGGGAAACAAGGCCGGCGGCATTTCAACCCTCGAGGACAAAGCCCTCGGCTGTACGCAGAAATGCGGCCGCGCACCCGTGAGCGGCGTGCTGGGCTACGGCGACCGCCTGAAAGAGAAGGGCCTCAACCTGCTTTCGGCTCCCGGCAACGACCTTGTGGCTTCCACGGCCCTCGCGGCCTCGGGATGCCAGATTGTGCTCTTTACCACAGGTCGCGGCACACCCTTCGGCACCTTCATTCCAACCATGAAAATCTCTACCAACAGCACGCTGGCGGCCAACAAGCCCCGCTGGATTGACTTCAACGCCGGACAGCTGGTGGAGGGCAGGCCCATGAAGGAGGTGCTGGCCGACTTCATCGATAAAATCATTGCCGTGGCCAGTGGCGAGAAGGCACGCAATGAAGAGAACGGCTACCGCGAAATTTCTATCTTCAAGAACGGAGTGACGCTTTAAAGACGGCATGCACAAGAAGGGACTGTTTGCTCTGTCACCATTGATGGTGTTCATCGCTTTGTATTTGGTTACGAGCATTGTTGCCCGCGACTTCAGCAAAGTGCCTGTCACCGTGGCGTTTATGGTCAGTAGCATCTATGCCGTCGCCGTGACGGGCGGACAGCCCCTTCGTGCCCGCATTGAGGGCTATAGCCGAGGTGCCAGCACCGGCAACCTGCTGCTCATGTTGTGGATTTTCGTCATGGCCGGCGCTTTTGCCCAGTCGGCCAAGGAAATGGGCAGCATCGATGCCACCGTGAACCTCACGCTTTCAGTGCTTCCCGGCAACATGCTCCTGCCGGGGCTCTTCCTTGCCGCTTGCTTTATTTCGCTGAGCATCGGCACCAGCGTAGGCACCATTGTTGCACTGGTGCCCATAGCGGCGGGCCTGGCCCACACCACCGGTTCGTCGGCTCCCATGATGACCGCCGTGGTGGTGGGAGGGGCGTTCTTCGGCGACAACCTGTCGTTCATTTCCGACACCACCATAGCCGCCACCACCACCCAGGGTTGCCGGCAGAGCGACAAGTTCCGCGTCAACCTGTTCATCGTGGCACCGGCGGCGCTGGTCATCCTTGCCGTTTACTTCTTCCTGGGCCGTGGAATGCACGCGCCGGCAGCCATTCCGCAGGTGGAGTTTGTGAAGGTCATACCTTATCTCGCCGTACTCGTCATGGCGGTCTTTGGCATCAATGTCATGGCGGTGCTCACGGCAGGCATCGCCCTTACGGGAGTCATCGGCATGGCAACGGGTTCCTACGGAGTGTTCGGATGGGCAGAAGCCATGAGCACCGGCATCAAGGGCATGGGCGAACTCATCATCATCACCATGATGGCGGGCGGACTGTTGGAAATAGTGCGCATGAACGGCGGCACCGACTACATCATCTCGCAGCTCACCAAGCACGTGGGAAGCAAACGCGGCGCCGAGTTTTCCATTGCCGCTCTGGTCAGCCTCACCAATGTTTGCACGGCCAACAACACCGTGGCCATCATTACCGTGGGCGGCATTGCGCGGCAGATAGGCGACCGTTTCGGTGTTGACAACCGTAAGAGTGCCAGCATTCTCGACACCTTCTCATGCCTGGTGCAGGGCATTATTCCCTACGGGGCCCAGATGCTCATGGCGGCGGGCCTGGCCGAGCTCAACCCCTTGGAAATCCTGCCCTGGCTCTATTATCCCCTGGCCATCGGCGTGTCGGCCATTCTTTCCATCATTTTCCGTTTCCCTAAACGCTACAGCTAATGGACATCATC
Organism: Prevotella sp.; assembly: GCA_017474515.1. Taxonomy (GTDB): domain Bacteria; phylum Bacteroidota; class Bacteroidia; order Bacteroidales; family Bacteroidaceae; genus Prevotella. The sequence continues at coordinate 10,656 of JAFVHN010000019.1, read as the reverse complement.
AACCGCAACTTCTACCGGCTGCTTCTGGCTGGTGCCTTCGGCGAACAGCCCGAACTGGAACTTATGTCGCAGTTTAAATGGAACCGGATATTGCAAATAGCTGAGCGACAGAATGTTTACAATTATGTCCTTGTAGGGTTGATGTGCCATCGCCATGACCCTTCCGTCACCCTCAGCCAGGCCATGTGGGAGGAGCTTGCCGACAAGCACACTACCATTCCTGACGTTGCCGCCACCACAATGACCATCATGCAGGAGGAGCCCATGCCCTCTAACATTTTCCTGCGTCACACCTGGCGACGCATCATCAAGAAAGACGACGAGAGCGACGACTCCAGCCTGGAAACCCAGCAGCTTCTTTCCATCATCATCTACAACATCAATCACACCTTGACCAGCGGCATCTCACTTCGCGGCATCATTGAAATGGGGCGTTACCTGCGGCAACGCGGCGACCGCGTGGACTATGTGCGCCTGGAACAATGGCTCCACAAGCTGGGCTTCGTGCGCATGGCCAGTTTGTTGGGCACCGTGCTTATCCGTATCTTTGATTTCACCATCGATGAGTTGCCGTTCATGCAGAAGGAGGAGGCCGACGGTCCGCGCCTCACGGCACGGTCCATGGACGAAACGGCCCACGACACCGCAGAGAACTGGCATTTCCGCATGCGCACCAACGGCATGGTGGAAAACAACAGCCGCGTGCTCCGCCGGAACCTCCGCCGAAGCCTGCGTTATGTGCGCTACAATCCTTTGGAAACCGCCAGCAACTTCATGGCCAATTTTGCCCGCTCGCTGTCGGAAATAGAAGAATAACTTTTGTCAAGATTTTTTATCGTTTTTTGGTCGCCTCAAAAGGCTTGACCGCAAATTTCGGGTAGAGATTTTGAAGTTTGAGAGGAGAAATCTTGAAGATCTCTCCCCGAAATTTGCGGTCAAACTCGGGGCAATTTCAAAGTCGTTGAAATTCAACAACTTACAAAATCAGCACAAAATGGCCGATTTTGTCAAATAATTTTACCAATTTTGCCCTGTCTCTTTATCCATCTCGCAATAAAGAAAAAGATAAAATTGTACTTTCTCAAACTTACTTGTGGCAGCCGCAACAGGAGCCGACGTTTCAAACGTCGGAGCACCCTGTATTCAAACAATAGCCCGTTGACCCCTTAAGGAAAGACAGGCGGGCCATTTTTCTTGTTATTTGAATACCAGGCAGCACCAGTTGTTTTCAGAAATAGCGTCAACCAGCGACAGTCCCAGTTCGCCCGCTTTTTCGGAAACGGTGAAGCCGTCCTCCACGAAGAACCCGCTGAGGATGAGCGTGGCATCGTGGGCCATCGCCTCTTTGATGGAAGGCAGGTCGGCCACGATGACATTGCGGTTGATGTTTGCCGCCACCACGTCGAAGAGCCCGTTGACGTGCGAGAGCACATGAACATCGCCGTGCAGCACCTCCACGTTGTCGTCAACATGGTTGATGGCGGCGTTGTGGCGGGTGTTTTCCACGCTCCACTCGTCGATGTCGTAGGCCACCACTCTCTTGGCCCCTTTCTTGGCCGCCACGATGGCGAGCACGCCGGTGCCGCATCCGCAGTCGAGCATGTGGGCATCTTTCCCCACGTGGCGCAGAAGCTGAGCCACCACCATGCGCGTGGTTTCGTGAGTGCCCGTGCCGAAAGCCTGCCGTGCGTCGATGGTGATGTCGATGGGGTAGGGAGTGCCTTCGGGCTGGTGCTTGGTGTCGTGAATGATGCACTGGTCCTGAATGACAATGGGCTCGAAGCCTGCTTCCTCCCACGCGGCGTTCCAGTCCTCGTCGGGTGCGGCTTCCACCTTATATATAATATCTATGCCGGGCAGGGGAAAGGCGGCAAGGGCGGCATCGAGGGCGGCCTTGTCGTAGAGGTCCTGCCGGATGTAGCCGTTCACTCCTTCGGGCGTTTCCTCAAACGACTCAAAGCCCGCATCGCCAGCCAAGGCCATGAGCAGGTCGCGGCCCGTCTGAAGGGTGGCGGCATCGGCATCCTTGGCCGAAAAAATGAATTGTGAGATGTAGTATTTCATACATGAATGGTGAAAAAACGTTGCAAAGATACAAAAAATAGGGAAAAACCTATCTTATATTAGGGAATTTCCTTATTTTTGCACTAGAAATACAACTAATTTTGCATTGTGAAAAAGAATAATGTCGTAAAGACGATTTTTATAATGCTAAATACGTAGAGACAATGAGAAAATTATTACTTTTATCGGTTCTTTTAGTTTCTCTGCCATATTACTCGATGGCTCAGGACGACTTGTACTTCACCCCCAAGAAGGGTGAGGCACCTAAAAGCGAAGTGCGTGCAACAAATGCCGTGAGCGAGGTGTACAGTGCGCGCCCGACCCATTCCGGTTCGACCCGCAATGTTGACGAGTATAACCGCCGTGGCATCTACAGCAGCTATTACCAGAAAATCGGTACCGACTCGCTCGGAAACGACATCATTGAGTTCCATTCAGGGAAGAGCGACGTGCTCGACACGCTGGCCATCTATCCCGGAACCGACGTGATGGAGCAGGACAACGACTATGAATACTCGCGCAGGATGAGTCGGTTCGACGATTATTACTGGGACCCCTGGTATGATCCTTATTTCGGGCGTTTCGGTTATTCTTACTACCGGCCTTACTGGTATCGGACGTGGAACAGTTTCTATCCTTGGTATGACCCTTGGTATAATACTTGGTGGGATCCTTGGTTCTATGATTACGGTTGGGGACCCTACTGGCATTACGGCTATTACGGCTATTACAGCTACTGGGGTTATCCTTACTACGGCTACGGGCCTTACACTTCGTGGTATTGGAGCGTTGGCTCGCACAACGGTTCGGGTTCGCATTATGCCGGCACGAACAACCACGGCAACATCCGCCGCAACAAAGGCCGTGCTGATGTAACGGCAGGCCGCACCAACTTCGGAGGCTACCGGGGCAACGGACAGACCACGCGCAGCTCAGCAAGCACAAGGGGACGCAGCACGAGCGGCAACTTCGGCGGTTATCGTGGAAACGACAACTACTCGTCGTCGAGTCGCAGTAGTTCTGCTACACGCTCCACCAGCGGCACCTATGGCGGTTCGCGCTCTAACAGCGGCACTTATAGCGCCCCGCGCACAACGAGCCCATCTTACAGTAGCAGCAGTAGCAGCGGCAGCTTCGGCGGTTCACGCGGCGGCGGCAGTTACAGCGGCGGCGGCGGTGGCGGCGGTTCGCGCAGCGGCGGCGGTGGCGGCGGAGGAAGCTTCGGCGGCAGACGCTAAGAAAGTGAAAAGTGAAAAGTGAAGAATGTTTTTACAACAATATAATACGTAATTCTATAATACAATGAAAAAATATATTGCTACCATCTGTTTCCTGGCCGCACTGCCGGTGATGGCACAAGAAACCTACGAGAATGCAAACATTGCCACTGGCGACCTTAACGGAACAGCACGCTATGTGGGAATGGGAGGTGCCATGGAAGCCCTCGGTGCCGACATTTCCACCATGACGACCAATCCTGCCGGCGTGGGACTGCTCCGTCACTCGCTGGTCAGCGGGTCGCTGGGCGTGGTGTCGCAGCAGGATGCTGAAAACTTCGACTTTGGAAAGAAGACCAACCTCAGTTTCGACCAGATAGGATTTGTCTATACCATTGAGTCGGGAAGAAATTCGTACATCAACGTTGGCTTCAACTACCACAAGGACCGCAATTTCAACTACATCCTGCGGGCTGCGGCCAGTACGAAAGGTGCCTCGCAAAACACCATCTCTTATGACAAGGGTGCCGACGGCTACTTCTATCCCGACTTCAGCAACGACGGCGACGTGATTGGCTACGAATCGGAAACGGGCGACGACGCCTCGCTTGCCTTCAGCCAGCTCGACTACCTTTATTATAATGCCCTGCTCCTTGACAAAGACGACAAGTTCTATTGCAACGAAGCCAGCCGTTTTGACATGAGACGTGCCAACAAGGGCTACACCGGAGCCTATGATTTCAACATCAGCGGCAACGTGAAAGACCGTTTCTTCTATGGTGTCACCGTAGGGTTTAAGGACGTGAACTACAAGAACTACAGCGAATACACCGAAGAGCTGACAGGCTTCGGCCCGATTACCATCGGCGACGACCGCCGCATCGACGGCTCGGGCTTCGACATCAAGGCGGGCATCATCTTCAGGCTCGTGGAGCAGTCGCCCTTCCGCATCGGTGTGTATGTGCACACCCCCACCTGGTATGAACTGACAACGGAGAACTACACCACGCTGACCAACAACTCCAGCGCCGGTCTCTACGACACCGGGAAGTCGCAGGAAAGCTACGACTTCAAGATGTACACCCCGTGGAAGTTCGGCATCTCGATCGGTGATACCTTCGGCAGCATGCTTGCCCTGGGCGCCACTTACGAATATGCCGACTATAGCAACGTTGACTCGCGCATTATCACAGGTAGCAGCTATGACTGGTTCTACGACTCTTACACCGAAGACAGCGAATCGGACGTGGTGATGAACGACCACACCAAGCGGACGCTGAAGGGTGTGAACACCATCAAGGTGGGCGCCGAGCTGCATCCTGCCGACAACCTCTATATGCGTCTGGGCTACAACTATGTCAGCGCTATGTACAATGAAGACGGTTTCAAGAACTCTGCCCTGATGAGTCCGGGCTCCTATTATGCCTCTGCTTCCGACTTCACCAATTGGAAGGCCACCAACCGGATTACCTGCGGACTGGGCTACAACATTGGCAAGATGAGTCTTGACCTCGCCTATCAGTACTCGATGCAAAAGGGTGATTTCAGTCCCTTCATGTCCTATTATGCCAGTGCCGGCTCCGACATGACCGACAACATCGCCCCGTTTGTCGAGGTTGACAACAAGCGCCACCAGGTGCTCTTCACCCTGGGATATCATTTCTAAACAGTCTTTCTATTGCATAACGTCCTGCCTGCCATGATGCTTCGGCCATCGGCAGGCAGGCGTTTTTCTTATCTGTTAGGCTTTGGAAACCAACGGCACCCTCCAGCTGTATCCTTTTCTCAGGATTGCGGGCCTGTTTCTTGGCGGCATCCTTCTGGCGGCGCATTTCTCGTCGGTGCCTTCCTACGGCTGGCTGTTGGCGGCTGCTGTTGCCTTGGTTTTCAGCATTTTGCAGAAGAAAAACCCAATAGCCAGCACTACTTTCCTTTTTGCCTGCATCCTGATGATGGGTGGATGGCGGATGGCTGTGCATAACGAGCATTTTGTCTTGCCACAGGAAGACTACTACGAGTACGACGCCGTGGTGGCCAGCCAGCCCGTGCAACATGGCAAGGTGTTGATGTGCGACCTGATTGTCACCAGTTTTCAAAAGCCGGTGAAGGTGTCGGCAAGCATTTTCAACGATGAAAACAGCCGAAAACTGGAGGTGGGAAGCGGCATCCATGCCCTTTCCTTTTTTGAGCATCCACGCAATTTTGAAGATGCCAAATACGATTACCGTAGTTACCTTTTGCACCATGGTTATGTGGCCACTACTTTCCTTTATTCCGGCGAATGGACACCGGCGCGGTTCAGCCTGAAATGTTTGTCTATGGTGCAGAGGGCGCGGCTCACCCTGCTCCGTTATCGCGCGTCCATCATCCGCCGTCTGGCCGGGTCGGGAATGGAAATGCGCCACCTGGCATTTGTCGCTGCCATGTCGCTGGGCGACAAAACCCTGCTTGATAAGGAAACGCGCACGCTCTTTTCCATAACGGGAACGTCGCATGTGTTGGCGCTTAGCGGATTGCATTTCGGCATCATCTATTCATTGCTCATGCTATTGCCTTTCTGCCGGAGACATTATTTCTGGGGCACAGTTTTTGTGCTCATGGCTTTGTGGTCGTTTGCCATGCTGGCGGGATTGTCGTCGAGCATTGTCAGGGCCGCCATCATGTTCAGCATCTATTCCGTCGCACAGATGAGCCGGCGCAACACGCAAGGGCTCAACAGCCTGGCCTTGGCAGCCTTTATCATGCTGGCAGTGTCGCCAAACAATATCTACGATGTGGGCTTCCAGATGTCGTTTGCCGCAGTCTTCTTCATTGTTTTGTTTCACCAGCCTTTCACGGCAAATCCACGGTTTCGTAAGAAATTCTATGATTCCCCCTCCAACCGCTGGCCGTGGGCTGCGAGGTGGGTTTGGAAGACTCTCACCGTGTCGCTGAGTGCCCAGCTTGGTGTGGCACCCCTCTTGGCGTATCATTTCCATTACCTTTCTGCCCATTTCATCATTGCCAATTTCATTGTCATTCCCGCCACGGCATTCATCATTTCCATGTCCATTCCCCTTATTTTGTGTTGCAAGATTGAGCCGGTGTTTATGGTTTTGAAAGACATGCTGGCGTTTGTCGTTTCTCTCTTGGAGTCGGCATTGCGATGGATTGGCGAAATGCCTTTTCCCGTGTTCGACAACGTCCACATCAATGCCATTCAGACAATGGCACTTTACACGGCAATCCTGAGTTTGTCATTATTGTTTATTAACTTTTCAAGAGATGGTTTGCACAGTTGATTAATTTTTTGTAATTTTGCAAACCTCTTTCATTCAATCTTACAGAAATGAACAAAAGAAAAAGAACATTCCGACTGCTTCTCCTCCTTGCACTGGCTCTGTGGGGACATACGTTTTCCTGCCTTGCGCAGAATGAGAATGTATCGGCCATTCAGAGGATCTGGCATGAATTGCCCGACTCCCTTTTCCCCACCTTGTCAAGCGAGAAAAGGCTTGAAATGATTGTTGACTATTCCCGCAATTTCCAGGTTCCCGTCAACGACCTGATGGAAAGCCCGTGCATGGTTAAATCGCTTACCGATGACCTTATGGAGGTTTCACTCGGCAACCATGTTAAGTATCAGATTGCTTGTTTGTTATCAGAAACTGATAAAGCGTCGGTGAAAGATTCCTTGGCCTTTGTCATCCGCACTTTTGAGTATGAAGACAAAGGTGAAAGCGTGCTCTGGCTCTATTCTTTCCCAAAGTGGGAAAAGCTTTCGGCCAGTTCCATTCTTCCTGCCGATATCCCTGTTTCACCCGATGGCATCATTCAGCAGAACGATGATGAAGACCCTTTGTTGGTCTCTTGCTCCCTTAGCCACGAAGAGGGTGGGGCATGGGTGCTCACAGTTGAAAGCGCGCAAATGTTTGATATTAAAGAAGAGAGCGAAAACTTAAAAAATAACAAAAACTTGCAAAGAGTATTTAAATGGGATGGAAAAAGTTTTAAATAATTTTAATTAATTCGTGTAAAATGACGTAATATTTGCCCATTCCAATACTTTTCAATAATTTTGCAAAGTGTTTTTCATGGTATTAGATTATTAAGGTTAATTGAAAGGATTGATTGTCGTGAGACAATCAATTTTTTTATGCCCTTATTGATGCTGGGCGAGGAGTCGTGGGGGCGTGGGTTGATATGGCATCGCAACATATTGGACTTGAGCGCAAAAAAAGCCATACTTGTTCTTTCGTTTCCCGATTATTTCTTACCTTTGCGGTCGAAAATCATTATTTCAAAGGTTATGAAACTTGAAAAAATAGGACGTTATCCTTTCCTGGCCGAGCCGTTCCATTGCGACTTCAGCCACCGCCTTCAGCTTGGTCACTTAGGCAATCACCTGCTCAATGCCGCCGATTTTCATAGCAACGATCGCGATTTTGGCATGAACTACCTGAACAGCATCGGAAAGACGTGGGTGCTTTCGCGCCTGGCCATCGAAATCTATGACATGCCGCGCCAATACGACCGCTTTTTCGTTGAGACATGGGTTGAAAGCGCCATGCGATACTTCACCAACCGCAATTTCTGCATCACCGGCGAAAAGGACGGCCTTCCAAAGGTTTACGGCTACGGCCGGAGCATCTGGGCAATGATCGACACCGAGACGCGCCAGCCCTGCAACCTGCTCGACATCCGCGACGGCGAACTGGCCCAATGGGTTGAGAAAGAAAAGGAAAACCCCATGGAAAAACTCTCGCGTGTGAAGATTTCTGACCAGGCTCAACTTGTAAGAACCATCGACACCTATTATAATGATATAGACATCAACGGCCATGTGAACAGTGTCAAGTACATTGAGCACACCCTCGACCTCTGGCCCCTTGAATGGTATCGCCGCCACCCCGTGCGCCGTTTCGACATTGCCTATGTGGCCGAATGTCACCAGGGCGACCGCCTCAGTTTCTATCTCGAAAACTCCGCGCCCGAGGAATATCTCGTCAGGATTTGCAAGGACGACAATGTGGAGGTGGCCCGTTGCCGCGTGCTTTTCACAGTCTGAACAATCGGCAAGAGCAAAACAACAATTATCTATAAATCAATTTACAGGTTTCCGAGCGCCTTCTTCTCCTGTTTTTCAAGGAAGTCGGTAACCTGCTCCACGGTGCTGCGCGTCAGTGCCACCCTTCCGCTACGGGTATATTGCAACACGCACTCATATTTGTTGAGTGCGCGGTAAAGCCCCGTAATGTCCTCGGTCATGCCGCCGAGCATCACGGCCACGTAGGTGGGGTTCACCTCCATGATGTTTGCCCCGGCTCCCCTGATGATTTTCGATATCTCCGGGTTGTCGAGCACGATGGGTGTTGACAACTTGTAGAGCCCCACTTCGCGAATGAACAGTTGTTCATCGGTATAGAAGCTGGCCTTGATAACGTCGATTTTCTTCTCTATCTGCTTGGTAATCTTCACGATCTGGTCTTCATCGCTCCATGCCGTGATGGTGTATTTATGTACGCCGGGGATGCTCGATGCCGACACGTTCAGGCTTTCAATGTTTACTTGCCGTCTTGTAAACACCGCCGTTATCTGGTTGAGAATGCCCGCAATGTTTTCCGAATAGACGAGCAATGTGTAGAAAGTTTTATTTTCATTCATGGCTGATGAGTGCTAAATGGTAATCGGCTGAAAGTCAGTAGTCCATCGTCAGTTGCATGTCGTCGATGCTCATACCCGGCGGGGTCATGGGCAGCACGTCGTCGTCTTCCTTGATGGCACATTCCAATATGAACGGTCCCTCTGCCGCTATCATCTCTTTCACGGCCTTTTCCAGTTCGCTGCGGTCGGTCACGGCGGCGTAGGGGATGCCATAGCCCTGGGCAATGAGTTCGTAGCACGGGTTGAGCATCTTGGTGAACGACTTGCGCCTTTTCCAGAACATGTCCTGCCATTGCCTTACGTTGCCCAGGTAATGGTTGTTGAGCACCACCATTTTCACCGGAGCCTGCTGTTCCATGATGGTTCCCAGCTCCTGCAGGTTCATCTGGAATCCGCCGTCGCCCGCGAAGCACACCACGAGTCTTCCCGGAGCGCCGAAGGTGGCGCCGATGGCTGCCGGCAGTCCGAAGCCCATCGTTCCCAGCCCTCCGCTGGTCACTATGGAGCGTTTCACGTTGAAATAAGAGTATCGTGTGGCAAACAGCTGGTTTTGTCCCACGTCGGTGACGGTGATGCCTTTTCCCTGAGTCTCCCTTGCCACGGCGTCAACCACCTCGCCCATGAGCAGCGGTCCGCCGGCGGGGTGCAGTGCCGGCCCCACCACCCTTTGCATCTCCTTTTCTGCCAAGGGTTTGAAAGAGTCTATCCATTCCCTGTGCGAGACTTTTTTCATCAGCCGTGTGATGGCGGGCAGCGACACCTTGCAGTCGGCCACCACGGCCACGTCGGCTTTCACGTTCTTGTCGATTTCCGATTTGTCGATGTCCAGGTGAATGATTTTCGCCTGCCGGGCATAAGTGCTGACAGTCCCCGTCACTCGGTCCGAGAAGCGCATGCCGATGGCGATGAGCACGTCGCACTCCTGTTCCTTGATGTTGGGTGCATAGTTGCCGTGCATGCCCAGCATGCCCATGTTCAGGGGATGGCATGACGGCAGTGCCGACAGTCCGAGCATGGTCCTGGCGGCGGGGATGTCGCCTTTCTCCAGGAACGTCGTCAGCTCCTCCTGGGCATTGGCCAGTTCCACGCCCTGTCCCACCAGAGCCAGCGGCCGTGCGGCGTTGTTGATGAGTTCGGCGGCGCGCCTCACGCACTCGTCGTCGAGTTCGGGAAAAGCCACATAGCTTCTCACCGACTCCACGTGCCGGTGCTCATATTCCACCATTCCCACCTGTGCGTTCCTGGGGAAGTCGAGCACCACGGGTCCCGGCCTTCCGCTTCGTGCTATGTAGAAAGCGCGGCTCACCGCCCATGCTATGTCGTCGGCGTGCCTTATCTGGTAGCTCCATTTTGAAATGGGCTGGCTGGCACCCACCAGGTCCACCTCCTGGAAGGCATCGGTGCCGAGGACAGCGGTGCTCACCTGTCCGGCAATGACCACGATGGGTGTGGAGTCCATCATCGCGTCGGCGATGCCTGTCAGCGTGTTTGTGGCACCCGGTCCGCTGGTGACGATGCACACGCCCACCTCGCCGCTCACGCGGGCATATCCCTCGGCGGCGTGTGTGGCGGCCTGTTCATGGCGCACCAAGATATGGTCAAACGCTTTCTTTTCACCGCGGGTGTAGTCGTAGAGGGCGTCATACACCGGCATGATGCTTCCGCCGGGATAGCCGAAAATGGTTTTCACGCCCTCGGCCTGTAGCGACCGCATGAGCGCCTCTGAGCCTGT
>JAFVHN010000105.1 GCA_017474515.1 Prevotella sp. | reverse complement strand
GTTGCGCGCCGACATCTGCACGTTCATGGATGTTTTCGAGAGGTCGGAGAAATTGATGTTGCCGGTGAGCTGCAGCGGGTTCTCGTTATATGAGAACATGTCGAACTGCTCCATGATGAGGTGGCTTCCCACCACCCTGAGGGGCTTTTCCGAGAATCGCAGGTCGATGCCGTAGGGGACGCTGACGAGGTGGCACGAGTCGAACTGCACTTCGCCGTTCACCTGCGGCTTTCCCAGGGGGCCTTTTACGTCGAGGCGGCCTTGGCTGTAGCCGTGGAGGGCGATGACTTGGTCGGGAATGAAGCCGTTGACCATCGACAGTGGCAGGTGCTCCAGCTCCATCTTGGCGTCGAGGAATCCGTCGCCGTCGCCTTTGTAGGAGCCCACCACGGAGCCCACCTCCTGGCCTTCCACGGTGAGGATGCCGTCAACATAGTGTGAGCCGTCTTCTTCGGGCATATAGACAAACTCCGCTCCCACGTTTCCCATTTTGTTTCCTTCGTAGGTGAGGTTGTTGATTTCCATCGACGACGACACGGAGAGGTGTTTCTCTTCCTGCACGATGTGGTAGTCGCCGTTCACCAGTCCGGTGATGCTGGGCAAGTAGGGAATGACCGAGGTGAGCTCTTCGAGGTTGAGACGGTTGAGCGACAACGTGAGGTCCTGCAAGGCGTCCAGGTTGTCGTCGTTGGTATAGACTCTCAGTCCGGTGCCGTCGTCGGCCAGGATGTTGAGCCTTGCCGACAGGCGTTTGTTGTCGGCCAGGAAAACGTAGTTGTCGTTGTTGATGTTTGCGGGCTTGTAGGCAATGACGGCATCTTTGTCGTGCATGTGGAGCCTGATGCCGTTTTCCTCCATGATGGCGTCGGCACCGAGCCTGATGCCCAGTTTGTCCTTGGCGTCGTAGTAGCTAAGGGTGACGCCGGCGCCTTTTTCCATGAGGAAGCCTTCAAACAAGGTGTTGAAGACGAATTGCGGGTTCTTTTCGTTGTTGCGCACCTGGCCGTTGAAGGTGATGTTCTCCTGGTCCGACACGAAATTCAGGCGCAGCGTGTCGAGCAGGATGCTGTCGGCCATGAATGCCTGCAAGTTCATCTGCCCGTTCAGGCCGAGGGTGGGCGAGGTGTACATGTCGATGTCGGCGGCCTTGAAGGCATAGCCTTGCCTTTGCAGCATGCGGCTGAAGAAATTGTCGGTGCCGCTGTTGAGTTTTATCCTTGCCAGGGGGAACATTTGGCGCAGCGCCATTTGGTCGATGGTTCGTTCTCCCAACTGGCGTTTCACCTCTGAGGCCAGCTTTTCGCCGGTTTTCATCAGTTGTTTGTAGCCTCCCTGTGCGTCCATGTCGAGCAGGAAGTCGCCGGTGCTCACCACGGCATGTGTGGTGTCGCGGCGTGTCAGGATGTCGAGCACAAAGTCGTCGGGCACATAGACTTCCTTGTTTCCGCTGATGGTGATGTTGCCGGCGTGGCCTTTCACTTTGTAGAAGTCGTTCATGTCGGTTTCCATGTCCACCTGTCCGTTGAGCGACACTGTCATGGGTTCTTCCGTGAGGTGGAGGTTGTAGAGGTCGGCATGCTGCAGCTGTGTGGCCACCGTGGCCTGTATGTTCTTGGCATCCAGCCGTGCGTCGATGGTCATCAGTCCCTTCAGCAGCGGGTTCTGGGCGTCCATGTTGGCGTTTACGCGCCCGTTCGACACCAGTGCCGTGCCTTGAATGTTGTCAAGGTTGTATTGTCCGAAGGAGAATTTCTTGATGTCAACCTTTGCGTTGAGGTGCGTCTTGGGCGAGAAGAAATCGGTGCCGCTGCCTTTCACGGCCACTTTTCCCGTGAATGCCCCGGCGTCGTATTTCGGCAGGAAGTTCTTCAGCTGCAAGTTGTTGGCCATCAGGTCGGCATCGTAGGTCATGGCGCCCCTGGTGTCCACGACGGCTTTCCCCGTCAGGCTTCCCTTTCCCTGTGTGGCATTGAAGTCAGCGGCATATTTCTGCCCGTCAACGCGGAATTGTCCTTTCAGCCCGATGCCTTTGGGAATGTTGACGTCCTTCAGCGTCTCGGGTGGCACCAGTGCGGAGATGAAGTTCAGGTTATAGCCCTTGGCATTCAGGCCGATGTTGGCTTTCAGGCGGTCGGGGTCGTCGAGGTTGGCCAGCGTTCCCTTGGCGTTCAGGTCGAAGGCTCCCGGCAACCGCGCGTTGAGCCCCGTCAGTTCCAGTTGCTTCATGTTTCCCACCGCCACGGTTTTCAGCGTGAGCGGCTGGTTGGGCCATTGCCGGATGAAGCCTTGCGGCATGCCGCCCAGGAACCGCATGATGTCCTGCTTGCCCAGGGAGCCGTCGGCCCTGAGGTGAAGCTTTCCCGGCATGCTGTCGTTGAAAGCGTCCAAGTCCATGGCCAGCGATGCGTCGAGGTGGCTTTCGGGCGTGCGCAGCTTAAGGTCGGGCAGCCGCACTTTCTTGTCATCCAAGGCTATTTGTCCTTGCAGGCTGTCAATGCGCAGCCCGCTTTTTTCGGTGAGTTGTGCCGAGCGCACCAGCAGGTCGAGCTTCGGCTCCTTGTACGACAAAGAGTCCAGCAAAATATTGATGTCGCTCAGTGCCAGGTGGTTATAGTCGAGACCTTTTGTCGGTTCCTGTTCGTTGTCGTTGTAGCTCAGTGCGCCGTTTCTCCATTCCAGCCGTCCTATTTTATAATCTCCTGCGGCCAGGTCGAACCGTCCGTCGGTCACTTCCGTATTTCCCAGGTAAGCCGTACATTGTGTGCTTCCGCCGGGCATGATTACTGCCACATGGCTGCGTTCCACGCGGAGCCGTTCCACGTTGATTTTCCATTTGTTCTCGCTCTGGGTGGTGTCGGGAGGCACCGAGTCGGGCAGCACCACGCGTATGTTGGCGTCGGCAATGAGTGCGTCGTCGAGTTTCAATGTCTCTGCGTTGAGGTCGATGCCGTGGCTCTGCATGGTCAGCGTTCCCACGGTGCCTTTCACCCGCGCATCCTCCACCAGGTCGATGGTGTTGAACGTCACGTCGTGGAGGCTGAGTTCATCTACCTCCACGCGCTGGTCGATGAGGGGTTTCCATTGCACATCGACCACGGCTTTGGTGATGAAGGCCACGGTGTCGGCGGCGTTCACCCCGTCGGCAGGGCGTATCACCTTCACCCCCTCCACGCCGAGGCGCAGGGGAAATTCCAGTTGCACATGGTCCACGCTGATGTCCATGCCGGTTTTCTCGGAAGCCACGCGTGCCACCTGCCTGACGGCCCAGTTCTGCACCGGCGGCAGGTAAAGGAGCACCGCCGCCAGCAAAACGAGCAGCACGGGCAACAGAATGGCCACGGCCAACCACTTCAGCACTTTCTTCATCGGCTGCAAAAATATAAAAAAATCCCCGCGCGCACAAGCATTCGGGGGATATTTTTGTGTTTCCAAAGACTTTTCCCGAGGGTTCTACACCTGAAACGACCTCCACAGGTTGTCGTTGGGCACCGGTGCTTCCACGCAAATGGGCTGTTTGCTCACGGGGTGGACAAATTCCACGCGCCGTGCCAGCAGCGATATGCTGCCGTCGGGGTTGGAGCGCTGCGCACCATATTTCAGGTCGCCGCGGATGGGGCATCCGGCGTGTGCCAGCTGGCAACGTATCTGGTGGTGGCGGCCGGTGAGCAGCTTGATTTCCAGGAGCGTGTAGTTCTCCGACCGGCTGAGCACCTTATAGTCGAGCACCGCATGTTTGGAGTGCGGTTTCTCGCGGTTGTGCGCATAGCTTTTGTTTTGTTTCTCATTGCGCACCAGCCAGTTTTCGAGCCTTCCCTCCTCTTGCGGGGGCAGGTTTTTCGAGATGGCCCAGTAGGTCTTGTGGATGTCGCCGTTGCGGAACATGTCGTTGAGCCTGGCCAGCGCTTTCGACGTGCGGGCAAACACCACGATGCCGGCCACGGGGCGGTCCAGGCGGTGTACGATGCCGAGGAAGACGTCGCCGGGCTTGTCGTATTTCTTCTTGATATAGGCTTTCACGGCATCGGCCAGCGTGGCGTCGCCGCTTTTGTCGCCCTGCACGATTTCGCCGCTGTCCTTGTTGACAATGATGAGGTGGTTGTCCTCGTAGAGAACCTGCATTTTAAAGGTGAAAAATTAAAAGGTTGAAAAGTGATAAAAAATTGAAAGAGTGAAAAATTGAAAAGTTGAAAAAGCATTCACTATCGTCTGAACTCCCGAACTCCCGAACTCCTAAACTCCAAAATAAGTGAATGGATGTAAAAAGTGAAGAGTGAAGTATGCTGTATGCCAATGATGGCGGCAGCAAATTCTTCACTCTTCACTCTTCATTCTTCACTCATTACTTTATTATTCGTGGTCGCGCTCAATCCAGGCCAGCGTCTGGCCTTTCATGACCTTTGCACCCTGCTTGGCGGCTATTTCCACGAGTTTTCCGCCGAGAGCTGCGGGAATGGGCTGTATCTCGCCCCACGGTGTCTGTATGTAGCAGAAGGTCTGGCCTTCCTCATACTTCTGGCCGATGAAGGGTTCCACGCACGGCGCACATTCGCCGTCGCCGGAGAATTCGTAGTAAACCTGCCCTTTCACGGGAGCCACCAGGGCGTCGGCCTTGGCGTGCTTGAACTCGGCAATCTTCTCGGGCGACAGGCTGGCACCCAGTTTCTGGTCCTTCATCTTCTGAAGGTCGGCCAGGAAGTTCTTCTTGGCCTGCCCGCTCTTGAAGTTGCGGTACTGCTCGGGGTGCATGCCCAGCTCGTAGAGTTCCTCGTCGTCGGGACCGTATTCCCAGCCGTTTTCGTCCATCTCCTTGCGGAAGTCGTCGAGGGCGTTGGGAACCAGCGTGTGCGGATCGGCGTCGGTGAACTCGCGGCCCTGCTTCTTGGCCAGCTCCACCAGTTCCGGGTCGATGGTTCCGGGAATTTTTCCGCTCTTGCCCAGAATCATTCCCCACATGGCATCGTCCATCATGACGAAGCGCCCCTTGCCCTGTGCCAGGGTGAGCAGGTTCATCAGGGCGATGTTCTTCACATACTGCGAGAAGGGCGTCACCAGTGGCGGGTATCCCACGCGCGGCCATACGTATGCCACCTCGTCGAACAGCTTCACCAGCATGTCGTCGGTGCTCAGCTCGGGTTCACCCTTGGCCTTCAGCGTCTTGTTAATGATGCTGTGGATGCCGGCCAGGTCGGCCATCATCGAGCCCATCATGCCGCCGGGCAGTCCGCAGCCCAGCAGCAGGCTCGACATGAGCTTGTTGCCCGGGTTGATGAAATATCCCAGCCAGTCGTCGATGAACTCCTGCGTCAGGGCGCGTGCCTGCATATAGGCGTTCATGTTGATTTCCTTCACCTCGAAGCCCTCGTGTTTGAGCATGGACTGCACGCTGATGATGTCGGGATGCACCTTGCCCCACGACAGTGGCTCGATGGCGGTGTCGATGACGTCGGCACCGTTGTTGCACACCTCCAGGATGCTGGCCATCGACAGGCCCGGGCCCGAGTGGCCGTGGTATTGCACGATGATGTCGGGATGCTTGGTCTTAATCGACTTCACCAGGGCGCCCAGCAGGGCGGGCTGGCCGATGCCGGCCATGTCCTTCAGGCAGATTTCCTCGGCGCCGGCCTCTATCACTTGGTCGGCAATGTTGGTGTAATACTCCACCGTGTGAACGGGCGACGTGGTGATGCACAACGTGGCCTGCGGAGTCATGCCGGCGGCCTTGGCCCATTTCACCGAGGGGATGATGTTCCTCACGTCGTTCAGCCCGCAGAAGATGCGCGTGATATCTACGCCCTGTGCGTGCTTCACCTTGTACTGCAGCTCGCGCACGTCGTCGGGAACGGGATACATGCGCAACGCGTTCAGGCCGCGGTCGAGCATGTGGGTCTTGATGCCCACCTCGTTGAACGGTTTGCAGAAGGCGCGAACGGCATGGTTGGGGTTCTCGCCGGCAAGCAGGTTCACCTGCTCAAAGGCACCGCCGTTGGTCTCCACGCGGTCGAACACGCCCATGTCGATGATGACCGGCGCAATGCGCTCCAGCTGGTCCTTACGGGGCTGGAATTTTCCGGAACTCTGCCACATGTCGCGATAGACGAGGCTGAACTGGATTCTTTTCTTCATGATGATTTGTAGTTAAACAGTTGATACTTGTTATTAAGATTTTTTCTTCGTCAAAAGATTGTGAGTGCAAATATAAGGCTTTTTTTTCAAAACAGCGCAATTTTATGCCTTTTTTTTTCTTCTTTGTCAAAAAGCACCGGAACGGCATGTCTTGTTTGTCAATATTTTTTACCGAATTTTGAACCCTAAAAAGAGTTTGACCGCAAATCTCGGGGAGAAAATTGGCAGTTTGAGAGGAGAGAATTGGCAAATCTCTCCCCGAAATTTGCGGTCAAATTTCGGCCGATTTTCAAGCCATTGATAATCAAGGACTTATGAAAAGCCCCTCCAAACGGCCGATTTTGTCAAAATTTTTCATAAAAATTATCCCAGGTTTTCCTAGGTTTTCCTAGGAGGTCCTAGGTCTTCCTAAGAAATCCTAGGTTCTCCTAGGTCTTCCTAGAATTTCCTAGACTCCCTGGCTTTCAAAACAAACGTCTAAACTCCTAAACTCCTGAACTCCTAAACTCCTTAAAAAATCCCCCCAACGTAAACGTTTTCAATAAAATTTTGCAAAAAGACGGTCTTCCTACACCTATTATTTATATTTATAGCGTATCTTTGCAGCCGATTTGCGCCTTTTCGAAGACAATAACAATTATTTAAAACATACAAATATGAAGAAAATTTTTACCCTTATGGCCATGATGCTCGCCTTGGTGGGCACCGCCAAAGCCGCTGACGTCACTTTGTTCAGCGCTGATTTCACAAAAAGCCCCTGGGCTGGACATGTGTTCACCCACCAGGAGGAGTTCAACGGCATTTATTGCTACAGTAATTCCGACAAAAACAATTGCGGCTCCATCTCCGCCGATGGCGTGATGAGCTACATGAATGGCGGCAATATTAATAGCAACCGCTATTATGCCATTAAACTTAGCAACGTCAACGGCAGTATCAATGTGAAATTCACAATGAATGGTAGCAAATCTATCAAATACGTCATTGGTGAAGAAAGCGATTACAATGGCTCTACGGCCAATAATGCGATTGAGCTGAAGAACTCTTCTGAATACACAGTCAATTACTCTATGACAAGTAATGGCACTAACGCAATTCTCTATTTCGGACGGCAAGGATCAGGAACTACTTCCGGCCTCATGGGCATTGAAATCACCACGCCCGATGCAAGTACGGTCATCACCAAGGAACTGACCGCCGTCACCCTGAACGGCGAGGCCATCAGCGCCACCGACCTGAGCAAGCTGAAGACCAATAAGACCCTCACCGTGAGCGATGAGTTCGACGGACTGCCCCAGGTGAAATACACCGTGACCACCACCACCAACGGCGTGCCCGCCAACGATGACTATGCCGTGGAGCTTGAAGAGCAGGCCGACGGCACCTATGTCGGAACCTTCACCTACGAGGGCGAAGACTATACCATCATCTTCACCGGAATCAGCGCGAATGACGTGTTCGTGGTTACAGAGAACGAGACGCAGCTCCTTCTCACCAAGGCCAACATTGATAGCCAGTTGTATCTGAATGTGACCACCAACAACTGGAACAGTGGAAAGACATACGGTGGCATCAGCGGCGACTTCTATAACATGTCGTCCGCAGACAGGAAGCTGACAATCAAGGTGAAAGGCGCCGTGGCCGTGGAGGCTTTCGTGCAGAACACCAACTCCGGCCGTTCTTACTATATTAACGACCAAATCATCGACCATCCGGCAACGGGCGTGGCAGGTTCGGGCATCATTCCCATCGAATCTGGTGAAACAACCGTGACACTGGGCGGCAATGGTGCCTCCGTATATCCCGTCTATGTGGTCTTCTACACCGAAATGCCCGTAACTGGCGTGGCCTACACCATCCCCGCCGGCGGCCTGGGCACCCTGGTGAGCGACAAGGACCTCGACTTCTCGAATGTGGAAGGCGTGAACGTGTATATTGCCACCGGCCTGAACGCTCAGAAGAATTGCGTGGCCGTGAAGAAAGTGCAGGGCGCCATCCAGGCCGGCACCGCC
>JAFVHN010000104.1 GCA_017474515.1 Prevotella sp. | reverse complement strand
CCATGGAAAGTATAATACGGCGATGCCTGGTCACAAATCAGGCACTAAATCTCATGTGCTAAACCATTTCCTTTTTCCCTTTTGTTAAAATGTCCTATTTTTCCTATGCAAAATTTGGAAATTAGCACAGAATCTTGCTTGCCAATGTCCGAGCGTGAGCTGATTATCAAAATGCAAAAGGAAAACATTGTTTTTCTTAACAACCCGCCCCGTTCTTTTATTCCTTCCTTACAATTCTTCTGTAAAGATTTTTCATGACGCTTTGCATATCCTAAGGAGTTTGACCGCAAATTGCGGGGAGAGATTTGGCAGTTTGAGAGGAGAGAATTGGCAAATTTCCCCCCGCAATTTGCGGTCAAACTTCGGTCAATTTTGAATCTCTTGATAATCAAATAGTTACAAATAGCAGTGAAAATATTGGATTTTGTAAAGATTTTTTACCAAATATCAGGGATTGTTACAAGCCTAAAGTTACAATTTGTAAGCAGTCTGTGCTCGCCGTAATGCAACATTGCCCTCCGCAAGTGGAAGGCAATGCCTGTTGTCTATAGAGCTCTGTAGAATCTATAGAAATTCGGGTGAGTCTATCATTCGTCTGCTGATTATATTAGAACTCAACTTTCTCATGTTGATGTAGTTCAGGAGTTACAGGAGTTCAGGAGTTCAGACAATACTTCCAACCTCTGCAAACTGACGAAAAGGGAGTTTTCAGAACTATCGTCTAAACTCCTAAACTCCTAAACTCCAAGAAGTTGAGCGGATGGTAACTTGAATTAGAATATG
This sequence comes from Prevotella sp., assembly GCA_017474515.1. Classification (GTDB taxonomy): domain Bacteria; phylum Bacteroidota; class Bacteroidia; order Bacteroidales; family Bacteroidaceae; genus Prevotella. Next base: position 2,317 of record JAFVHN010000104.1, on the reverse strand, counting down.
TAATCCGTATCAAAAATGGTACATCGCAATGTACGAGATTTCATTTGTGTTTTGGGGAATGAAAATGCTGCATGTTAAAAGTCGCAGACGTAGCGCAGGGAGTGCCACAGCTGTGTGGCGACGATGTAAACGACGTAGAGCGGCAACATGGGAATGAAACCGCGGGTGAGAATGTCCATGGCCGACGACAGGGTGGTGATGCGTCGGCTGAGAACACCGTAAGTGAGGGCTCCCATCGTGGCTATGAAGGCAAGGGCGGGCACCACGGAACGGCTGAAGGGACTGGGGAACAGCTGTCCCGTTCCGCTGAGCAGAAGGCCATGGCCCACACAGGTAAGCAGCACCATGACAAGGAGAAACAAAAGGAGCTCGATGAAAACGATGGCGAGGCCGTAACGCTGGCGCAGTGTCAGCGACTTGCCGCGCACCAGGGCGCAAAGCGTCTTGTGGAGCCCGGAATGGTAGTAGCTGCCGATGCCGATAGGCAACAGGATGAGCCATGCCAGCAGGGGCGACGACAGGTGGTCCTGGAAATGGTCGAAGAACCACCTGATGCCCTCGCTGGCGAGCAGTGAGCGCACGCCGAGGCCGGGCATGGCCGAGCTGACAATCCACGACACCAGGATGAGGAGTGCCTGAAGGATGGCGAGCACCATGGCTGCCTTGGCCGCAATATGATGCCAGGGCGACGGGGTGGGGGTGTTGCTCATTCTTCGTCGGCCACCAGGTTGTCGATGTCAATGATGCGCAGCTCGCAAGCCCTGACCACGAGGCGCGTGGCATTGATGCCCACACCGCCGTTGCCTTCGGGGAAGAGTTTCTGTATGAGCTCGTTCTGCCGCTTTTCAAGGCTTTTCACGCCAAAGGGCATGCCGCGGAGGTTGGTGATTTGCTCCTTGGTGTAGCCGAGGGCGAGGTGGCGGAGGAAACGCTCGTCGTATTCGTCGATTTCGTAGCTCACGAGGGCCTCCTGGCGCATGAGCTGGCTGCCGACGCTACGCTTGAAGCGGTCGATGATTTTTTCGAGGATGGGCTGGTTGAACACCATCTTCTTGCCCGACATGACGCTGGCGACGTCGCCGCGCGTGAGCAGTTCGCCGCTCTTGAGGCAGATGCCGTCGCAACCGGCGTCGAGGGCGTCAACCCATAGTTTCTCGTTGAGAATCTCGCCTGTGAAGATAAGGACCTTTATGGCGGGGTAGGCCTCTTTGGTGTGACGGCAGATTTCCACGCCGACGGTGGTGGAGCCGCCCAGTCCGAGGTCGAGGAGGACGAGGTCGGGCTTGGATTGCTTGATGAGACGCCAGTAGGCGGTTTCGTTCTCTGCGGTGCCGATGATCTCGGCTTCGGGGATGTCGTTGCGGAAAATGCCTTCCGTGCCTTTCAGTTCCAGGGGGACGTCTTCCACAATAATGACTTTGAATTGTTCCATGGAGCGTTTTTATTCTAAGGATTATTTATTTCTATGGGTTTATATTTATTATTTCTAAGGAGCTTTTGGAGTTAAGGAGAAAGTCTCTTTTCCAATGTCTTTTCTAAGGTTTTTATTTATTTCTAAGGAGCTTTTGGAGTTAAGGAGATAGTCTCTTTTCCAATGTCTCTTCTAAGGTTTTTATTTATTCCTAAGGAGCTTTTGGAGTTAAGGAGAAAGTCTCTTTTCCAATGTCTTTTCTAAGGTTTTTTTTATTCATAAAGAGTTTGGGGAATAAAGGAGATGTTTTTTTATTTTCCTCAAAGTATATAATTTTATAGGAGCTTAAGGAGTAAAGGAGGAAGCTGGCTGGACCTCCCCCCTTTGGGGGGATGAGAGGGGGGCTCCGCTTGCCAGCGTCACGGTGATGCGGGTGCCGCCCTGTTCGCGGGGGGTGGCAATGATGCCACAGCCGTGGCGGTTGGTGAGCTCGCTGTTTTCCCTCACTATCTGGCGACAAATGAGGAAGGGGATGTTCTCTGTTGACGGGATGAAGAACTGGCGGGGTGGAAGCTTCGCCATGTCGAGCGTGAAGGTGACGTATATGCCTTGATTTCTGGACGTTACGGGCAACAGTTTTTCGCCCGACTGCTTTTGCAATAATTCAAAAAGGTAGCGAATCATGCCCTCTTCGCCCAGCACCGTTGCGCCATGGATGTTGAAGGGGCGGCACTCGTGCTTGATGCTCTCCACCTGTCGCATGGCCTGTTCAGAGAGGATGGCGTAAAGCTCTTTGTAGTACATGACGAGCTCGTCGATGGCCTCCACCTGCGATGAAGTGGGGTCTTCATTTTTCAGCTTCACCTCGTCCACCAGCTGTCGGATGCGGCTGGGGTAATACATCGT
>JAFVHN010000018.1 GCA_017474515.1 Prevotella sp. | reverse complement strand
TGAATATGACTACCTGTGGTATCAAAGACCTGATGATAGCTTTGATAACACAGGAATACAAACCATACAGCACAAAAGAACAGTGCCACATAACTGAGCCATTTCAGCGTCATAGTCAATTTCTCATTCATAGCGTAAATCTATTTAATTGTAATTCCGCTGCAAAGGTAATGGTATTTGTCGAAAAACGACAAATAATAGATGATAATTAACTATTATTTAACTGAATTCGTGTTTAATCATAGAAATAATGTGTCAAGAATCAATTGACGTGGAGGTCACACGAAAGGACAAAAATCGTTCAAAAAGGATAGGATTTGACACATTCGCTTGAAAAAATGCAGTAAAATATATAATATTCGTTAGAAAAAGTGTGTTGAGATGGTGATTATTCGTTGGAAAAAGTGTATCTTTGCAGCACAAAATTGTTTTAAAATATGCTGAAAAGGAAAATAGAAGATTCTCTTACCTTGTGGAAAGACTCTGCTGGACACAAGCCTTTGGTGATAATGGGCATTCGTCAGTGTGGTAAGACATTCATAGCACAGCACTTCGCAGAAACAAACTACAAGACTGTTGTCTATATCAATTTCATTAAGCAGCCTGATCGTATCACAGCGTTTCTTGGTGCAAAAGAAGTGAACACAATTTTATTGAACTTGTCCGCACAGATTCCTGGAGTGACTTTCACTCCTGGAGAGACGTGTTTTATCTTTGATGAAATACAAGAATGCCCTGAAGCACGCACTTCACTGAAGTTCTTCAAGGAGGATGGACGTTTCGATGTGATTGCAACAGGTTCACTACTTGGAGTGCAGGGGTATGGTGATGAACTAAATAAACAACACCGCAAGTTGTCAAAAACGCAAGATCCTGGCATCAATTCTGTGCCAGTCGGCTCTGAAGACATCATTGAAATGTATCCGCTGGACTTTGAAGAGTTCCTTTGGGCCAACGGCATGAGCACTGGAGTTATTGACGCTCTCTCAAAATGCTACGCGCAAGAATCTCCTGTTCCTGCCGGCATACATGTTGCCTTGAAGAATATGCTGAACCTTTATGTCGCTGTCGGAGGACTACCTGATGCTGTCAATGCATTCCTCAGAACCAATAACATGAACGAGGTCAGAAAGGTCTATCAGTCTATCTTGAAGGAGTATCGCGACGATATGGTAAAGTATGCTCCCGACAAAGACAAGCCACATCTTCGTGAGTGTTTCAACTCCATACCAAAACAGTTGGCAAAGGAAAACAAGAAATTCCAGTATAGTAAGGTGAAGCCAGGAGGGCGCGGAGAGACTTATGCCGGGGCGCTACAATGGTTGGAAGATGCAGGAATTATCTGCCGCTGCTACAATACAGACATCACTGGGCTTCCAATGGAAGGCAATGCCAAAGACAATGTTTTCAAAGTCTATATGTCCGATATTGGCTTGCTCGTAGAGATGCTTGGAGAGGGAACACGAGCTGACATTCTTCAAGGCAATCTTGGTGGCTTCAAAGGTGCTATATACGAGAATCTGATGGCCGACACGCTTCACAAGAAAACGCAGAACCTTTACTATTTCCATAAGGATTCTGGATTGGAATTGGATTTTCTTGTGCGAATGAACGGAGAGTGTGTTCCGCTGGAAGTCAAGGCAAAGTCAAGCAAGGCTAAAAGTGCAAGAACTGTTTTGAATCACCCAGAGAAGTATCATGTCAAACAGATTATAAAGTTCGGTGATTACAATATAGGCAGGGAGGGGCATTTGTTAACTCTGCCCAGCTATATGCAGTTCCTTCTGAACTTGCAACCAGAAGAAATCGTGCTTGAACCGGTGGACATTGATGAAATTAACCGTATGGCATCAGAGTTCCTGGGACAATAGTTATTCGAGATTCATCAAGGAAACTCACGGATATGCAAATTATCTGCAAATTTGTGAGTTTTCTTTTTGATTTGCGGAACGTGCTTAAAAGTCGTAATGCAATCAGTGTTTAACAATAATAGAAATAAAGAATAAGTAAACGACGTGACAAAAATGGGTGGAATTCCGCTAAATCGGGGCCTTCAAAGACGTTTTTTGAAGGCCCAAAATGCATTGTTTTTTCTGCGTGATGCTCGGTTAAAGATAACGGATTAACCCATAATGTTTTAGGCTTTTTATACTCCAGTCCTACTTTAATTCGTCTTAAAGTAGGACTGGAGTAGGATGCGGTTTGGACTGCAGTCGTTTGCGGTTCGGACTGGAGTCGTTTGCGGTCAGGACTGGCATGAGAAGGTGAGTTGGAATGACTGTCGGGAGTTACTTGCCAAACCCATCGGAATGACAGGGGGCTCATTTGCATAAACAGTCCAATCATGTCCAATCATACCGTCTTCGCAAACATTTTTCCGTTTTCCTCTTCTACTCTCAAAAATTTTCCGTAATTTTGCAAAATAAATACGGTTGAACGATGAGTAAAGAGAAATTGTCCCTTCTTGGCATGACGCTCGACGAGCTGCGCGCGGTGGCCACGGCCCTCGGTGCCCCTGCTTTTGTGGGCAACCAGATGGCGTCGTGGCTCTATGGAAAGCATGTCGAAACCATCGACGGCATGGGGAATCTGAAAAAGGAACTGCGTGAGCGGTTGAAGGAAAGCTATGTGGTGGGGCGACAGGCTGCGGCCATGATGCAGCAGTCGGCCGACGGCACGGTGAAATACCTTTTCCCGGCAACGATGGCGGGAGAGGGCAGGGGCGGTGCCGACGGACGCTACGTTGAAACGGTGATGATTCCCGACGGCGACCGTGCCACACTCTGCGTGTCGTGCCAGGTGGGATGCCGCATGGGCTGCGTGTTCTGCCAGACAGGGCGGCAGGGCTTCCAGGGAAATCTTGATGCCGCCGCCATCCTCAACCAGGTGGCCGGCGTGGCCGAGCGCGACCACCTCACCAATATCGTTTTCATGGGGCAGGGCGAGCCGATGGACAACCTCGATAACGTGTTGCGTGCCACCGAGGTGCTGACGGCTCCCTGGGGGTATGCCTGGAGCCCGCGACGTATCACCGTGAGCAGCGTGGGCGTGAAAGAAAAACTGAAACGCTTTCTCGACGAGAGCGAGTGCCATGTGGCCATCAGCCTTCATTCGCCCCTGCCGCCGCAACGCCTCGCGCTGATGCCTGCTGAGCGCGCCATGGGCATAGAGGAGGTGGTGGAGCTGTTGCGGCAATATGACTTTGCCCACCAACGGCGGCTGTCGTTTGAATACATCGTTTTTGGCGGCGTGAACGACTCTCCGGCCCATGCGCGGGCCGTGGCACGGCTACTCAGGGGGCTGGATTGCCGCGTGAACCTCATCCGTTTCCACGACATACCGGGCACCGACCTTCACGGTGCCGACGAGGCCACCATGCTGCGCCTGCGCGACTTCCTGACGCGCAGCGGAGTGTTCACCACCATCCGGGCAAGTCGTGGACAAGACATTGACGCGGCCTGCGGCCTGCTTAATACGAAATCGCTGGCGCTAAAGGATAAATGACAAATGGCAAAGACAAAAATGCTGGCGTGTTTAGTCGTTCAGGTGCTGTGCCGCTGAGGTTGGTGCTGTTGCTCTTTTCCGGGCTTCTCTTGGTGGGATGCCAAAAGAAAGGGAAAGAAGGGCAGGGGGCCGTGGGAAGGCCCTTTGAGGTGGTGCTGGTGGGCAACGACGACGATGCCCTCGGCGCGGTGGAAGAGGCGTTGAGCGTGCCATGTGAGGCGTTGCCGCAGGATGAACCGGCCTTCGATGTGGTGAAAACCGGCAAGACGCTCACCCCGGCAACCCGAATCTACAGGAACATCGTGGTGGTGGAAACAGACAGCAGCCGTTATGACCACACGCTGATAAGACACGAGAAGAACGCTTTCGTCACGGGGCAGCTGCTTGTATATGTCACCTCGCCGTCGGCCCGGCGTCTCTCAAAAGACCTCGACAAAAAGAATGCCGACAGGTTGCGCAATATGTTGGAACGTAATGAACTCAATGCCGCAGCAGCACGTTTGAACGAAAGTCATAACGCTCAGTCAGAGCGTATGATACGAGAAATCATGCAACTGAACATGCAAGTGCCGGAGGGTATGGTAAGAAGCAAACAGGGCAAGGATTTCGTGTGGCTTTCGGACGACGGCGTTGAAGTAATGCAGAACATTTGCCTCTATAGTTTCAGCGCCGACGCGTGGGACTATCGCCGTTTTCCCGACAAGCGCGATAGCGTGATGAAAGCCAATATCCCCGGTGAAAAGGACGGGATGTATATGGAAACCGTCGGCCGGACGGTGCTTGCCCGGCAACAGCAGGGCCGCCTCGTGTTCCGGGGACTATGGCAGATGAGCGGCGACATGATGGGAGGGCCTTTCGTGGCCCATGTCGTTGAACACCAGGGGCGCATCATCGTGGCCGAAGCCTTCGTCTTTGCACCTGGCCACAAAAAGAGAAACACCATGCGGCAGTTGGAAGCCGCATTATATACGGTCACCCTCCAGGACCGATGATTGTCCTGTCAAGAGGGTTTTATATCTTTAACAAAAAACGTAAAAGGAGAAAAAAGATGGAAGAAAGAAAAGTCAGGGTGGCCATCACCCACGGCGACACCAATGGAACGGGTTATGAACTCATTTTCAAGACTTTTGCCGAGCCTACCATGCTTGAGCTGTGTACACCCATTGTCTATGGTTCGCCCAAAGTGGCCATTTATCACCGCAATGCACTCGGCTTGCAGGCCAATTTCACCGTCATCGGCAAGGCCGAAGATGCGCAGGATGGGAAAATCAACATGATAGCCGCCTATGATGAGGAAACGAAGGTGGAACTGGGCACCCCCACGGCCGATTCGGCCGTGGCTGCCTTCAAGGCCTTGAAACGTGCTGCCGACGACGCCTCGGCACATCTCGTTGATGCCCTTGTGGCACTACCGGTGAGAAAGGGTGTTCAAGTGAATGGACAGCCTTTTGAGGGACAGCTTTCCTATTTGGAAAAGCGCACCGAGAGTACTGGAAAAGCCTTCAATATGTTGTTGAACGAACAACTGCGTTTGGCACTGGCTACCAGTGATATACCATTGAAAGATATTATACAGTACATCACTCCCGAACAACTCCGTCAGCGCATTGCCACCCTTCACGGACTCTTGAAGCGTGACTTCCGTCTGTCAACGCCCCGCATAGCTGTATTGGCCCTCAACCCGAAAGGCGAGAACGGTGCTTGGGGCAACGAGGAGGAAACCATTATAAAGCCCGTCATCAAGGCTCTTGAGGGTGCGGGCATACAGGCTTTCGGCCCCTACGCCGCCGATGAGTTCTTTGCCAATAGGAGTTTTGAGTTCTATGATGCCGTGCTGGCCATGTACAGCGACCAGGGCACCGTGCCCTTCATGACCCTCGACCAGGGCGAGGGCTATGGCTTCCTTGCCGGACTGCCTGTGGTGTGTACAATGCCCATCTACGGCACCGCCACCGAAATAGGCGGCAAGGGCCTTGCCGACGAGTGCTCGTTCAGGCATGCCGTGTTTGCCGCCATCGACATGTCGCGCAACCGCATCAATTATGACGAACCGTTGAAGAATCCGCTGCCCAAGCTTTACCATGAAAAGCGCGACGAGAGCGAGAAAGTAAGGTTTGCCATCCCCAAGAAACACGATGCCGGCGACAAGGACGACAAAAAAGGCAAGGCAAGGAAAAGCGAGGAGGAAACGGCCGAATAAGCGTTGCCGACATTTTCAGCTTTCAACATGAAAAAAAAGTATCAGAACGGCTTTTTCCTCTTTGGTCTTGCCGTGCTTGTCATCATGGTGACACAGCTCGACTTCAAAGAGGTGTGGCAGGGCGTGCAGCATGCCGGCTATTGGTTTTTGGCCGTAGTCGCCCTGTGGGCCGTGCTTTACGTTTTCAATACCGCGGCTTGGTACGTCATCATCCGCAGCCAGGAGCCGCCAACTGCCGATGGGAAAAAACTGCCGGCGCCTTTCTCCTTTTGGTGGCTTTATAAAATCACGGTCTCCGGCTTTGCGCTCAATTATGCCACGCCCGGCGGACTGATGGGCGGCGAACCTTACCGCATCATGGAACTGGCCCCGAAGATAGGCACCGAGCGGGCGTCATCATCGGTCATCCTTTATGTGATGACGCATATTTTCAGTCATTTATGGTTTTGGCTGCTCAGTGTCATTTTGTTTGTGACCACCCAGCCCGTCACGCCCTTCATGGCCACCTTGTTGGGCCTTGTGGCACTGTTCTGCCTTGTGGCCATCTGGTTTTTTCTGAAAGGCTACAAGAAAGGACTTGCCCTGCGGCTGATGAACCTTTTGCGCCATGTGCCCGGCACCAAGAAGCGAGTGAGGAAATTCATCGACGAACACCGAGAGCAGCTCGACACCATCGACCGCCAGATTGCTGCCTTGCACAACCAAAATCCCCGCACTTTTTTCTGCGCCGTAGTGCTTGAACTGTCGTGCCGTTTCGTGTCGGCCCTCGAAATCATGTTCTGCCTTCTGGTGCTCATGCCGTCGATGAACTATATTCAGTGTGTGCTCATCCTGGCTTTCACCTCCCTTTTTGCCAACATGCTTTTCTTCATGCCCTTACAGTTGGGAGGGCGCGAAGGAGGGTTCCTTATGTCGGTGGGCGGATTGGGACTGACGGCCTCGGCTGGCATCTTCGTGGCACTGATTGTCAGGCTGAGGGAACTCATCTGGACGGCCATCGGCCTATTGCTTATCAGATTGAAACGATCTTCTACATAACATTAGTCAATCCTTAAAACAACTATGTGCGAAAAAAAAACTATTCTTGAAAAGAATGCCAACCGCGTGGTGGCATTCTTGCAGAAACAGCCTTCCGATTTCACGAAGGCCGACATTCTGCACTTTATTCGTGAAAACGACATCCGCATGGTCAACTTCATGTATCCGGGCGGCGACGGCAAGCTCAAGACGCTCAACTATGTGGTCACCAACATGGACTATGTGGACACCATCCTGAGTTGCGGCGAGCGTGTTGACGGCTCCAGCCTGTTCTCGTTCATCGAGGCAGGGGCCAGCGACCTCTATGTGCTCCCGCGTTTCCGCACGGCTTTCGTGGACCCCTTTGCCGAACTTCCCACGCTCAGCCTGCTTTGTTCCTTCTTCGACAAGGATAGCCGTCCGCTGGCCAGTGCTCCCGAGCAGACGTTGGCGAAGGCTGCCAAGGCGTTCACCGACGTCACGGGAATGGAGTTTGAGGCCATGGGCGAACTGGAATACTATGTTATCAAGAGCGACGAGGGCGTGTTTCCTGCCATCGACCAGCACGGGTACCACGAGTCGGGGCCCTACGCCAAGACAAACGCTTTCAGGCAGAAGTGCATGCACTACATTGCCCAGACCGGCGGACAGATAAAATACGGACACTCAGAGGTGGGGAACTTCAAATATGGCGGACTCGTATATGAGCAGAACGAAATAGAGTTCCTCCCCGTCAAGGTGGAAGAAGCCGCCGACCAGCTGATGCTGGCCAAATGGGTCATCCGCAACCTGGCCTGGCAAGAAGGGTTCAATGTGACCTTCGCGCCGAAGATTACCACGGGAAAGGCCGGAAGCGGCCTCCACATCCACATGCGCATGATGAAAGACGGCAAGAACCGCATGCTCACCGACGGACAACTGAGCACCGACGCACGCCGCATGATTGCCGGTATGATGGACCTCGCCCCCAGCATCACGGCCTTTGGAAACAAGAACCCCACGAGCTATTTCCGCCTGGTGCCCCATCAGGAGGCTCCCACCAACATTTGTTGGGGCGACCGCAACCGCTCCGTGCTGGTGCGTGTGCCGCTGGGATGGGCAACAGGAGTTGACATGTGCCGGCTGGCCAATCCCGTTGAGGATGAGATCCATTACGACACCACTGTCAAGCAGACCGTTGAGATGCGCTCGCCCGACGGCAGTGCCGACCTCTACCAGCTCCTGGCAGGGTTGTGCGTGGCCTGTCGTCATGGCTTTGAGATGGAAAATGCGTTGGAGGTTGCCGAACGCACATACGTCAACGTCAACATCCACGACGCCGCCAACGCCGCACGGCTGGCTCAACTGGCCCAATTGCCCGATAGCTGTGTAGCCTCTGCCGATTGTCTGGAAAGACAACGCGCGGTGTATGAGGAATATGGCGTGTTCTCACCCGCCATGCTCGACGACATCATCCACCAGCTACGAGCCTTCCGCGACGGTACCCTCCGCAAGCAGGCCGAGCATAGCCCCGAGGCCATGCAAAAACTCGTGGAAACTTATTTCCATTGCGGATGAAAAATTAAAGTGAAGAGTGAAAAGTGAAGAGTGAAGAATTTGCTACCGCCATCCGTTTTTCGCCTTATAAATGGCGGCAGCAAATTCTTCACTTTTCACTTAGAAAGGCGGTAGCAAATTCTTCACTTTTCACTCTTCACTCTTCACTTAGAAAGGCGGTAGCAAATTCTTCACTCTTCATTCTTCACTCTTCACTTGAAAATCTTCACTTTATAATTTCGGTTCTATCAATATCCGGGCATCCACGGCCACCACGCCTTTCTCGTCGGCCAGCAGCGGGTTGATGTCCAGTTCCTTGATTTCGGTGGCAAAGCGAAGCAAGGTGCTCAGCCGCACTATCACCTCGGCATATTTCTGCTCGTTGATGCCTTTTTGTCCGCGCGTTCCCTTTAGAATCTTATAGCCTTTCAACGAGTGGATCATGCTGAACGCCTCGGGGTAGGAGAGGGGAGCCAGGCCGCTTTTCACGTCTTTCAGCACCTCCACGAAGATGCCGCCCAGTCCGCAGAGCACCACATGTCCGAATCGTTGTTCGTACTTCGCGCCTATGAACACCTCGGTGCCTTTCAACATCTTCTGAACCATCACGGCCACGGCACCTTCTATCTTCATCATCCGTTCAAACTCCAGCGCCAGGTGCTCGGGAGTCCTGATGTTGAGTGCCACGCCCCCTACGTCGCTTTTGTGAACAGGTCCCACCACCTTGGCCACCACGGGGTAGCCCACCTGTTCGGCAAAGGCGATGAGGTCCTCTTTCTCCGCACTCACTTTCTCGGGAACCATGGGAATGCCGGCGCACTCAAAGAGCTGCCTCACCATGTCTGGCGACACATAGCCCGGCTCTTTCACCTTGCTAATAATATCGCGGATTCGCGGTACGTCAACGCCGAACAGTTCTATCTCCGGCGCGGCGGGCGCGGGAGTCTGCATCACTTGTGTCAGGGCGGTGGCCAGCGTCACCTCGTCGCTGAAGTTTACGTGCCCCTTGCTCAGGAATTCGCTTACCTCAGGCCCCGCCGTGTAGATGCTCGGCAGGATGGGGAAAATGGGTTTTCGGCATTCCTGTATCTTCTTGTGAAGCATGTCGTAAGCCTCGTAGAGCTGCACCAGTCCGGGCGTGCCAAAGATGACGAACACCGCGTCGATGTCGTCGAGTTCCTTTTCGCAGAAGTCGATGGCAATGCCCAGGTGCTCGCCCGTCCCCGTGGCCAGGATGTCGATGGGGTTGCTCACCGACGAGCCGGGTAGCAGCCTCGATTTCAGCTCCTCGGCCAGCGGCCCTTCCAGCTTGGGAATGTTCATGCCGCCCTTCGACAAGGCATCGGTAAGCATCACGCCCGGCCCTCCGGCATGCGTCACGATGGCGAAGTTCTTCAGTTGCGGCTTTGCGCCCCTGCCCGTGTTGTTGCCAAGTGCCTCGCAGGTATCCATCACCTTGAAGATGCAGCCCACCGTGGTGAGCTCCTCGCGCGAGAAGCACCTCACGATGCCCGCCTTCCTGAACAAAGCCTCCACGGCGGCGTCGCTCGATGCCATGGCACCGGTGTGCGACGATGCCGCCCGGCTTCCGCTCTCGCTCGAACCGGCCTTGATGGCGGCGATGCGGCACCCCTTGCGTATGAGCGAGCTGGCGTGGAAGAGCAGCTTGTCGGGATTGCCCACATTCTCAATGTATAGCAATTTCACCTTCGAGTCCGTTTCGGGGTCGAAGTGCTCGTCCATCCATTGAAGCACGTCCTCAATGCCTATCTGCTTGCCGTTGCCGATGCTCCATACGCTATTGAACGGCAAGCCTTTCATCACGGCACTTTCCAGAATGAACACCGCCGTGGCCCCCGACCCGCTGATGAAGTCGGCGCCGTCGGCCTTCAGCGTAGGGATGGGCTTGGTGAACACGCTATGGTGCCAGCTGTTCATCAGGCCGATGCAGTTGGGGCCTATCAGCGCCGCACCATAGCGGCCGCAAGTGTCAACAATGCGCCGCTCCAATTCAGCACCGGCTTCCGTTTCTTCGCCGAAGCCCGCCGAAATGATGATGAATGCCTTTACCTGCTTTTCCTTCGCCAGGTATTCCACGTAGTCGGGACAATACTTTGCGGCCACCACCAGGATGGCCAGGTCGGTGGGGGGCACCTCTTTCACGTCGTGAAACACTTTGATGCCCTGCACCTCGTCTTCCTTGGGGTTCACCACGCGCAGCGTGCCCTTGTAGCCGCCCTGAAGAATGTTTCTCACCACGGCGCCGCCAGGTTTGTGAACGTTGTTGGAGCCGCCTATTACTACAATGCTTTCCGGATGTAACAGTTGTTCGTTAATCATGGGATTTTCAGTTAAATTCTATTTCACGGGTCAAAGTTACGAATAAACGAGCGAAATGCAAAAGGAAAACTTGTTTTTCTTTTCATTTCCGAGTGCAAGTAACTTATCCAAAGTTACGAATAAACGAGCGAAAAGGAATAGAACAACTTGTTTTTCTTTTCATTTCCGAGTGAATGTAACAATGTCAGTAAGAGCCGACTCTATAGGAGCCGACGCCTCCGAGCGTCGGAGTATATAAAAAAAACTTCCAATTTCTCAAGATAAAAAAAACCGACGTTGCAGGAGTTTTTTCGAGAATATATTTACTCCGACGCTTGGAAGCGTCGGCTCCTATAACTTCAGCTCCTAAGCGTCAGCTCCTAAGCGTCAGCTCCTTCAAAATCGGCTCCTTCAACGTCGGATTTTGTTTTCTAATGGTAATCTTGCAAATGAAAATTTATGCAGTTCCACGCCCAAAATGAAATGTCATGCCAGCCTATACGGCAAATCGCTCCAGTCCAAACGGCAAAAAACTCCAGTCCAACCCGCAAACGACTCCAGTCCTTCCCGCATACGACTGCAGTCCTATTTGCAAACGACTCGCAGAAGGACTGGAATTAACACGTTATAAATCGCTATATTTCAATCCGTTATTATTTGTAAGAAACCATACTAAACCAACAAAACCTCAAGACCTCATCATTTGCGTTAACCAACAAGCATATTTATACAATACGAAACTGCATATTCGTAAGTTTCCAAACGTGTTGAAACTAATGTTTATTAAGAAAGGTTTTAGAAAGTTTTTTGTGAGGGGAATGCCAAATTATTTGCAGAAACAAGACTATACGAAAGTTCCATTGCTGTTTTTTCATTGGTTAATTTGTAAAAAAAGCTGCCCAAAAGACAGAATGTTGGGGTGTGAAATACATTTTTATGTTTTTTTAAAGAATGAATGGTTGCGGGATTGAAAAAAAAGGCGTAACTTAGCGCCGGATTATTGTGTACATACGCCAACGGGGGCCTGGCAGCCCCCTTCCACCCCCGAAAAAAGGGATGGAGCACTGAAATCCGGACCCTCAAGGGCGCACATCCGGGCTCTCAAAGGCACACATACCGGCCACTAAACGAGTCCACGCCGGCCACTCCCGCAAGCAGGGAGAGAAGGTCCACCCCGCACCCTCCTTCCCAGGAAAGAGGGCTTAGGCAGCAAGGAATAAAAAAAATATATAAATGCATTTTAAATGGAATTACGAACCACCAACACCAGAAGAGAGGAAAGCAGCTGAGGCTTTGGGGGCCAAGATGAACATCAGCCCCATACTGGCCCAGATTCTCGTGAGGCGCGGCATCACGACAGAGCCGGCTGCCAAGCGGTTTTTCCGGCCACAGCTGGGCGACCTCATCGACCCTTTCCTCATGAAAGACATGGACGTGGCCGTGGACAGGCTCAACGATGCCATGGGGCGCAAGGAGCGCATACTGGTGTATGGCGACTACGACGTGGACGGCTGCACGGCCGTCGCGCTGGTGTACAAGTTCCTGCTGCAGTTCTATTCAAACGTGGACTACTACATCCCCGACCGCTACGAGGAAGGCTACGGGGTGAGCCGCAAGGGAATAGAATATGCGCGGGAAACGAACGTGAAACTCATCATCATTCTCGACTGCGGCATCAAGGCCATGGAGCAGATTGCCTTTGCCAAGACGCTGGGCATCGACTTCATCATCTGCGACCACCATGTGCCCGACGACGAGATGCCGCCGGCCGTGGCCATTCTCAACCCGAAGCGTGCCGACGACACCTACCCCTTCAAACATCTCTGCGGCTGCGGCGTGGGCTTCAAGCTCATGCAGGGCTTTGCCAAGAACAACGCCATTCCGTTCTCGCAGCTCATCCCCCTGCTCGACTTCGTGGCGGTGAGCATTGCCGCCGACCTCGTGCCGGTGGTCGATGAGAACCGCATCCTGGCTTTCCACGGCCTGAAACAGCTCAACCAGAACCCCTCGGTGGGGCTGAAGGCCATCATCGACATTTGCGGGCTCAACGGCCGTGAGATTTCCATGAGCGACATCATCTTCAAGATAGGCCCGCGCATCAATGCCTCGGGACGCATGGAGAACGGCAAGGAGTCGGTGGACCTGCTGGTGGAACGCCATTTCCCCTCGGCCCTGCGCAAGGCCAAGCACATCAACACCTACAACGAGCAGCGCAAGGACATCGACAAGCAGATGACCGAGGAGGCCAACCAAATCGTGGCGCGCATAGAGAGCCAGAAAAGGCACTCCAGCATCGTGCTCTACGACGAGAACTGGAAGAAGGGCGTCATCGGCATCGTGGCATCAAGGCTCACCGAAATATATTTCAGGCCCACGGTGGTGCTGACGCGCGACGAAGACTACGCCACTGGCTCGGCAAGGAGCGTGACGGGCTTCGACATCTACTCGGCCATCAAGAGCTGCCGCGACCTCCTGGTGAACTTCGGAGGACATACCTACGCCGCGGGCCTCACCCTGCGGTGGGACGACATCCCCGAGTTCAGGAAACGTTTCCAGAAATACGTCGAGGACCACATTCAACCCGAGCAGACGGAGGCCATGCTCAACGTCGATGCCATCATCGACTTCAAGGACATCACGAAGAAATTGCACAACGAGCTGCGGCGCTTCGGGCCATTCGGACCGATGAACCAGAAACCGCTTTTCTGCACCACAGGCGTCTATGACTTCGGCACAAGCAAGGTGGTGGGACGCGACCAGGAGCACATCAAACTGGAGTTGGTGGACTCGAAGTCGAACAACGTGATGAACGGCATCGCCTTCGGCCAGAGCGCCTCGGCACGCTACATCAAGAGCAAGCGCTCCTTCGACATCGTCTACACCATTGAGGAGAACATTTTCAAGCACAACGACGTGCAGTTGCAGATAGAAGACATCAGGCCTGCCGAGGATGAGGGCGAGGCCGATTTCAAACGCACGGCTCCGACTACATGACCGGCACAGACAGCACCGACCTGAAGGCCATCTTGCAGAAGTACTGGGGCTACCCCGACTTCAGGGGCATACAGAAAGACATCATCGACAGCATCTGCCAGGGCAACGACACCCTGGGCCTCATGCCCACCGGCGGCGGCAAGAGCATCACCTTCCAGGTGCCGGCGCTGGCCATGGATGGCGTGTGCATCGTCATCACACCGCTCATAGCATTGATGAAAGACCAGGTGGCGCACCTGAGGAAAAACGGCATCAGGGCAGCCGCCATCAACAGCAGCATGACCCACGGCGAGGTCGTCAATACGCTGGAAAACGCCATCCTGGGAAACACAAAACTGCTCTACATCTCACCCGAAAGGCTCAACTCCGAATTGTTCCAGAGGAAGTTGAGCCACGTCAACGTCAGCTTTGTCACCGTGGATGAAGCCCACTGCATCAGCCAGTGGGGCTACGACTTCCGGCCCTCCTACCTCCACATAGCCCGCATCAGGACAATCATTGCCGCCAACAAGAAAAACGCCGGCCGTGTGCCCATCCTGGCGCTTACGGCCACGGCCACGCCGAGGGTTGTTTCCGACATTCAACAGCGGCTGGAGTTCAACCGCGAGAACGTGTTCCGCATGAGCTTCCGGCGCGACAACCTGGCATACGTCGTGAGGCACGCCACCGACAAGCTCGCGCAGATGGCGCACATCCTCAACGCCGTAGGCGGCAGCGCCATCGTCTATGTGAGAAGCCGCAAGCGCACCAGGGAAATTGCCGACCACCTGGTGGCCTCCGGCATCAGCGCCCTTGCCTACCACGCCGGACTGGAAAACGTCGTCAGGGACCAGCGGCAGCGCCAATGGCACGACGGCAGCGCACGCGTGATGGTGGCCACCAACGCCTTCGGAATGGGCATCGACAAACCCGACGTCAGGCTGGTCATTCACATCGACTGCCCCGACTCCATAGAAGCCTACTTCCAGGAGGCCGGGCGCGCCGGGCGCGACGGCAAAAAGGCCTACGCCGTGATGCTCTACAACGACAACGACAAACGGAAGCTGAGCAAGCGCGTGGACGAGACATTTCCCCCGAAAGACTATATAAGGACCGTTTACGAGCACCTCGCCTACTTCTACCAAATAGGCGTGGGCAGCGGGCTGGGCAGCTCCTTTGAGTTCAACATCGACAAGTTCTGCCACGCCTTCAGGCATTTCCCCGTGCAGGTTCATTCTGCCCTCAACATCCT